>NZ_JADBRE010000018.1:0-86802 GCF_014930525.1 Enterobacter cloacae complex sp. S1
CGAAACTCAAAGTCCGGCCCCTCCAGACCGTGTTTACGCAGCACCTGCTCCACCACCTCAGGAACGGACTGGTTCTGGAAAATGCGGCACTGGCGGGTAAGGCTGAGCAGCGCCAGACGGGAGCTCAGCTCCACCCGGTAATGCGAGTGGTCGGCGGTGGTGGAAAGCCATTCCAGGCGGGTCACCATACCGTGAACACTTTTGCCGCTCCGCATCCAGAAGGTGGCATATTTCATCAGCACCTGTTCCGGGGGAATGTTCGCCTGCACGGAGGTGAACTCAATATCCCAGCGGAAAGGCTCGCTCAGGGCTTCCCTGCCGCGAAAACGCAGGACATCCGGCTTCACTGTACTGTCATTAATGTCCAGAAAGTATCGGGTCTGTCCGTCAAAAAGCGCTGACCAGTTATCCATACCAGAAACCACGCTAATAGAATGGGTAAAGTAAAAAGTTTACATAATTCAAATTTGTTGTAAATATCTGATCTTTGAGAGGGAAATAACAGTATTGGATATAAATGGAGGAGACAAATAATTAGACCTGCTAAGGATACAAATTATTTATATAATTACTCACGTTTTGCTGGCCGAGTACAGTTTTACCGCTCAGGTCGTCGACACGGAAACGATCTGAAAAGAAGCCTGGCTCAAACATCAGGGACATTGTTTATAAGAGACAGGCTTGTGCAGCGGGAGCTCTCTTCTATTTCGCCGCGTTATTCATCACCGCATTGAATTTATCGACAGGACAGAAGCCGTTGCCATCCACCGGACAGCCCTTCAGCTCCAGCGTCACGCGCTGCGCAGGGGATTGCAGCGACAGTACGCTGGCGTTACGCAACTGATCTGAACTCTGGTAGACATACTCAATTTTCATCAGCTCCTGATTAGTGTTTTTGTCATGCCAGCGCTGGAAGAGAATTTTACCGCCAATCGGGGTGCGTTCCTGCTGGTCGTGCAACTGGTAAGGCCTGAAGTCCAGCGCGGTCAGCAGCGAGGCGATGTTAGAGTCGTGCCCCACCAGCAGGGTGATTTTTGGCGCTTTTGCCTGGTCGGTCACCAGCGCTTTATCAATGTACTTCACCAGCGGTTTAGCCACGTTCTGCGCCACCTCCGTCGACGTAAACAGCGAGTCCTGATAGCCGTTTTTCAGCTTCGACAGCACGCGCCACTGCTGATCGGTTTTGATTTCCCCCCAGGCCACCTGGTCTGTCGGGAAGCCTTCGTAATACTGTAGCGTGAACGCATCCACCAGCGAGTTACCCACCTTCAGCGGCCCGGAGACGCCCGGCTCTTTTTCATAATCGGCGCTGAACGTATCTTTCGCCTCCGTCAGGGAGCAGACTTTTTTCTCCTTGCAGGACGGCGAGTCGCTGTAGTTTGTCAGCTGTTCCAGCAGTTTGTAGCTTTCATCCAGCTGCATTTTCTGCCGTTCCGTCTCCATCGCTTTCAGCGCTTTCTCGCGAAACTCAGGGGAGTTATCGGTAATGACCGGATTGAAGGTGGGGTCCATGGTGCCCATTTTTTCCTGGTGATGCACAGGAACATCGCACCCGGGGAACGCGCCGGTGATAAAGAACTGCGCGGTCGCCACGGTGCGCTGGAGGCTGTTGGCGTAGGCATAGACGGTATCCGCTGGCGGGCATTCACCCGTCTTCACCATCCCCTGCTCTGCCAGCCACTCGCGCATATAGTGACCCATATACACTTCCAGTACGCCACCTTTGGTGGTGAGCTGTCCACCCGGGACGTCCCACTCCGGCCACTGCTTCGGCGTGGACTGCTCCAGCACGCTGCCGTTATTGGCAAGCGGCGCGCGCAGGTTGTGGCGGCTCATGATGAGCACCTGTTCCAGCTGATAGCCGTCCGGCGTGTCCTGCGCCTGTGCGCCAAAGGTCACGGAAAGGGTACCTGCCACGGCAACTGCGAGTAGTGCTTTTCTCATCCCTAATTCCTCACACGTTTTTAATGTCGCCCTGAGTGTGACAGATCCGTGACAGGTTTTTCGGGAAGCATTTCTCAAACTGATGATTAACGTGCTTACGGCGTGTGCCGATGAGTTTTATGAAAAAAAACCATACCCCACCGGAGAATTCGCTGTGAAACGTACCCGCCTTGAAGAGAGCACCTGCCCCGTCGCCCGTTCGCTGGATATTATCGGCGACTGGTGGTCGCTGCTGATTGTTCGCGACGCGCGCTACGGGGTCGCAGTCGATATTCTGGTGGCCTATCTCACCGATGAAGCGGGGATCCGCGCTACGTAAAACAGTAGCCTAACGCTGAAGCTGGTCGCCGTATTCGCTCATCCAGGCGGCCAGCGGCGAGAGTGCGTCCTGAAGGGTTAGCCCCAGCTCGGTGATCTGATACTCCACGCGCGGCGGGATCTCCGGGTAGACCGTTCGCGTCACCAGCCCGCGCTGCTCAAACAGGCGCAGCTGCTTCGTCAGCTCTTTCTGGGTGATGGGGGCAGCGGCACGCAGCAGATCGCCAAAGCGAACGGGCGTATTGAACACAATCAGGCGATAGAGAATGGGGATCGCCCACTTACCGGAAATCAGATTCACAAACTGCGTCATCGGGCAGGTATACGCCTCAGATTTTTTTTCGCAGCACGCTTCCAGCAGCTCTGCCATTTCACACCTCTTGCCTCGTTAGTATCCATTTGGTACCTGGTTTCCTTTCGATACTAACGTTTCTATAGTGCTTTCTCCAGAGACATTTCAGGAGAAGAACATGGGTCGTTTAACCGATAAGTATACGTTGATTACCGGCGGCACCAGCGGTATCGGTCTCGCCACCGCGCAGGCGTTTATCGCCGAAGGGGCGCGCGTCGCCGTGACCGGACGCAACCCGGATACCCTCGCCGAAGCAGAGCGCATTCTGGGCGATAAGGCCTGGGTGATCCCAACCGACGCAGGCGATATTTCGTCGCAAAAAGCGCTGGCGGAGACCCTCACCGCCCGCTGGCCACGCCTGGATGCGGTCTTTCTCAACGCCGGTGACGTAACGCACGCGCCGCTGGAAGTCTGGCAGGAAGAGGCCTGGGACCGTCTGATGAACATCAACCTGAAGGGACCGTTCTTTTTAATTCAGGCGCTGCTGCCGCTGCTGAATAACCCATCCTCGGTGATCCTCTGCGGCTCCGTGAGCGCGCGCATCGGCCTGCCCACCAGCAGCGCGTATGCCGCGAGCAAGGCCGCCCTGCTGTCGCTGGCGCGTACACTGTCGGCGGAGCTGCTGCCGCGCGGGATCCGCGTCAACGGTCTGAGTCCCGGTCCGGTGGAAACCCCGGCATTTACGAAAACGGGCTTAAGCGACGAGGCGCTTAACGCGATGATGGCAGAGGTCATTAATCTGGTGCCGCTGGGCAGAATGGGCTCGACGACCGAGCTGGCAAAAGCCGCGCTCTATCTGGCCTCCGACGAGTCGAGCTACACAGTGGGAACGGAACTGCTGGTGGACGGCGGAATGGGGAGCCTGTAATTCAAAAGGCGCTGATGCCGGTGACCGCGCCGACATACAGCGCCGCCCACGCACAGGCGGAAAGCAGGCTGACGGCGTAGACCTTGACGGCGTTCAGCCTGAGCATCCCGGCCGCCAGCGGGACGATGTAACGCAACACCGCCAGGAAGCGCGACGTAAAAAGCACGATGACCCCGTTCTTTTGCAGCTGATGCTGGACCCGCAGGAACTTATTGGCATGCTTTGAGGTGAAGCGCGTGACCATCCGGGTATGCCCCATCAGTTGGCCGATATGGTAATTCAGCACCGAACCTGCCGTTGCCCCCATCACCACGGCGAGCCACGTCAGCGCAGGATGCATGCTCCCCTGGCTGACGGTAATGCCCGCCAGCAGCATCACCGACGCTGGCGGCAGCACGGAGGAGATCAGCACCGTCGATTTGCTCAGCGCCATCACGAATAACAGCACAAACAGATGTGCCGGATACAGCGCAAAATGATTCAGCAGGTTATCAAACCATGTCATTTTCCCCTCCCCCGTTAATAATTTAATTCTCCATTTAAAATGAATAACCTTAAATAAACCCTCAACATTTTATTAATAAGATTTACCTAAACCGTTCTTAAACATTATTTAATTTTCTGAGCACTAAATTTAAACAGGCGTATTATCCCTCTCGTTTTACAACGATCTCGTTATGGCGAGGCTCCTGTACAAATACACGTTATCGCTCTGGTGGGTTCGAGAGAACCGGCACAGGGTAAAACAGGCACTGTCGAATCAAGGCTTTGTCAGTATAACTTCCCTTGTGGGATACGGTGTACAGTGCTGAACCCAGGACGTGGGGATCTCCTTTCCGACATGCCCTGTCTTGCTCGCCCCTGAGAGATTTTATTATTCAAAGGGAATTTACTATGTCTTACGCAATTCACAACCAAAACCTGGCTTTTAATGACAGCGCCATCGCGCAATATATGAATACCGATTTTATCGTTATCGATATTTCATTATGCGTAGCTCTGGCATGCGAGCAGTTCTTTGAAAAATTAAAAGATGATGATATTCCATCGCATATTTTTATCGAAGATAACGGTCGCCTCGCGGGTTTAATCGCCGTACGCAAATTATTGCAGGCCACGGATACCGTGCAGCCTGTTAAGGGGTTGATGATATCGGATTTTATTCAGCTCAAACCGGAAGATGAGCGGGCGGATGTCGCCGGGCTGCTGGCGCACGCGGGTGCGGATGTGGTGCCGGTGGTGACCCACGGCAAGCTGGTGGGCTGTCTTACCGAGCGTGAAATCGCCCATCTGCTGGAAGATGACGTTACTGAAGATGCCCAGCTTCAGGGGGCGACGCTGCCCCTTGAGAAGCCCTATCTGGAAACCAGCGCCTTCAGCCTGTGGAAGAAACGCTCCGTCTGGCTGCTGCTGCTGTTTGTTGCGGAAGCGTATACCAGTTCGGTGATCCAGCATTTTGAAGAGGCGCTGGAATCTGCCATCGCGCTGGCGTTCTTTATTCCGCTGCTGATTGGCACTGGCGGAAACAGCGGGACGCAGATCACCTCGACGCTGGTGCGCGCCATGGCGCTGGGTGAAGTCCACCTTCGCGATGTGGGTCGCGTGCTGCGCAAAGAGATCAGCACCTCGTTAATGATTGCCGCCACGCTGGGTCTGGCGGGCTGCGTTCGCGCCTGGATGATGGGTATAGGGATGGAAATCACGCTCATCGTCAGCCTGACGCTGGTCTGCATTACGCTGTGGAGCGCCATCGTCTCGTCGGTGATCCCGATGGTACTGAAACGCTGCAAAATCGATCCGGCGGTGGTCTCCGCACCGTTTATCGCCACGCTAATCGACGGCACCGGGCTGATTATCTACTTCAAAATCGCGCAGTATACGCTGGGGCTGGAATAACGAAAAAACCCTGCGATATTGCTATCGCAGGGTTTTCGAATTTGGCGGAAGCGTAGAGATTCGAACTCTAGAACCCTTTCGGGTCGCCGGTTTTCAAGACCGGTGCCTTCAACCGCTCGGCCACGCTTCCAAAGTGAGGCGCACTATAAACATCTCTGAGCATGATGTAAAGCACGAAATTGCATAACATTACACGTCTTTCGTCGTCCCCTTCCGTCCCGCTGATTTCTTCGCCATCGACTGGCTAAAATGCAAACATTTATTTTTACATTCATAACGTTTATTAGATTCGCGGGTGGTCATTTAGACTTTTTTCGTACAACACCAATTAGCTAAGCCTCACTGCGATAAAAGAGTTCCCCTGTCTTCTTCCTGGAAAACCATGACATAGCGAAAAGCTGCAACTATCACAAAAAACGACCAGCACCTACCGTGTAAGGATCCTTGAGAAATTAAATATACGCTCAAAAAACATTCTGGCGATGCAGTCCATTGCAGGCAACCCGCGAATGCCAGGTGGGTATGTTGCGAATAGTCCAGCCTTTCGTTTCTGCAACAAGCGACGGTGAGCGTGTTGCTCTCAATCACAATATATGTATTATGTTATAACATAACAATTTTGGATTGCGTTCTATGTTACTCAAAAAAGGATTATTTCTGGCTTCACTGCTCACCATGGCGCCTGCCGCTTTCGCCGCTACCACCTGGCCCCTCACGATTGAAAATTGCGGCGTCAAGCAGACCTTTACGCAGGCTCCTCAGCGCGTCGTTACCGTGGGTCAGCATGAAACAGAATTACTGCTCGCACTGGGGCTGGAGAAAACGATCGCCGCGACGTCAGTCTGGTTCGGCAAGCTCCCACCCACGCTGGAGGATGCCGGTAAAAACCTCCCCCGGCTTGCGGATAACTCCCCCTCCTTTGAAGCCGTGGTAGGGCAGAAACCTGAACTCGTTCTCGCACAGTATCACTGGCACATTGGTCCGCAGGGAGAAGTGGGAACCCGTGAGCAGTTTGCGTCGCTGGGGATTAATACGTGGATCTCCCCTGCCGACTGCACGGATAAAACGGTAACGGAAACCTCAAACGCAGACGGAGCACGTAGCGCGCAGTTTTCACTGGCGGAAATTACACGGGAAGTGACAGATCTGGCGACGATTTTTGATGTTTCCGCGCGAGGTGAGCAGCTCAATCGTGCGCTGGCGGAGCGAATTAAAAAGGCCCAGGCGCGCGCCTCCGCGAAACCGCTTAGCGTTGTATTCTGGTTCTCCAGCAGCCGTCTGAATGGCGATCCCTGGGTGGCCGGGAATTACGGCGCGCCTGGCTGGATCAGCCGCACGCTGGGGTTGAAGAACATTATTGACTCTCACGACGAATGGCCCGCTGTAACGTGGGAACATATAGCCCGATCGCAGCCGGACGTGATTGTTATCGCCGGGATGTCCCGCAGGCTCTACCCTGCCGATGACGTTGAGGTAAAAAAAGCGTTCTTGCGCAGTGACCCGGTGACAAAGAACATGCCTGCGGTCAGGAACAACCACATCATCGTGGTGCCAGCGATGTCGTTAAACCCTTCATTGCGTAACGTCGATGCGGTTGAGCTTATCAGCGATCGGCTGGCTTCTTTCCAGGATGAACAATGAGTCATTTCGCTTTTGACCGCCGCCAGCAGGGTTTACTGGCAGCAGGTGCCATGGCGCTGCCGCTGATGCTGGTCTTTGCCGCCAGTATCGGTGATATGCCGGTGTCGTATGCCAGTACCGGGAAAGCGATCCTCAACGGACTGGGTTTGACCTCTTATGCGTTGCCGCAAACGGAGGAAGGTATCGTCTGGCAATATCGCATGAGCCGGGCAGTAATGGCCGCGTGCAGCGGCGGCGGCCTGGCGTTGTGCGGGCTGGTGTTGCAGTCGATCCTGCGTAACCCTCTGGCTGAGCCTTATCTGCTGGGGATTTCCGCGGGCGCATCGCTGGGGGCCGTCTGCGTGATGCTTCTCGGCATCGGGGGGAGCGTGATTGGCGTAAGCAGCGGTGCGTTTGTCGGCTCGTGCGCCGCCTTTGCGCTCATCATGGTGATTACGAACGGGATGAGTGAAAGCCCGTCGCGCATTTTGCTGGCTGGCATTGCGGGCACCCAGCTCTTCAACGCCATGACCGCGTACGTCGTCAGTACGTCCGCCAATGCCGAGCAGTCCCGTAGCGTCATGTTCTGGCTGCTGGGAAGTCTGAGCGGCGTGCGCTGGCCTGACGCGCTGCTGGCGCTGGCCGTTACGCTTGCGGGTTTACTGGTGGTATTGCTCTTTTCACGGGCGCTGGACACCTTCACCTTCGGGGATGAGGTCTCCACCACGCTGGGGATCCCGGTTACCGCCGTGCGTATTGTCTTATTGCTGACCTGTGCCATTGTTACCGCAACGCTGGTGAGCGCCACGGGCGCAGTGGGGTTTGTCGGGCTGGTCATTCCCCATGTAACGCGCATGCTATGTGGGCCGGGCCATCGTCTATCTATCCCGCTGACGTTTCTTATCGGCGCCCACTTTATGATCCTCGCCGATATCGTCTCACGCACGCTGATTGTGCACCAGGTTCTGCCCATCGGGGTGGTGACTGCGCTGGTGGGCGCCCCCGTCTTTGTGGCGTTGCTTTATCAAAACCGAAAGGAGCATCCATGAATATTACTGTGGCCGGGTTAACCGTAACCCGACAAGCGCAGACGGTGCTTAAGGATATCGATCTCGACCTGCCATCCGGGCAGATTATCGGCCTGTTAGGGCCAAACGGCTCGGGCAAGTCGACGCTGCTGCGCTGTCTCGCCGGGCTGTTTCCACGACTCAGCGAACGCGTGGCGCTTAATGGCACAACGCTCGGCATGATGCCGCTGAAAAAACGCGCGCAGCACATGGCGTTTGTCCCGCAACATGCTGAGGTCGACGGAGAACTGACCGTTGAGGACATTGTCAGACTGGGGCGTACGCCCTACCGGAAAACATTCCAGAAAACCTCGCGCGACGATGAGGCTGCGGTTGAGCAGGCGATTGGCCTGATGCAGTTATGCCGCTTACGCCAGCGGCGATGGCACTCTTTGTCTGGCGGAGAGCGCCAGCGAAGCCAGATAGCCCGCGCGCTGGCCCAGCAGCCGCAGGTGCTGTTGCTCGATGAACCGACAAACCACCTGGACATTCAGCACCAGCTGGAGCTGATGCGGCTCGTTTCACAGCTGCCGCTTACGGTGGTGGTTGCACTGCACGATCTCAATCTTGCGGCCAATTATTGCCAGCGTCTGATCCTCCTGAAGGCCGGGCAGATCGCCGCCACGGGCGCGCCAGAAGCGGTTCTGACGCCGGCAAACATCGAGGACACCTGGTGCGTAAAAGCTCAGGTCTGCAAGGCCGACGCCGGGATCACGATAAGCTACAACATGGTGGCATGACGGAAGACTGGCGCAAAAACAAAAACCCCTGCGATATTGCTATCGCAGGGGTTTCGAATTTGGCGGAAGCGTAGAGATTCGAACTCTAGAACCCTTTCGGGTCGCCGGTTTTCAAGACCGGTGCCTTCAACCGCTCGGCCACGCTTCCTAAGTGAGGCGAACTATAAACACCTCACCGCGCGCTGTAAAGAGTGCGCGCATTCGTTCGCTTTAAAAATAGCCAAAATGCGTTTAATCGGTTGAATAGACGACAGATTGGCCATTTTGCCAGCATAATATCCACCGCGGATCGTTAGTGCTTTTTGATGTACATATCTTTGGTGTAGTAGTACCCGAGCTTGTCTGGCGTGAAGCCCCCTACCCACGGTTTCACCAGGTGCGTGCGCACGTAATGATAGACCGGGATCGCCGGTACATCGCGTCCCAGCAGATCTTCTGCCTGCTGGTAGAACTTACCGCGCTCCTGCGCCGTTTTCGATTTCGCCGCGTTCACCAGTGCCCGATCGTAGTCCGGATTGCTGTACTGAGTGGTGTTTTGGCTATCCCCGGTACGGAAGGTATTCAGGAAGGTTGCTGCATCGTCGTAATCGGCAATCCAGGCGTAGCGTACCGCGTCAAAGTTATGGGTGTGCATGGTATCAAGCATGGTTTTCCACTCCTGATTTTGCAGCTTCGCCTCCACGCCGAGGTTCTTCTTCCACATTGAGCTGGCGGCAATGGCAATACGCTGGTGCGATTCCGAAGTGTTATAGAGAAGATTAAAGCTGAGCGGATGGCTGTCGTTAAATCCGGCTTCGGCCAGCAGCTTTTTCGCCTCAGCAATGCGTTTATCCATCGGCCAGCTGGCGTAATCCGGGTTCTGAAGCTTGACGCCGCCAATATCCGGCTGGCTGATCAGCCATGCCGGGCGCTGGCCCTGCCCTAATACTTTATCGGCGATGATGTCTTTATCCAGCGCCAGGTTCAGCGCCTTGCGCACGCGGGCGTCGTTGAACGGCGGCCGGGTGGTGTTGAACTGATAATAATAGGTGGCAAGCTGCGGTGAAACGTCCAGCTCGCTCCCCAGCGTTTTCTTCAGCTGAGCAAACTGGTTGATCGGCACCGTGTAAACAATGTCGATTTCGCCCGCTTTGTAGCGGTTGACGTCAGCAGCTTCAGAGGAAATGGGCAGATAGGTCACCTTGTTGATGACGGTATGTTTGTTATCCCAATATTTCGGGTTACGCACCGCCACAATGCGTTCGTTAACCACCCACTGTGACAGTTTATAGGCCCCGCTGCTGACGAAGTGCTCCGGTTTGGTCCACTTATCACCGAAACGGCCTACCAGGACTTTATCAATTGGCACCAGAGACGGGTGAGCCAGCATCGCCAGGAAAGCGGCGTTAGGTTGCGTGAGCGTAACTTCCAGCGTGGTGTCATTGATGGCTTTCACCCCCAGCGACTCGGGCGCTTTTTTGCCTTCTGCGATATCAGTGCCGTTGACGATACGCATACTACCGGGATAGCTGGCATACGGAGAGGCGGTTTTCGGGTCGACCAGCCGCTGCCAGCTCCAGACAATATCTTCCGCGGTGATGGGGGTTCCGTCGCTCCAGGTAATGCCCGGACGCAGATGGAACGTCCAGACGGTGTTGTCTTTATTTTCCCATTTCTCCGCCAGGCGCGGCTGGATTTCACCTGCCGGAGAGACGCTGACCAGCCCGTCGAATAAATCGCTGATAATATTGAATTCGACATCGCTTTCGACTTTATGCGGGTCGAGCGAGGCGGGTTCACTGCCGTTGTTCCTGACCAGTTCCTGCTTATCTGCCAGCTGGGTTCCTGCCGGCACGTTAGCCGCCCAGATTGCCGTGCTGGCGCACAGGATCCCTGCGGTTAACAAAGAGAGTGTAAAGTGCGTGCGTGTTTGTGGTTTCATTTCCTTCGCCTTATTGTCTGTTTTTATGACGATCCGGAAATAACTCTTAGCGGCCTTAGGGAAATAACGCAATATTTTTCAGTGACCTATAAGAGGTTGTTCTGAATACGCTCTACAAACCGCACTTCATTCTGAGTACAAAGGCTTTGCCAGAATAAAAAACCAGCATAATCCCTAAGGGGCTGAGTAAAGATGGGTAAAACCACTTTGCGTCTGCCGCGCCGTTTCCTATTCTTTGCGCTAATTACATCTGTCATAAGAGAGTGACTCATGGATCGTATAATTACTTCTTCACGCGACCGCACATCGCTACTCAGCACCCATAAGGTGCTGCGCAATACCTATTTCATGCTCAGCCTGACGCTGGCGTTTTCGGCGATCACCGCGACGGCCAGCACCGTACTGATGCTGCCTTCTCCGGGCCTGATCCTGACGCTGGTGGGTATGTACGGTCTGATGTTCCTGACCTACAAAACCGCGGATAAACCGGTGGGTATTCTCTCCGCGTTCGCCTTTACCGGCTTCCTGGGCTACATTCTGGGGCCAATCCTGAATGCCTATCTGTCTGCCGGAATGGGCGACGTGATTGGTATGGCGCTGGGCGGTACCGCGCTGGTGTTCTTCTGCTGCTCGGCCTACGTGCTGACCACCCGTAAGGACATGTCCTTCCTTGGCGGTATGCTGATGGCAGGTATCGTGATTGTGCTGGTCGGTATGCTGGCGAACATCTTCCTGCAATTGCCTGCGCTGCATCTGGCAATCAGCGCGGTGTTTATCCTGATTTCATCCGGCGCAATCCTGTATGAAACCAGCAACATCATTCACGGCGGTGAGACGAACTATATCCGCGCCACCGTGAGCCTGTATGTGTCGCTGTACAACATTTTTGTCAGCCTGCTGAGCATCCTGGGCTTCGCCAGCCGCGATTAACTCACCGTGCTGTGAACAGGGCCCCGCTTATGCGGGGCTTTGTTTTTTTGGTAGACTTAGGCGGTTTTTGACTAACGTGTGAATGAATATGTTGAGTTTTGAAGGCAAAGAGATCGAAACCGATAACGACGGTTATCTGAAAGAGAGCAGCCAGTGGAGCGAAGCGCTGGCGGAGAAAATTGCGGAAAACGAAGGAATTACCCTCTCCCCGGAACACTGGGAAGTGGTGCGCTTCGTGCGAGAATTTTACCTTGAATTCAACACCTCGCCGGCTATCCGCATGCTGGTCAAAGCCATGGCGAATAAATTTGGCGAAGAGAAAGGCAACAGCCGTTATCTGTATCGCCTGTTTCCGAAAGGCCCGGCTAAACAGGCGACTAAAATCGCCGGCCTGCCAAAGCCGGTAAAATGCATTTAATAGCGAATACTGAAGTTAGCGTATTCCCGGTCGGGTTGATGCGGTTCCGTTAGCACCTTATCAACCCGCGCGCTGCGCGGTCCGCCCGCTTTCAGCCACGCCACCAGCTTCTCAACCCGATCCGCCTCACCGCAGGCCACAACCTCCACGCTGCCATCATCCATGTTACGCGCATACCCTGTCAGCCCGAGCTGAAGGGCTTCGCGCTGGGTGCTGTAGCGGAATCCGACGCCCTGTACAAGGCCATGAACCCAGGCAATGGTGCAAACATTTGACATCATCCTTCTCCTTATCCGACTGGCGCGTTGCATTTCCTCACTGAAGTCGGGAAAATGGCGGCCATTTCATTGGAATCGACAGAATAGCAAATTATGAGTGTACGTTTAGTGTTAGCCAAAGGGCGCGAGAAGTCATTACTGCGCCGCCATCCCTGGGTCTTTTCCGGCGCGGTTGCCCGCATGGAAGGTAAAGCCAGCCTCGGTGAAACCATCGATATTGTTGACCATCAGGGGAAATGGTTAGCACGCGGCGCATACTCGCCAGCATCTCAGATCCGCGCGCGCGTCTGGACATTCGATAAAGAAGAAACCATCGATATCGACTTCTTTGGCCGTCGTTTGCAACAGGCGCAGCAGTGGCGCGAGTGGCTGGCAAAGCGTGACGGGCTGGACAGCTATCGTCTGATTGCCGGAGAGTCCGACGGGCTGCCGGGCGTGACCATTGACCGCTTCGGCAATTTCCTGGTGTTGCAGCTACTGAGCGCCGGGGCGGAATACCAGCGTGCCGCGCTGATTAGCGCCCTGCAAACCCTTTTCCCGGAATGTGCCATTTACGACCGCAGCGACGTGGCGGTACGTAAAAAAGAGGGCATGGAGCTGACGCAAGGCCCGGTCACCGGCGAACTGCCGCCTGCCCTGCTGCCTATCGAAGAACATGGCATGAAGCTGCTGGTGGATATCCAGGGCGGCCATAAGACCGGTTATTACCTCGACCAGCGTGACAGCCGTCTGGCAACGCGCCAGTACGTTGCCGATAAACGCGTGCTGAACTGCTTCTCTTATACCGGCGGCTTTGCGGTCTCTGCCCTGATGGGCGGCTGTGCTCAGGTGGTGAGCGTCGACACCTCACAGGAAGCGCTGGACGTGGCGAAGCAGAACGTTGAGCTGAATAAGCTGGATCTGAGCAAAGCGGAGTTTGTGCGCGACGACGTATTCAAACTGCTGCGTAAATACCGCGACCAGGGCGAGAAATTTGACGTAATCGTGATGGACCCGCCGAAGTTTGTTGAAAACAAAAGCCAGCTGATGGGCGCCTGCCGTGGCTATAAAGACATCAACATGCTGGCGATCCAGCTGCTGAACCCGGGCGGCGTGCTGCTGACGTTCTCCTGCTCTGGCCTGATGACGACAGATTTATTCCAAAAAATCATCGCCGATGCCGCAATAGATGCGGGTCGTGATGTACAATTTATAGAGCAGTTCCGTCAGGCCGCCGATCACCCGGTGATCGCTACCTACCCGGAAGGGCTGTATCTGAAAGGGTTTGCCTGTCGCGTCATGTAACTTGAAAAGAGAAATATTGCCCGCACATAGTGTGTATGTAATGTTTCCCGGGAGGTGACTATGATTGCCAGCAAATTCGGTATCGGCCAGCAGGTCCGCCACACCTTGCTTGGATATTTGGGTGTGGTCGTGGATATCGACCCGGAGTATTCCCTTGATGAACCGTCAGCAGACGATCTGGCCGTTGACGCAGAGCTTCGCGCCGCGCCCTGGTATCATGTGGTTATGGAGGGCGACGATGGTCAGCCTGTCCATACCTATCTTGCCGAAGCGCAGCTGAGTGGTGAACTACAGGATGAGCATCCGGAACAACCCACTATGGACGAGCTTGCTCAGACCATCCGCAAACAGTTACAGGCGCCAAGACTGCGCAACTAAAGGTGTAAAAAAGCCCGTCAAACGGGCTTTTTTTATTTTGCCAGCCCCAGACGGGGAATATCGATTGCCGGACAGCGATCCATCACCACCTTCAGCCCGGCATCGCGCGCCAGCACGGCCGCCTGCTCATTAATCACGCCCAGCTGCATCCACAGCGTTTTCGCGCCGATGGCAATCGCCTCCTGCGCCACGCCCCAGGCCGCCTCTGAATTGCGAAAAACGTCCACCATATCCACCTTTTCCGGCACGTCCGCGAGCGTCGCATAGCCCTGCTGGCCCAGCAGCGTTTTCCCCGCCACCTTCGGCGAGACAGGGATCACGTGATAACCCTGATCCAGAAGGTATTTCATGACCCGATAGCTTGGGCGATCCGGTTTATCGCTCGCGCCGACCAGCGCGATAGTGCGCGTGGACGTCAGAATCTCGACAATGTCGTTCTCTTTCATGCTCTTCCTCCTGGCTTTTTTCAAAGTGTACGTCAAAGCGGACATCTCAACCACGCATCCCATACAGAAGTATGAGGGCAAAACGGCAGAATATGTCTATATGTTAGTAAACGTGTTTGTCGAAAACTTTTGATACATTCTTACCGGGTAGTTTGTCTACAGGAGTCTGCTATGAAAACCGGCATTGCCTGGGCTATGGTTGCGTTAATCATGCCGGTTTGTGTTTTCGCAACCACCCTCAGACTCTCAACCGACATTGACCTGCTGGTGCTGGACGGGAAAAAAGTCTCCAGCTCCCTGCTGCGGGGTGCAGACAGTATCGAGCTGGATAACGGCCCGCACCAGGTGGTTTTTCGGGTGGAAAAGACCATTCGCCTCGCCGACAACGAACAGCAGGTGTACATTTCGCCTCCGCTGGTGGTCAGCTTTAATACCCAGCGTATCAGCCAGGTCAATTTTCGTCTCCCGCGCCTTGAGACAGAAAAGGAGTCACTGGCATTTGATGCCTCGCCGCGCATTGAACTGGTGGACGGGGACTCCATGCCCATCCCGGTAAAACTGGATATTCTGGCGCTGACAAAAAGGCCAAAGGGAACAGACTATGAAGCGGACACCGAGACCTACAACAGGGCCAGCGGGCGCGCCTCGCTGCCCCAGTTCGCCACCATGATGGCGGATGACAGTACCCTGCTTTCGGGCGTATCGGAGCTGGATGTACTCCCCCCTCAGTCGCAGACCCTTACTGAGCAACGCCTCAAGTTCTGGTTCCAGAATGCCGATCCGGACACGCGCGCCCGTTTTCTGCAATGGGCGAAGCAACAACCTTCGTCGTAAGCCACATTTTTTCGTCCTTTCTCTTGCAGCATCAGCCAGTTCCCGTCATCGTGTAACGAGGTAACCTCACGGATAAGATTATGGAACTGACAACACGCACACTTCCGGCGCGCAAGCACATTGCTCTGGTTGCGCACGATCACTGTAAACAAATGCTGCTTAACTGGGTTCGTCGCCATCAGCCTCTTTTACAGCATCATGCCCTTTCTGCCACGGGAACAACCGGCAACCTGATCCACCGCGAAACCGGTCTGGAAGTGAATGCCATGCTGAGCGGCCCGATGGGGGGTGACCAGCAGGTAGGTGCTCAGATTTCAGAAGGTAAAATTGACGTTCTGATTTTCTTCTGGGATCCGCTGAACGCGGTTCCGCATGATCCGGACGTTAAAGCGCTGCTGCGTCTGGCGACGGTGTGGAACATTCCGGTAGCCACCAATCTTTCAACGGCAGATTTCATCATTGAATCGCCGCAGTTTAACGATCCGGTGGAGATTTTGATCCCGGATTATCAGCGTTATCTTGCGGAGAGACTGAAGTAGTTTTTTGCCCGGTGGCGCTGCGCTTACCGGGCCTACAGAATTTGCCCGGCGCGTTACGGCTTTCTCGCCACCGGCACGTCAATACTTTTCAAAATATCGACAAACACCGACGGCTCCTCTTTGTTGAACAAGAGCCACACGCGATGGCGCGCGCGGGTTATCGCCACGTACAGTAAACGCCGCTCCTCTGCATCCGGGAAATCTTCCGGAACAGGTAATAACGCCTCTTCCATCACGGATTCCCGCGCCGGTGCAGGGAAACCGTCGCTCCCCTCTTTTAGCCCCACCACAATCACGTAGTCGGCCTGCTGCCCTTTACTGGCGTGAATGGTCATAAAATCGAGCTGAAGTTTTGGCCAGCGCGTCGCCGCTTTTTCCAGCGCCGTCGGCTTGAGGTGATGATAACGCGCCAGGACCAGAATGCGCTCATCCGGTTTCGCATAGCCGCTCAGTTTATCCAGCAGCGGTTCCAGCTGATCGTCCGCCAGCAGCGTGACGGCCTTTTTATCCCCCGACGTCAGGCTGTTAAGCGGTTTCGACAGCTGGTGCGGGTTCTGCTGAATAAAACGGTTGGCTATTTCGCCAATCCGCGAGTTGAAGCGGTAGGTGGTGTCCAGATCGCTGCGATCGCCTTCCCCAAAATAGTGGTGGAAGGCCGTTGTGAGGGATAGTTGCGCCCCGCTGAAACGGTAGATAGCCTGCCAGTCATCGCCCACGGCAAACAGCGACGTGTGTTTATTCTGCGCCCGCAGCGCCGAAAGCAGCGCAGCGCGCTGCGGCGAGATATCCTGAAACTCATCCACCAGAATGTGTTTCCACGGGCTGACGAAGCGCCCTTTCTCCAGAATGATAATGGCCTGATGGATCAGCCCGGAAAAATCGACCGCGTTTTCGTCTTTCAGCGCGGTTTTCCACGCTTTCAGCATCGGCGCCATCAGCTTAACCCGCTTAGAAAACACGGCGCGGATCGACTCCGGTGCGCTTTCTATCATCTCCGCCTGAGAGCCGCCGTGCATGCGCATAAGGCTTACCCACCGGTCGAGACGAGAGCCCAGCCGGCGCGCCAGCTTTTCATCCTGCCAGAAGCTGCCCTCGGGCACCTCCCAGCTGAGTTCCTCTTCAAGCCACTGACGCCAGCCTTTCGCCTGCGCCTTTTTTTCACTGCACTGCTGACGCCATGCCTTGATAAACAGCGCCTGGCGAGCCTGAGCGTCGTTCTCCAGCTTGCTGACAACAGGAACTTTTTTGCTGCCCTGTTGAATGATGTGTAAAGCGAGGGAGTGGAACGTGCGCGCCGAGATATCCTGGGTATGCAAACGCGCCTGAATGCGCTCATCCATCTCCTGCGCAGCCTTGCGACCAAAGGCCAGCAGCAAAATCTGGTCGGCAACCGCCTCGCCCGTTGTCAGAAGCCAACCCGCGCGCGCCACCAGCACCGACGTTTTGCCGCTCCCGGCACCTGCCAGCACCAATAAAGACTGTTCGCCATTCACCACGGCGCGCGCCTGGGCAGGATTGAGGGGCGATGACTCCACCGTACTGAAGAAGTCGGCATATTGCGTAAGCATCGCCTCAGTCCAGGCCTGGTTATGCGCCAGACGGCTTTTCTCGATATCGCTCAGCCAGGCCTGGCACTTCCGCCACGCGTCGCGGCAGTTATCAAATTCCTCAAGCCGCGCCACCGGTAAAGGCAATGCCGTCAGCGCCTGGGCGATTTTTTGCTGAAGCCCGGCGGTTTGCTGGCGCGTCAGCCACTTCTGCTGCGTATTGCTTAGCGCGATATCGTCCAGCACCTGTTGCAGCACCTGTGCGGCAATCACGCTCATCTCCTGGCTCCACTGCTGCCAGCGCGTGTTCAGATGATGGTGGAAGCGTTGGGTTTCCGCCCACTCGGTCCCGTGGAGTCGCACAACTTTGTCTGCCGGCAGGACGAACTCCAGCTCCCCCCATACCAGCCCTCGTTTACAATGAATGGCCAGTAGCTGATTAAACGGAATAAGGTATTCGTGGCGTTCACCGGAGACTTTCACTCCTGCATTGAGCAGGACAATCTTGTCGTAAGGGTGCTGCGCCAGGCGTTTGCCCATTGAAGTTGCTTTCAGTTCCATATCCTGCCGGATCCACGAGGTCATAATTTGTCAGACAGTTTAACTGCCAGTTTTAAGGTGCTCCAGCCCAAAAAAACGTTACAATCACCGGGCGTTAATCATATCGAAGGAAATGAGGGTTTATGCGTACCGTTCTGAATGTGTTGAATTTTGTCCTTGGCGGTTTTGCCACCACCCTTTCCTGGCTTTTTGCCACCCTGGTGAGCATCGTGCTCATCTTCACCCTTCCGCTGACGCGCTCCTGCTGGGAAATCACCAAACTGTCCCTCGTTCCTTATGGAAATGAAGCCGTACACGTGGATGAGCTGGAGCCGGAAAGAAAAAATGCCCTGATGAATACCGGCGGCACGCTGCTGAATATTTTATGGCTGATCTTCTTTGGCTGGTGGTTGTGTCTGATGCATATCTTCGCCGGTATCGCCCAGTGCATCACGATTATAGGCATTCCGGTTGGCATCGCTAATTTCAAAATTGCTACCATCGCCCTGTGGCCGGTAGGACGCCGTGTTGTCCCGGTCGAAGTCGCGCAAGCCGCGCGTGAAGCCAACGCCCGTCGCCGTTTTCAGTAATAAGGACTGGCCGCACTCATGCTAAGCCCCCTGCTTCGTCGCTATACGTGGAACAGTAACTGGCTGTATAACGTCAGGATCTTTATCGCCCTCTGCGGCACCGTCGCTCTGCCGTGGTGGCTAAATGACGTGAAGCTCACCATCCCCCTCACGCTTGGGGTGGTGGCCGGTGCGCTGGCGGATCTCGACGACCGCCTGGCCGGTCGTTTGCGTAATCTGGTCATCACGCTGGTCTGCTTCTTTATTGCTTCCGCCTCCGTTGAGCTGCTTTTCCCCTGGCCCTGGCTGTTTGCCTTAGGGCTGACGGTGTCCACCAGCGGCTTCATTTTGCTCGGCGGCCTCGGGCAACGCTACGCCACTATCGCGTTTGGCGCCCTGCTGATTGCCATTTACACCATGCTGGGCGTCTCTCTTTACGATCAGTGGTATCAACAACCGGTCCTGCTGCTGTTGGGCGCTATCTGGTATAACCTGCTGACCTTAACCGGGCATCTTATTTTTCCGGTTCGTGCCTTACAGGACAACATTGCTCGCAGTTACGAACAGCTGGCCCACTATCTGGAGCTGAAATCCCGGCTGTTTGATCCGGATATTGAAGAGGACAGCCAGGCGCCCCTGTACGATCTGGCGCTGGCAAATGGCCAGCTGGTCGCCACGCTGAATCAGACCAAAGCGTCTCTGCTCACCCGTCTGCGCGGCGATCGCGGTCAGCGCGGTACCCGGCGCACACTGCACTACTACTTTGTTGCCCAGGATATTCACGAGCGCGCCAGCTCCTCGCATGTGCAGTACGCTGACCTGCGCGAGAAATTCCGCTACAGCGACGTGATGTTCCGTTTCCAGCGCCTGCTGTCAATGCAGTCTCAGGCCTGCCAGCAACTTGCGCGCTCAATACTACTGCGCACGCCCTATCAGCACGATCCTCGCTTTGAACGGGCATTCAGTCATCTGGATGCGGCCCTCGATCGCGTTCAGGCCAGTGGGACATCGCCGGAACAGTTCAAAGCTCTGGGATTCTTGCTCAACAACCTGAGAGCCATTGATGCTCAGCTCGCCACCATTGAGTCTGAACAGGCGATGGCAATGCCGGGCAATGACGCCGACAACCAGCTTGCCGACGACAGTCTCAACGGTCTCAGCGATATGTGGCTGCGCCTGAGCCGTCATTTTACGCCGGAATCCGCCCTCTTTCGCCATGCGGTAAGGATGTCGCTGGTTCTGTGCGTCGGCTACGCGTTTATCCAGATAACAGGGTTGCACCACGGTTACTGGATCCTGCTGACCAGCCTGTTTGTCTGCCAGCCGAACTATAACGCTACCCGCCATCGGCTCGCGCTGCGTATTGTCGGGACATTAGTCGGGGTCGCCATCGGGCTGCCGGTGCTCTACTTTGTGCCATCCGTAGAAGGGCAACTGATCCTGATCGTGATTACCGGTGTACTGTTTTTCGCCTTCCGCAATGTGCAGTACGCCCACGCCACGATGTTCATCACGCTGCTGGTGCTGCTCTGCTTCAATCTGCTGGGTGAAGGCTTTGAAGTGGCCCTCCCCCGCGTGATCGACACGCTAATCGGCTGCGCCATTGCCTGGGCGGCGGTGAGCTTTATCTGGCCGGACTGGCGTTTTCGTAACTTACCGCGCGTGTCCGACAGAGCGATGAACGCTAACTGCCGCTATCTGGATGCTATTCTTGAGCAATACCATCAGGGTCGCGATAACCGTCTGGCCTATCGGATTGCCCGTCGCGATGCGCATAACACGGACGCAGAGCTGGCTTCCGTTGTCTCGAATATGTCGACTGAGCCGCGCGCCACGGCAGAAATCCGGGAGACAGCCTTCCGCCTGCTGTGTCTGAACCACACGTTCACCAGCTATATCTCTACCCTTGGCGCCCACCGTGAGAAACTGACAAATCCGGGCACCCTGGCGCTGCTGGACGACGCCGTTTGCTACGTTGATGATGCGCTTCATCATCAACCTGCGGATGAGCCACGGGTTCACCAGGCACTGGATGAACTGGTGCAACGTATCGCACACCTTGATCCTGGCACCGACAACAAAGCTCCGCTGGTCCTACAGCAAATTGGCCTGCTTATCGCTTTGCTGCCGGAAATTTGTCGGCTGCGACAGAAGATCGCTACCTGGCGGAATGATGGCCCTGCGACTCAGGCAGCGCATTAAACCACTCCATAAGCTCCCGGCGAATATCCGCCGGGAGTGCCGCTTCATGTAACCCTTCGATGGCGCCTTCAAGCGCGAACAATACCCGGATACTCAGCGCTTTATTCTTAGAGCGCATTTTCAGCCAGCTCGTCTTCGCCCCCAACTGTCGTAGCGTCTCTTCATTGGTAATGCCCGCCTCCATAAGCAGGACCTCAATCTGAAAGGTCAGGTTCGGCAGATCCTTAAGCCGGTTACGCTGATGGCGCTGGTAGCGCTCTTTCCTGGCGGCATCGAGCGCAAACGAGGAGAGCTGAAGCAGCTTTTCCCTGTTTTGCCACAGACCTTCATCCACACGGTAGTAATTAAGCAGCACTGGCCGTCCTCGTTTCATCAGGGTTAGAAAAGAGGAGGCGTTTTTTACACAGTATTTTGCACTTTGCTCACAGGCGCGAAGGTACAGCTCGCCGTCAGACACCATCGCGAACACCGCTTCATCCACGGCCAGGGTATAACCGCCAAACAGGGCGCGATGATGAATTTCGCCCAGCGGAGAGAGGTATTCCTGAGATTGATAAATCCGATCATAAGATATCTTTTTCATGATAATTCCATTAAAAATCATACAGTAAACACGATATTTCTTACTAACGGATCCGTTAGCAGGAAAATAGGCAACTTATTGCCGTTGGGCAAGATGATTTTTTCAGGTTCACCAGGAATGGATGAAATTTGCGAGTCGCTTTCCGAAAATGAGGTTGATCTTTATGCACACAGGGGTTACTGTATATCCATACAGTAACTACAGGGCTGGAATGAATATGTACACTTCAGGCTATGCAAATCACTTAACACCTTCCACTTCTGCCGCAGGCAATGCTGCGCAGAATTCTATCGGGCGTGTATCGACAGGGCTTATCAGTGAAGTGGTTTACCGTGAAGACCAGCCGCTGTTAACACAACTCTTACTCCTGCCGCTTTTGCAGCAGCTCGGGCAACAGTCTCGCTGGCAGCTCTGGCTGACGCCACAGCAAAAATTAAGTCGTGAATGGGTTCAGTCGGCTGGCCTGCCGTTAGCGAAGGTGATGCAGATTAATCAACTCTCCCCTTGCGATACGGTCGAGTCGATGGTCCGGGCATTACGTACCGGGAACTATAGCGTCGTGATTGGGTGGTTGCCTGAGGATCTGTCGCAAGAGGAACATTTGCGTCTGACTGAAGCGGCTGAAGAAGGTAACGCGATGGGTTTCATCATGCGGCCGGTTCGTGGAGATTCCTATCGCAGAGGACAACATCCCGGGCTAAAAATTCACTCAAATGTGTACCATTGAGTCATTTTAAGAGTTTTCCTGGAATTTTTTTCGACCGCAGTATGCAAAAAAAGTTCAACGCGCCAAAATTGCGGCAAGGCTTGTCTGACGCGGTTCTCGTTAATTTTACTGCACAAAATTCGTTCAAAAATTGTTAAATATTAGGTATACGGAACTTTTTTTTTCATATGGCTGACGGACTTCACACTTGTAAGTTTTCAGCTACGTTGTAGACTTTACATCGCCAGGGGTGCTCGGCCTAAGCCGAAGATATCGGTAGGTTTATATTTGACCACGCCCCCCGGTGAAGGATTTAACCGTGATTCCTCCGATGGAGATATTCATGGCAAATTTTGGATGATAACGAGGCGCAAAAAATGAAAAAGACAGCTATCGCGATTGCAGTGGCACTGGCTGGCTTCGCTACCGTAGCGCAGGCCGCTCCGAAAGATAATACCTGGTATGCAGGTGGTAAACTGGGCTGGTCTCAGTTCCATGACACCGGTTGGTACAACAGCAGCCTGAACAACGATGGCCCTACTCACGAGAGCCAGCTGGGTGCAGGTGCGTTCGGTGGCTATCAGGTTAACCCGTATGTTGGCTTTGAAATGGGTTACGACTGGTTAGGTCGTATGCCTTACAAAGGCGACAACGTAAATGGCGCTTTCAAAGCTCAAGGCGTACAGCTGACCGCTAAACTGGGTTACCCAGTAACTGACGATCTGGACGTGTACACCCGTCTGGGCGGCATGGTATGGCGTGCAGACTCCAGCAACAGCATCGCTGGTGACGACCACGACACTGGTGTTTCCCCAGTATTCGCTGGTGGCGTTGAGTGGGCAATGACCCGTGACATCGCTACCCGTCTGGAATACCAGTGGGTTAACAACATCGGTGACGGTGCTACCGTTGGCGTTCGTCCAGACAACGGCATGCTGAGCGTTGGTGTTTCTTACCGTTTCGGTCAGCAGGAAGATGCGCCAGTCGTAGCTCCAGCTCCGGCTCCAGCTCCAGAAGTACAGACCAAGCACTTCACTCTGAAGTCTGACGTTCTGTTCAACTTCAACAAAGCTACCCTGAAACCAGAAGGTCAGCAGGCACTGGATCAGCTGTACACCCAGCTGAGCAACCTGGATCCTAAAGACGGTTCTGTAGTGGTTCTGGGCTTCACCGACCGTATCGGTTCTGACGCTTACAACCAGGGTCTGTCTGAGAAACGTGCTCAGTCTGTAGTTGATTACCTGGTATCTAAAGGTATCCCAGCTAACAAGATCTCCCCACGTGGTATGGGCGAATCTAACCCAGTTACCGGTTCTACCTGTGACAACGTGAAACCACGCGCTGCACTGATCGACTGCCTGGCACCAGATCGTCGCGTAGAGATCGAAGTTAAAGGTATCAAAGACGTTGTAACTCAGCCTGCGGCATAAGTTATCGTCTTATAAAAAAACCCCGCGATGCGGGGTTTTTTATTATCTGAAGAAAAGTAAAAAGCTTATTTTTTACCTAACAGTGCCTGTAGATCGTTCTTCAGCGTCGACATCTGGCTGGCATACTTCTCTTTGTGCTCGGCATCTTCAATCAGCTGCACCACCGTTTCCGACAGGGTTTTTCCGCGCCGCTGCGCAAGCCCGGCCAGACGCTGCCAGACCATGAACTCCAGGTCGATCGATTTCTTACGGGTGTGCTGATGCTCGGCATTGAAATGCCGTTTACGACGAGCACGGATAGTTTGCTTCATCCGGTTTAACAAGGCCGGATTAATGTGTTTCTCAATCCAGCCGTTGACCTGTACCGGTTCGTTTTCGAGGGTCAGCAACATATCCACAGCTTCTTGTGCCGCGCTGGCTTCGATGTAGCAGGTGATCAGCTCCCCTTCACGGTGCTTTTTGACCAGGTACTTCCATTTCCAGCCGCTTTCGAGGTTTTCCAGTTGTTGATATTTCATTGCGATCTCAGTGTTACCGTGTAACTCTGTTCAGAATATCAGTATTTTGGCAATCTGCTGAAAAGAAATCATATCCTGTGAAACGCCGCAGGCGATCCGCATGACGAAAACCCGAATCCTGATTGGGCAGAGTGCGCCGCTTACGGTATACTCCACGGTTTTACTTCTGACTAAAAAACATCAACTTTGACCATTACGAAACTTGCATGGCGTGACCTGGTTCCGGATACCGAGAGCTATCAGGAGCTGTTTGCACAGCCAGACCTCACAAAAGAACACGAATTCATACTTAGCGATACACAACCGCGTTTGCATTACGCGCTGGAGCAGATGTCATCCCCATGGGCTACATCTCCTTTCATGCTGCTCAAAGCCCCGGAAGAAGCCGAGTATCTAACGCTTCTCGGTGATGCCATGCGCCAGTTGCAGCCAAAAACGAATGCCGTTTTTGGTGGTCAGTATCATATTGCCGGACGTGACGTGACCTTCGAACCTGCCACACAGGCAGACGGACTGTTCGCTGCAAAAGGCGAGGTGATTACCGCCAACTGGGTGGAAGCAGAACAGCTGTTCGGCTGCCTTCGTCAGTTCAATGGCGATGTGTCACTGCAACCCGGTCTGGTACACCGCGCGAATGGCGGCGTGTTGCTCATCTCCCTTCGCACCCTGCTCGCACAGCCTCTGCTGTGGATGCGCCTGAAAACGGTGGTGATGCAGCAACGTTTTGACTGGATAGGCTACGACGATTCACGTCCGCTGCCTGTTTCCATTCCGTCTATGCCGCTGTCGCTGACCGTCGTGCTGACGGGTGACCGTGAATCTCTGGCTGATTTCCAGGAAATGGAGCCAGAACTCGCGGAGCAGGCGGTTTACAGTGAATTTGAAGACAATATTCAGATCGCCGATGCCGATGACATGGCGCAGTGGTGTCAGTGGGTTATGGCCGTGGCGGAACGTTTCGCGCTGCCCTCGCCTGGCGAGGATGCGTGGCCGGGCTTAATCCGCGAGGCCGTACGCTACACTGGCGATCAGGAAACCCTGCCGCTCTGCCCGCTCTGGATCGGTAAACAGCTGCGTGAAGTGGGCGTTATCAGCGGCAACGGTCCGTTTACCGGCGAGCAGCTTAGCCAGATGCTGGCCCAGCGTGAATGGCGTGAAGGTTATCTTGCTGACCGTATGCAGGATGAAATTCTGCTGGAACAGATTCTGGTGGAGACCGAAGGCGAACGTATCGGGCAAATCAACGCCTTGTCCGTCATCGAGTTCCCCGGACACCCGCGCGCCTTTGGCGAGCCTTCCCGTATCAGCTGTGTCGTGCACATTGGTGACGGCGAATTTACCGATATCGAACGCAAGGCCGAACTGGGCGGAAACATTCATGCCAAAGGCATGATGATCATGCAGGCATTCCTGATGTCTGAACTTCAGCTGGAGCAGCAGATCCCCTTCTCTGCCTCGTTGACCTTTGAGCAGTCCTACAGTGAAGTCGACGGCGACAGCGCCTCGATGGCAGAGCTGTGCGCCGTGATCAGCGCGCTTGCAGACGTACCGATTAATCAGAATATTGCGATTACCGGTTCCGTAGATCAGTTTGGTCGTGCTCAACCGGTGGGTGGACTGAATGAGAAAATCGAAGGCTTCTTTGCTATCTGCCAGCAGCGCGGTTTAAACGGCAAACAGGGCGTGATTATTCCGGCGCCTAACGCTCGCCATTTGAGCCTGAGCCAGGCGATTCTGGATGCGGTAGAGCAGGAACAATTCGCCGTCTGGGCCATCGAAGGGGTTGAGGATGCTCTACCCTTACTGACAAACCTGGTCTGGGACGGCGAAGGCCAGACAACCCTGATGCAGACCATTCAGGAACGTATAGCTCAGGCGACACAGCAGGATGCTCGTCATCGTTATCCGTGGCCGTTACGCTGGTTAAGTTGGTTTAGTGCTAACTGATCGGACTTGTTCAGCGTACACGTGTTAGCTATCCTGCGTCCTTCACTAAAATAAGGCTTACTGAGAACATGGTAGATAAACGCGAATCCTATACTAAAGAAGACCTTCTTGCCTCTGGTCGCGGTGAACTGTTTGGTGCGAAAGGCCCGCAGTTACCGGCCCCAAATATGCTGATGATGGACCGTGTCGTGAAAATGACCGAAACCGGCGGCAACTTTGATAAGGGTTACGTAGAAGCAGAACTCGATATCAACCCGGACCTGTGGTTCTTCGGTTGCCACTTTATTGGCGATCCGGTAATGCCTGGCTGCCTGGGCCTCGATGCCATGTGGCAGCTGGTTGGCTTCTATCTGGGCTGGCTTGGCGGTGAAGGTAAAGGCCGTGCGCTGGGCGTAGGCGAAGTGAAATTCACCGGTCAGGTTCTGCCTACCGCGAAGAAAGTCACCTACCGTATCCATTTCAAACGCATCGTTAACCGCCGCCTGATTATGGGCCTGGCGGACGGTGAAGTGCTGGTAGATGGTCGTCTTATTTATACCGCGAACGACCTGAAAGTGGGTCTGTTCCAGGATACCTCCGCTTTCTGATAACGGCATTTAGCCCCTTCCAGAAAGGCGAAACCTCCGCATTGCGGAGGTTTCTTTTTAAAGAGACGGTATCAAGCAAGTACTGCCCTGTCTCCGATGGCTTCTCGCCAGCCCCCTAGCCATTGGGACCTTTGATTCAGGGCCTGATAGGGACACATTTCTTTTGAACGTCCGGCGATGCCAGCCTGATAACCACGTTGATGAGCCCTTTCCAGGCGATCTCGTTTCTGTCTCTTCATGCCTCGTTTCCCTCATTCTTTTGTCTGGTGGAAAGAAAACAGTGATTGCAATATGTGCAAGCACAGTTAACGAATACCCCGAATCGGCGTCAGCGTCAACGTTCAAAATTCATACGGGTGTCATATTTGTGAGCTACATGGAAGATCGTTTGTACAAAAAATGTGACGCGGGACAAGTAACAAACTGAACATAAAACGAAAAAAAAGCCGCAATCAGCAAGAAGCTGAGTGCGGCTTTCGTCGATGAATTTTACTTATGGCAGCCGGGAAATCTCTCTTGCGATAGCAGCCGACTCCTGTGCCCACCCCTGCGCAAGCACTTTCACCATTTCGTCATAGCCATCTTTCTGCTGCTTCAGTTCCAGATGGAAAGGACGCTTAATCAGCTGGCCCTGATGATTCAAGAGCCACTCCCCGCTGATAACAACCGCACCATCATAACGGCCATGGAATCCCGTCACGTTAACATTCAGAGTGTCCTGATCGCTTCCCAGAGGCTGCGAGGCGACTACCCAACCAGGAAGCTGGCTGCTCAGATTCGCCACCAGCGTATTGCGTAGCTGCTGATCCAGCGGGCTGGCCCACAGGTTATTGTTGGCAATAACGTACTGCACATCGCTGGTCTGGTAGACCACCCCGTTGCCCGCCAGATAATCTGGCACGGCAACCTGTTCAACCCACAGCAGACGGCTGCCCTGCGAGCTGCTACTCTGCGCACCGGATTGCGCGCTTAACGGCAACTGGTAGTAGCTTTTGTTATCGCTTCCAGAGCTACAGGCCGTTAATACCAGTGCGCCTGCGATGATTAGCCATTTTTTCATTGTTTCGCCCTCTTAGGCTCAGGATCCTTTTTGTCTTTCGCTTCAAACACCAGCGCGTTGCTCTTTTCATTGAGCGTTTTCAGAACGGGCTGTAGCTCGCGTAAAACCTGATCAAGACGTTGCATATCCGCCACCATCTTGTTGTAAGCCGCTGAGCCCGGCTGGAAGCCCTGCATACTGCGATTCAGTTCGCGCAACGTTTTCTGCATATCCTGCGGCAGCTGTTGCATGGACTGGTTGGCGGTGATCTTGTTGATATTATCCAGCGTGGTTTGCAGACGTTGCATCGTCGCCTGGCTCTGATGCAGTGATCCCGTCGCGGCCTCAAGCATTGGATTCAGCGGCAGATTGTTGATCTTATCCAGTGTTTCCATCAGGCGCTGTTGAATCTGCGCCAGGCCACTGCTTACCGTAGGAATGATTTTGTAGCCGCCAAATTCACGGATCCCCGTCATTGGTGGCGCTTTTGGATAGAAGTCCATATCGACATATAACGCCCCTGTGACCAGGTTGCCAGTTTTCAGCGAGCCGCGCAGACCGCGATTCATCAGATCGCTGATATGCTCCCCAATATCCTGGTCCTCGCCTATCTGGTTAATCAAACGCTCAGGCTCAATGCGGATCAGCACCGGAATACGATAATCATCATCAAGCATCTGCTTGAGTCCCGGAACAAAGTAAGGCACTTGTCCCACGGTCCCCAGACGGATACCGCGGAACTCAACTGGCGCCCCAGGCTGCAAGCCGCGTACAGAGTCCTTAAAGAACATCAGGTAGTCGATGTGATCGGTATAGAGCGCATCCTGAATGCTTTTTTGATCGTCAAACAGCCTGAAGGCGGTTTTCTCCGCCACCGGTTGTCCCAGATCGATACCTTCCGGCACATCAAAACTGACGCCCCCACCAAACAGCGTGGTGAGTGAACCCATCTCAACGCGCATCCCCGCAGAGGTCAGATCCACCGCGATCCCGCTGTCTTTCCAGAAGCGAACGTTGCTGGTCACCAGGCGGTCATTAGGCGCATTGATAAAAAGCTGATAGCTGATGGTCCGTTTTTGCGGATCGAAGGTGCTTGTTTCAACCGAACCGACGCGATATCCACGAAACAGTACCGGATCGCCCGGCGAGAGCTGGCCCGCTTTTTTGCTGTCCAGAATAACGCGGATCCCTTTTGCATCCGGTGGCGCAAGCGGCGGTGAATCCAGCAGCTGATAGTTTGCTGGCTGGGCGCCTTTGTTGCCGGGCTGGAGTTCGATGTAGGCCCCTGACAATAGCGTTCCTAAGCCGCTGATCCCTTCTCTCCCGACCTGCGGTTTCACTACCCAAAAAACAGAATCTTCATGGAGCAATTTTTCCATGCCGGCATTCAGGCGGGCCTTGATTTCAACATGGGTTAAATCATCCGTCAGGGTCGCGCTTTCCACGACACCCACATCCACGCTGCGGCTCTTGATGGTGGTTTTTCCGCCCTCAATCCCCTCTGCATTGGTGGTAATTAGCGTGACTTCCGGTCCCTGATGGCTGTAATGATAAAACAGGATCCATGCACCGATCAGCGCGGTCACGATGGGGAAAATCCACACCGGCGACCAGTTTCTGACCTTCTGCACTTTAGCCTCTCCACTCTTATTTTCCATGCTCTTACTCTTCCTCATGGCTTGAATCGGGCTCACGATCCCACGATAAACGAGGGTCGAAGGTCATGGCCGCAAACATGGTCATAATGACGACCAACGCAAACATCAGCGCCCCCATAGCGGGATAAATACTCATCAGCCCCCCCATACGCACCAGCGCTGAGAGAACCGCAATCACGAACACGTCAATCATCGACCAGCGGCCAACAAATTCCACGACCTCATAAATCAGATGCATACGCTCGCTGTCTCGCTTACCGTGCCCTTTTGCATCCCAGCAAAGCCAGGCAATGGCAATCATCTTTAAGGTCGGAACCATAATACTGGCGAGGAATATGACGCCTGCCACAGGGTATGACCCCTCGCTCCACAGCAAAATCACCCCGGCCAGTATGGTCGAGGGCATTCTGTCGCCGAGCAGATCGGTGATCATGATCGGCAAGATATTGGCGGGCAGATAGAGCATGACAGAGGTCACCAGCAGCGCCATGGTCCATTGCAGGCTATTTTTACGCCGTACGTGACCTTTTGTTTCACAGCGTGGACACACCTCGACATCCGCGGGCAGCACGGCGGTGCAGCACGAGCAGGAGCGAAGCCCCTGACGGATACCCGGTACGCCCACCTTTACCGTCTGCGAGAGCGTAGGCGCCGGGGCAATATCGTCCCAGGCCCAGCGTCGGTCCACGCACTGGAACGCGCGCAGTTGTAGCACGCAGTAAAGACACCACGGAATAAAGCTGCTGCCAATCCCCACATCGCCGTAGGCCATCAGCTTCACGAAGCTGACCAGGATACCCGCGAGAAAAATTTCCGCCATCCCCCAGCTTTTCAACTGGAACAGGATCCGCGCGAGTTTGATTTTAAGGACAGTGGGCATCCTGACGCGGTTGACCAGCAGCAGAATGACGACCAGGCAAAAAGCCGGGACGATCTGCACGAAAAGAAGAAAGAAGGTGCCAAGGCTGGCGTAATCTTCCGAGAACATCACGCCTGGTATTTCCAGTAAATCCACCTGGCTGGTCATCCCGCCCACTTTCATATAGATGAAAGGGAAGAGATTGGAGAGCAGTAACATGAATAAGGCTGCCAGCGCATAAGCCGTAGGACGCTGCCTTGGCGCGTCCCACTCGGTCGTCAGCGTAGCGCCGCAGCGCGGGCAGGCAGCCTTATGTCCGTGACCAAGCTCTGGCAACGCCACGAGCATATCGCATTGCGAGCATAATATATGCCGATCGGCATGGTGCTGGTCACACATAGATTATCCCTGTTTATGCGCCGTTTTTCAGAGACTCAAGGTACTCCCAGCGCTCAAATGCCTCTTCCAGCGCCTGTTCAGCCTGGGAGAGTTCAGCCAATACTTTCTGAGTATAGTCGTGAGGCTGCGTAAAGAATGACGCATCAGCGACCTGGATTTGCAGTGCTTCCAGTGCAGCTTCCAGCTCTTCCAGACGCTGCGGCAGCCCTTCCAGCTCGCGCTGCAAGTTATAACTCATTTTAGCAGGAGACTTTTTGACAGTTTCTGCCTTTGCAACAACAGGTTCAGCGACATTTTTGGTCTTCGCCTGTTTTTGCGCCAGCGACTGCGATTGCTGTCCACGCGCGTCATGATAGCCGCCCACATATTGCCCGATGCGCCCTTTGCCTTCGAAGATCCAGCACTCGGTCACGGTGTTATCGACAAACTGACGATCGTGGCTGACCAGCATTACGGTTCCCTGATAACCATCAATCAACTCTTCCAGCAGTTCCAGCGTTTCGACATCCAGATCGTTAGTCGGTTCATCGAGAATCAATAAGTTACTGGGTTTCAGGAACAGACGCGCCAGCAAAAGACGGTTACGTTCTCCCCCGGACAGCGCGCGCACCGGCGTCATAGCGCGTTTCGGGTGGAACAGGAAGTCCTGAAGGTAGCCCAGCACGTGACGCGGCTTGCCATTAACCATGACCTCCTGTTTACCCTCGGCGAGGTTATCCATCACCGTACGGTCTGGATCCAGCTCGGCGCGGTGCTGGTCGAAGTACGCCACTTCCAGTTTGGTACCGCAGTGGATACGACCGCTGTCGGCCTGGAGCTGACCGAGCATCAGTTTCAGCAGTGTGGTTTTACCGCACCCGTTCGGGCCGATCAGCGCAATTTTGTCGCCGCGCTGAACCTGAGCGGAGAAATCGTTCACCAGCACTTTGCCGTCAACCGAATAATTCACGTTCTCCATTTCGAAGACAATCTTGCCCGAGCGGGACGCCTCTTCCACCTGCATTTTGGCGCTACCCATGACTTCGCGGCGTTCGCTACGTTCGCGGCGCATCGCCTTCAGGGCGCGAACGCGGCCTTCGTTACGGGTACGACGCGCTTTAATGCCCTGACGGATCCATACCTCTTCCTGGGCCAGCTTGCGGTCGAACTCGGCATTTTGCAGCTCTTCCACGCGCAGGTTTTCTTCTTTCTCCAGCAGATAGGTATCGTAATCGCCCGGATAGGTCACCAGCTTGCCGCGATCGAGATCGACAATGCGCGTGGCCATGTTGCGGATGAACGAACGGTCGTGGGAGATGAAGATAATGGTACCGTTAAAGGTTTTCAGGAACCCTTCCAGCCAGTCAATCGCTTCGATATCCAGGTGGTTCGTCGGTTCGTCCAGCAGCAGCACCTTAGGCCCGCTCACCAGGGCACGGCCCAGCGCCGCTTTACGCAGCCAGCCGCCGGAGAGCGCCGACAGCTCCATATCCGCTTCCAGGCCAAGCTGGGCCAGCACTTCGTTAATGCGGTTTTCCAGCTGCCACAGGCCGTGGTGATCGAGCATCTCCTGCACTTTTGCCAGCTCGTTGAGATTCTTGTCGCTCGGGTCCGTCATCACCAGATGCGAAATCTCGTGGTAACGCTTGAGGTATTCCGCCTGCTCTGAAATCCCTTCGGCCACAAAATCGTACACGCTGCCGGTGACGTTACGCGGCGGATCCTGTTGCAGACGAGAGACGATCAGATCCTGCTCGTAAACAATACGGCCGTCATCCAGCCCCTGCTCACGGTTGAGGATTTTCATCAGCGTCGATTTACCTGCGCCGTTACGGCCCACCAGACAGACGCGCTCGTTATCTTCGATATGCAGCTCTGCATTATCGAGAAGCGGTGAGTCGCTGAAAGAGAGCCACGCGCCGTGCATACTAATTAAAGACATTTATTTTTCCTTTCAGACCGCGGAGATCAGCCAGCAGTTGTGGATTTGACGGTTACGGGCAAAGTCCTGAGACAGCGTTTTTTGGCTGATTTCTTGTGCTTTCAGTCCCAGTTCGGCCAGGCCGTCGTGATCCATGCGGAATCCGCGCTTGTTATTCGAGAACATAATGGTGCCGCCTTTACGCAGCAGACGCTTCAGGTCGGTCATCAGGCGCAGGTGATCGCGTTGAACATCAAAGCTATCCTCCATACGCTTGGAGTTAGAGAAGGTCGGCGGATCGATAAAGATCAGGTCAAACTGCTCGTCGGTATCGCGCAGCCAGCCCAGCACGTCGGCCTGTAACAGGCGATGCTGACGGCCGGTTAAGCCGTTAAGACGCAGGTTGCGCTCTGCCCACTCCAGATAAGTCCGGGACATATCTACCGTGGTGGTGCTACGCGCGCCGCCAAGCCCCGCATGAACGCTGGCGCTGCCGGTATAGGAGAACAGGTTCAGGAAGTCTTTCCCCTTGCTCATCTGGCCCAGCATGCGGCGGGCGATACGGTGATCGAGGAACAGGCCGGTATCAAGGTAGTCGGTCAGGTTAACCCACAGGCGCGCGTTATATTCGCCCACTTCGATGAAGTCACCCTTCTCGCCCATCTTCTGATACTGATTTTTACCTTTCTGACGCTCACGGGTTTTCAGCACCAGCTTGTTTGGAGAAATGCCAAGTACGGCGATGGTGGCCGCAATCACATCCAGCATACGCTGACGCGCTTTTTGCGCATCGATAGTTTTCGGCGGGGCGTATTCCTGAACCACCACCCAGTCCGCATAGCGGTCAACCGCCACGTTGTATTCCGGCAGGTCAGCGTCGTACAGGCGATAACATTCGATGCCTTCCTGCTTCGCCCACTTCTCAAATTTCTTCAGGTTTTTGCGCAGGCGGTTGGCGTAATCTTCCGCCACGCCTGACGGTTTGCTATCCGCCGCTATCTCTGCCAGATGGTAGTTTTTCTGCACGCAGTCCAGCGGGCCGTTTTTCGCTTTGAACTGGCGATCGGCACGCAATTGCAGGCAGCTCAGCAGCTCCGGCGAGGCGCTAAACAGGGAGAGGTTCCAGCCGCCGAAATGCGCTTTCATGTTGCGGCCCAGCAGGCTGTGCAGCGCAATCAGCGCCGGCTCGCTGTCCAGACGCTCACCATACGGCGGGTTGCTGATCACCGTACCGTACGGGCCTTTTGGCAGAGGATTGGTCAGATTCGCCACGTCCTTCACCTCGAAGGTCACCAGCTCGCCGATACCGGCACGACGGGCGTTGCTGCGCGCGCGTTCAATCACCCGTGCGTCGCTGTCCGAACCGTAAAAGTGAGAGGTGTACTCCGCCAGCCCTTTACGGGCGCGGGTCTGCGCATCGTCTTTGACCTCTTTCCAGATGGCCTCATCGTGCTGCGCCCAGCCTTTGAAGCCCCAGTGGCCGCGGTGCAGCCCTGGCGCACGGTCGGTGGCCAGCATCGCGGCTTCAATCAGCAGCGTACCGGAACCGCACATCGGATCGAGCAGCGGCGTACCTGGCTGCCATCCGGAGCGCATCACGATAGCGGCAGCCAGCGTTTCTTTGATCGGCGCCATCCCGGTGCGATCGCGATAGCCGCGCAGATGCAAGCCTGCGCCACTCAGATCCAGGGAAATACTGGCCGTATCGCCGTTCAGCCAGACGTTGATACGCAGATCCGGGTTTTCACGGTCAACGTTCGGACGTTCTTTATTGCGACGCGTGAAGCAATCCACAATGGCATCCTTAACGCGCAGGGCACCATACTGGCTGTTGCGGATCTCATCGTTGACGCCGTTGAAATGCACCGCAAAGGTGGCGTCCGGGGTGAAGATCTCTGTCCAGTCGATCATCTGTACGCCGGTGTAGAGATCAAGATCGCTGTAGACCTTGCACTCTTTCATCGGCAGCATGATGCGCGACGCCAGACGGCTCCACATCAGGCTCTGGTAAATAAGCCGCGTGTCGCCCTCAAAATGGACACCACCCTGAACCACCCGGCACTCTTTCGCGCCCAGGGCTTCCAGTTCAGTTTTTAACAGCTCTTCCAGCCCACGGGCCGTACTGGCAAACAGAGAATTCATATCGTCACTTTTACTCATAGAAAATTGTCGCGCATTATAGCTAATATGGCGTGTATGTCATAAAGTTGAAGGCTTATTTTCTTTAGCGGGAGTGTGCAGTGGCGACGTTATCCAGGCTTTTTATTCATCCGGTGAAATCCATGCGCGCCATCGGCGTCTCTCACGCGCTGGCCGATATGAGCGGATTCGCCTTCGATCGTATTTTTATGGTCACCGAGCCTGACGGTACGTTTATCACAGCACGTCAGTTCCCGCAGATGGTTCGCTTTACCCCTTCCCCGCTTCATGACGGGCTGCATTTGACCGCGCCGGACGGTTCATGCGTCGTGATCCGCTTTGCTGATTTTGCGCCGCTTGATGCGCCAACGGAAGTGTGGGGCAATCATTTTACCGCGCGTATCGCGCCGGATAACATTAACCAGTGGCTGAGCGGCTTTTTCTCCCGTGACGTTCAGCTGCGCTGGGTTGGGCCTGCGCTGACCCGTCGCGTGAAGCGCCACGATGCGGTTCCTCTCTCCTTCGCGGATGGTTTTCCCTTCCTTCTGACCAGCGAGGCCTCGCTGCGTGATTTACAAAACCGTTGCAAAGCCAGCGTGCAGATGGAGCAATTTCGCCCGAATCTGGTGGTGACCGGAGCGAATGCCTGGGATGAAGATTCCTGGAAAGTGATCCGCATCGGCAACGTTATTTTTGATGTCGTGAAGCCGTGCAGCCGCTGTATTTTTACCACCGTCAGCCCGGAGAAAGGCCAGAAACACCCTTCCGGCGAACCGCTGAAAACCTTGCAGTCATTTCGTACCGCGCAGGATAACGGCGATGTCGACTTCGGCCAGAACCTGATCCCCCGCTCCAGCGGCGTGATCCGCGTGGGCGACGAGGTCGAAATTCTCACCCGCGGGCCTGCCAGGGTGTACGGCGCAGGTCAGGAAGAAGAGATGGTTGACGTTGTCACCAACGTCGCTTCCGCGGTGGATATTCACTGGGAAGGCAAAGTTATCCGTGGTAACAATCAGCAGGTGCTACTGGAACAGCTGGAGCAGGCAGGTATCCGCGTACCGTATTCCTGTCGCGCGGGGATTTGCGGATGCTGTCGCATTAAACTGGTCGATGGTGTAGTAAGTGCCCTGAAGAAATCTGCGATTGGCAGTGACGGCACGATCCTGTGCTGTAGCTGTGTCCCGAAAACATCCGTACAGCTGGAAGCTTAAACTGCCTGTTCAAGGCTGAAGGAATCAACGCGCAGCTGTGGCTTCAGCCTGTCATTCATCACTTTGATGGCATCACCTAACTGCATAACTCGCCCGGCAATGGTCACGCCGGGTTGGGCCAGCAAACAGAGCGCAGCGTTTTCACCGGGTTCAACCACCAGCAAATTCACCTCTTCTTCGGTATCGCTCAGATTGACGCTCGCCGCATCGCCGATAGCCGGGGTCCAGCACATGCCGTGGGCGAGAAAATGCCAGCTTTTCGGCATTTGCGGTTTCAGGAAACGGATCGCCACCAGCGCATTTAGTACCAGTTCAGCGCGCTGTTCTTTGGAGAGATCGAACTCGCGGCATTTTTCTTCAAAAGAGAAATAGAGTGCAGCGTCGTCAACGCAAAAGCCTGAGGGAGCAAACGCGTCTGGCGTTAACATTCGGCGCGCAAAACGAGAGCGAAACAACATGCCATTGGCTAAGTCGAGCATCATACGGTCATGCTCGTCACAAAAATACCAGCGCCAGTTATCGTCAGGTTTAATTCGCATGTTTCTCTCCCGTCCCCTAAACGTCCTGTACTAAAAATGTCCTGTTTGCCGCTTCGCTTATAACACTAGTAATAAAAGACTATAATGTTTAAATAAGCAACAATGACGGAATATAAAACAACCAGGGCTGGAAATAAAGCCCTGGTTGTCTGATTAAGAGAAAAGATTAGATATGCGTGACGATTTCTTTAATCAGCGGCGGCCCTTTAAAAATAAAGCCGGAATAAATTTGCACCAGCGATGCACCTGCCGCCATCTTCTCACGTGCAGCGATGACAGAGTCAATGCCACCCACGCCAATAATCGGCAGCTGACCTTTTAATTCTGCGGAGAGTGCGCGAATAATTTCGGTGCTTTTTAATTGTACCGGACGGCCACTTAATCCACCCGCTTCGTCACAGTTTTTCATTCCCTGAACGAGAGAGCGATCGAGTGTTGTATTGGTTGCAATCACACCATCAATATTATGGCGAACTAAACTGTCGGCAACCTGGATCAATTCTTCTGCCGAAAGATCCGGGGCGATCTTAACCGCGACCGGAACATATTTATGGTGGATCGCCTGTAGCGCCGTTTGTTTATTTTTAATGGCGCTAAGAAGATCGTCGAGCGCTTCGCCATATTGTAATGAACGCAGCCCTGGGGTGTTAGGCGAAGATATATTCACCGCAATATAACCGGCATAGGCATAGACTTTTTCCATACAAATCAGATAGTCATCTTTACCCTGCTCGACCGGCGTGTCTTTATTTTTGCCAATATTAATACCCAGCACGCCATCAAAATGGGCTTTCTTAACGTTCTCAACCAGATGATCGACGCCAAGGTTATTAAAGCCCATGCGGTTGATCAGCCCCTCGGCTTCAACCAGGCGAAACAGACGTGGCTTGTCATTTCCCGGCTGCGGACGCGGCGTCACCGTCCCGATTTCGATCGAGCCAAAGCCCATCGCACCGAGTGCATCAATGCATTCGCCATTTTTGTCCAGACCGGCCGCCAGGCCCAGTGGATTTTTGAAAGTCAGGCCCATGCACTGAACTGGTTTTTCCGGCACGTTTTGACGCACCAGCGCGGCCAGAGGCGTTCCTGTAATACGGCGTAACTGCTGAAATGTAAATTCATGAGCGCGCTCAGGATCGAGCTGGAAAAGGGCTTTACGAACGAAGGGGTAGTACATGAACTCTCCTGGATTCCCGGTGTGCAAACCGGGAGGGGATTATGTGCGATCCCGCCCGGAAAGGGAATTGACCTGTGGCAAAAAAAGCCACGTAAAACGCAATCGTTTACTTATCGCTTCGCTTCTTATGCATTTTTCTGCATTCATCCTGAGGATAAATCATTTAGTGGAATAACCGCGCAATGTCACACTCCTGAAAATTGTTATGAATGTTAGATAAAAGCAAACAATTAGTTATAAGGAGCAACCATGCGCGTCATTACCCTGGCCGGAAGCCCCCGCTTCCCCTCTCGCTCCAGCGCACTGCTGGAATACGCTCGCGAAAAGCTTAATGCTCTGGATGTGGAAGTGTGTCACTGGAATTTGCACAATTTCGCGCCTGAAGATCTACTCTACGCCCGTTTCGACAGCCCGGCGCTGAAAACCCTGATCGAACAACTTAAGAGTGCTGACGGGCTGGTCGTCGCGACACCGATTTATAAAGCTTCTTTTTCCGGCGCACTGAAAACGCTGCTCGATCTGCTGCCCGAACGCGCGCTGGACGGTAAGGTCGTCCTGCCGCTGGCCACAGGCGGTACGGTAGCCCATTTACTGGCGGTGGATTATGCCCTCAAGCCGGTTCTGAACGCGCTGAAAGCGCAGGAGATCCTGCATGGCGTCTTCGCTGACGACTCACAGGTAATCGACTACCAGCATAAACCCCATTTCACGCCGAATCTGCAAACCCGCCTCGACAGTGCGCTCGAAACCTTCTGGCACGCCCTGAACCGTCGGGATCGCCACGCGGCGGCATTTCATCAATCACAAGGAGTGGCGCATGTTTAAAACAGTTACCCGTATCGGGCTGGCAGGTCTGCTGGCAGTGGCGTCGCTGGCTCAGGCAGCGGAGAAAGCGCCGGAGAGCCTGCGTATCGGTTATCAGAAAGGCAGCGTCAGCATGGTGCTGGCGAAAAGCCATGCGTTGCTTGAGAAGCGTTTCCCGGAGACCAAATTCTCATGGGTCGAGTTCCCTGCCGGACCACAGATGCTGGAGGCGCTGAACGTCGGGAGTATTGATTTAGGCAGCACAGGCGATATCCCGCCGATCTTTGCGCAGGCTGCCGGGGCGGATCTGGTTTACGTTGGCGTTGAGCCCGCCAAACCGAAGGCAGAGGTTATTTTGGTGCCGGAAAACAGCGAGATCAAAAGCGTCGCCGACCTCAAAGGCCATAAGGTTGCTTTCCAGAAAGGTTCCAGCTCGCACAACCTGCTGCTGCGCGCGTTGCAGGAGGCCGGCCTTAAATTCACCGATATCCAGCCCGTTTACCTGACGCCTGCCGATGCGCGCGCGGCGTTTCAGCAAAAAAATGTTGATGCCTGGGCTATCTGGGATCCGTACTACTCCGCAGCACTGTTGCAGGGCGGTGTGCGGGTGCTGAAAGACGGCACCACCCTGAAGCAGACCGGTTCGTTCTACCTGGCGGCACGTCCTTACGCTGAGAAAAATGGCGCATTTATTCAGCAGGTGCTGGATACCTTCTCTCAGGCCGATGAGCTGACCCAAAGCCAGCGTCAGCAGAGCATCACGCTGCTGGCAAAAACCATGGGCCTGCCTGAACCGGTGATCGCCACCTATCTTGACCACCGTCCTCCCACCACCATCGCACCGGTTGACGCCCACGTTGCCGCTCTCCAGCAGCAAACGGCAGACCTCTTTTATCAAAACCGCCTGATTCCAAAGCAGGTGAATATTCGCGAACGCATCTGGCAACCCGCTGGCATTGAAGGAAAAAAATCATGAGTCTAAATCTTTTCTGGTTTTTACCCACCCACGGTGATGGACACTATCTTGGCACAGAAGAAGGCGCCCGCCCGGTCGATCACGGCTATCTACAGCAGATCGCCCAGGCGGCAGACCGCATCGGTTTTACCGGGGTACTGATCCCGACGGGCCGCTCGTGTGAGGATGCGTGGCTGGTTGCCGCGTCAATGATCCCCGTCACCCAGCGCCTGAAATTCCTGGTAGCCTTGCGCCCGAGCGTGGTGTCGCCCACCGTCGCGGCGCGTCAGGCGGCAACGCTGGACAGGCTTTCCAACGGCCGTGCGCTGTTCAACCTGGTGACGGGCAGCGATCCGCAGGAGCTGGCGGGCGATGGCGTCTTCCTCGATCATACCGAGCGCTATGAAGCCTCTGCAGAGTTCACCCGCGTCTGGCGACGTCTGCTGGAAGGGGAAACCGTCACCTTCGAAGGGAAACATATCCACGTTCGCGATGCGCAGCTCTACTTCCCGCCGGTACAGCAGCCGCGCCCTCCTCTCTATTTCGGCGGATCGTCGGACGTGGCGCAGGAACTGGCGGCTGAGCAGGTCGATCTCTATCTGACCTGGGGCGAGCCACCGGAGCTGGTGAAAGAGAAAATTGCTCAGGTACGCGCTAAAGCCGCAGAACATGGCCGTACGGTACGCTTTGGTATTCGCCTGCACGTGATCGTCCGCGAAACCAACGACGAGGCCTGGCAAGCCGCCGACCGTCTGATCGCTCATCTGGACGACGACACTATCGCCAAAGCACAGGCGGCGTTTGCCAAAACCGACTCCGTGGGCCAGCATCGGATGGCTTCCCTGCACAACGGCAAGCGTGAAAATCTTGAGATCAGCCCGAACCTGTGGGCCGGGGTAGGTCTGGTGCGCGGCGGCGCCGGCACGGCACTGGTCGGCGACGGTCCAACCGTAGCGGCACGCATTAATGAATACGCGGCGCTGGGGATCGACAGCTTTATCCTGTCTGGCTACCCACATCTGGAGGAGGCGTACAAGGTGGGTGAACTGCTGTTCCCGCATCTGGATGTCGCTATCCCGGAAATTCCGCAGCCACGTCAGCTTCAGTTGCAGGGCGAAGCCGTGGCGAACGCGTTTATCCCGAGAAAAGTCGCGCAAAGCTAAGGAGCCACCATGTCTGCAACCGCACAAAAATGGCTGCTGCGCGCCGCGCCGTGGTTTCTGCCCGTCGGCATTGTCCTCGTCTGGCAACTGGCGTCTTCAACTGGCTGGCTGTCGAGCCGCATTTTGCCCTCTCCGGAGGGCGTTGTGGAAGCGTTCTGGTCGCTAAGCGCCAGCGGTGAGCTGTGGCAACATCTTGCCATCAGCTCCTGGCGCGCGGTAATTGGCTTTTCGATTGGCGGAAGCATCGGCCTGACGCTGGGGCTGATCAGCGGCCTGTCACGCTGGGGTGAGCGGCTGCTGGATACCTCCGTTCAGATGCTGCGCAACGTGCCGCATCTGGCGCTTATTCCGCTGGTTATCCTGTGGTTTGGCATTGATGAGAGCGCCAAAATTTTCCTCGTGGCGCTGGGAACGTTATTCCCGATTTATATCAATACCTGGCATGGGATCCGTAATATCGATCGCGGTCTGGTGGAGATGGCCCGCAGCTATGGCCTGTCAGGTTTTGCCCTGTTTACCCATGTGATCCTGCCGGGCGCCCTGCCCTCCATTATGGTTGGGGTGCGTTTTGCGCTCGGCCTGATGTGGCTAACCCTGATCGTGGCGGAAACCATTTCGGCTAACTCCGGCATTGGTTATCTGGCGATGAACGCCCGCGAGTTCCTGCAAACGGACGTGGTGGTGGTTGCCATTATCCTTTATGCCCTGCTCGGCAAACTTGCGGACGTCAGCGCCCAGTGGCTGGAACGTAGCTGGCTGCGCTGGAACCCGGCCTACACCGCTCAGGAGGCGAAAGCATGAATACTGCACGACTGAACCAGGGAACACCGTTACTGCTGAACGGCGTGACCAAACGCTACGGCGACAACACCATTCTGAATGCACTGGATCTGCATATTCCTGCCGGACAGTTTGTGGCCGTTGTCGGCCGCAGCGGTGGCGGCAAGAGTACCCTGCTGCGTCTTTTAGCCGGGCTGGAAGCGCCAAACAGCGGTGACATTCTGGCAGGCACTACGCCGCTGGCCACGATTCAGGATGATACGCGCATGATGTTTCAGGACGCGCGTCTGCTGCCGTGGAAAACGGTGATGGATAACGTCGGGCTGGCTCTGAAGGGCAGCTGGCGGGAGGACGCCCGGCAGGCACTCGCTGCGGTAGGGCTGGAGAATCGCGCGGGAGAGTGGCCTGCGGCCCTGTCGGGTGGACAAAAGCAGCGCGTAGCGCTGGCTCGCGCGCTGATTCACCGTCCCGGCCTGTTGCTGCTTGATGAACCGCTCGGCGCGCTTGATGCCCTGACGCGGATCGAGATGCAGGATCTGATTGAAACCCTCTGGCAGACGCACGGCTTTACGGTACTGCTGGTGACGCATGATGTCAGTGAAGCCGTGGCAATGGCAGACAGGGTGCTGTTAATAGAAGAGGGCAAAATTGGTCTGGATCTGACGGTAGATATTCCACGTCCTCGCCGCGTGGGATCGGCCAGACTGGCGGAGCTGGAAGCCGAAGTACTGGATCGGGTGATGAAACGTGGGGAAGCGGAGATTCAGCGGATAAAGGCTAATGCCTGATGCCCTCACCCCGGCCCTCTCCCACAGGGAGAGGGAGAAAACCGATGCCCGGCGACCCCACGTAGGCCCGGTAAGCGTAGCGCCACCGGGCTTTTTTACATCAGGCGAGCGCCTTAGCAATCTTCTCGTACAGATCGCCAGACAGATTTTCCAGCCCTTTCAGCTGCTCAAGCGCGGCGCGCATTTTCGCCTGACGCTGCGCATCGTAACGTTTCAGGCGGATCAGCGGCTCAATCAGACGAGACGCCACCTGCGGGTTACGGCTGTTCAGCTCGGTCAGCATTTCAACCATGAACTGATAACCGCTGCCGTCTTCGGCATGGAACGCGGCCGGGTTGCTGCTGGCGAAGGCACCAATCAGAGAGCGGACGCGGTTCGGGTTGCTCATGGTGAACGAACGGTGCTTCAGCAGGCTGCGAACCTTGCTGAGTACATCGGCTGCCGGGCTGGTGGCCTGAAGAATAAACCACTTGTCCATCACCAGACCATCCTGATGCCACTTATCGTCGTACTCCTGCATCAGCGCATCGCGGCACGGCAGCTCGGCGGCAACGCTTGCGGCGAGCGCGGCCAGGGCATCCGTCATGTTATCGGCTTCGTGGTACTGCTTGCTGACCAGCGTGTTCGCCAGCTCTGCCTCACCAAACGCCAGATAGCGCAGGCAGGTATTGCGCAGGGAACGTTTACCGATATCCGCATGTTCCACCCGATACGCGTTCAGCTTGTTGGCGTTGTAAATGGCGAGGAACTCATCTGCCAGTTCGGTCGCCAGCGTGCGGGTCAGCGCTTCACGCACGGCGACGATGGCAATCGGGTCGATGATGTCAAACAGCTCGGCGATTTCAGTCGCAGAAGGCAGCGTTAAAATTTCAGCCGCCAGCGCCGGGTCAATGTTCTCATCCAGCAGGATGGCACGGAACGCGTCTGCCACATGAACCGGCAGCGTCAGCGGCTGGCCCTGCTGGTAACGGTTGACGTTCAGCTTGATGTAGGTCGCCAGCAGGCTTTGTGCCGCATCCCAGCGCGAGAAATCGTTGCGCGCGTGACGCATCAGGAACGTCAACTGCTGATCGCTCCACTTATATTCGAGTTTCACCGGCGCGGAGAATTCGCACAGCAGGGCAGGAACGGGCTGGAAATAGACGTTATCGAAGATAAAGGTCTGCTCTGCCTGGGTCACGTTCAGCACGTTATGCACCGGGTGGCCGCCCTTCTGTAACGGGATCACGTTGCCTTCGTTGTCGTACAGCTCAACGCTGAACGGAATGTGCAGCGGATGTTTCTCTTCCTGCTCGGCCGTTGGCGGCGTGCGCTGGCTGATGGTCAGCGTGTACTGCTCGGTTTCCGGGTTGTAGTCGTCTTTGACCGTCACAATCGGCGTACCGGCCTGGCTGTACCAGCGGCGGAAATGAGACAGATCGACGTTAGAGGCGTCCTCCATCGCCTGGACGAAATCGTCGCAGGTGGCCGCACTGCCGTCGTGACGCTCAAAGTAAAGCTGCATCCCTTTCTGGAAATTCTCTTCGCCCAGCAGGGTGTGGATCATACGGATAATTTCAGCGCCTTTTTCATACACCGTCAGGGTGTAGAAGTTATTCATCTCAATGACTTTATCCGGGCGGATCGGGTGCGCCATTGGGCTGGCATCTTCTGCAAATTGCAGACCACGCATGGTGCGCACGTTGTTGATGCGGTTCACCGCCCGCGATCCCAGATCGGAGCTGAACTCCTGATCGCGGAAGACGGTTAAGCCCTCTTTCAGGCTCAGCTGGAACCAGTCGCGACAGGTGACGCGGTTCCCGGTCCAGTTATGGAAATATTCGTGGCCGATAACGCGTTCGATATCGAGGTAATCTTTATCCGTGGCGGTATCGGTACGCGCCAGCACGTATTTAGAGTTAAAGATGTTAAGACCTTTATTCTCCATCGCGCCCATGTTGAAGAAATCGACCGCAACGATCATATAGATGTCGAGGTCATATTCGAGGCCAAAGCGCGTTTCATCCCACTTCATGGAGTTGATGAGGGAGGTCATTGCCCACGGTGCGCGGTCAAGGTTGCCACGGTCCACGAACAGCTCCAGCGCGACTTCACGGCCAGAGCGCGTTTTAAAGGTGTCGCGCAGGACATCGAAATCTCCCGCCACCAGCGCAAACAGATAGCAGGGCTTCGGGAACGGATCCTGCCACTGTACCCAGTGACGGCCATTCTCCAGTTCCCCTTCACCAATCCGGTTGCCGTTGGAAAGCAGGTACGGGTACAGCGTTTTGTCGGCAATAATTTTGGTGGTAAAGCGCGCCAGGACGTCCGGGCGATCCAGATGCCAGGTGATATGGCGGAAACCTTCGGCTTCACACTGGGTACACAGGGCTACGCCTGACTGGTAAAGTCCTTCCAGCGCGGTATTGGCGGCAGGGCTAATTTCATTCACGATGCGCAGGGTAAAGCGTTCCGGCAGGTTGTCGATGACCAGCTGGTTGCCTTCTTCTTTATAGTCTGACCAGGCTTCATCGTTAATATGCAGGGAAACCAGCGTCAGGTCTTCACCATCCAGACGCAGCGGCACGGCTGTCGCGCTCTGGCGCGTCACCTGGCTTACCGCCGTCACCACGGTTTTTGTGGCATCCAGGTCGAAAGTCAGATCGATATCGCTTATCAGGTATTCCGGCGCACGATAGTCGTGGCGGTATTTAGCTTGTGGCTGTTGTGTCATAGAAAACCTTATGCATCGTTTGTCGAGTAACGATTCAATATATTCCTGTTGTGTAAAACGCGCTATGCAGAATGTTCATCTTTTCAGGCACAACGCCCTTTTTAGCTACATTTTTATAACACGGGGCACGAAATGCTCTCGACCATAAAGTGTGCTTATGTTGTGATCGGGGTTCAATAAATCACTAAACAGGGTATACTCCGGAGTTGTTTATTGTACTAAACGCTCCCGTGAGAGGATGCTACAGCGCACCTATGACTCAATTCGCTTCTCCGGTTCTGCATACGTTGCTGGATACCGACGCGTACAAGCTGCATATGCAGCAAGCCGTGTTTCACCACTATCATGATGTCCATGTTGCGGCGGAATTTCGCTGCCGGGGTGACGACTTGCTGGGTATCTACGCAGATTCCATTCGTGAACAGGTCGAGGCCATGCAGCATCTGGCGCTCACCGATGACGAATATCAGTGGCTTTCAGGCCTGCCTTTCTTTAAAGCGGATTATCTGAACTGGCTGCGTGAGTTCCGCTATAACCCGGAACAGGTCACCGTCACCAATGATAACGGCAAGCTGGACATTCGTCTGACCGGCCCGTGGCGCGAGGTGATCATGTGGGAAGTGCCGCTTCTGGCCGTGATCAGCGAGCTGGCCCACCGCTATCGCTCCCCTGAAACCGGTGTGACGCAGGCGGTTGCCGCTCTGGAGAATAAACTCGTTGAGTTTTCCACACTGACCGAAGGGCTGGATATGTCCCGCTTCCGTCTGATGGACTTTGGCACGCGCCGCCGCTTCTCTCGCGAGGTTCAGGAAGCCATTGTCAGACGTCTGCAACAGGAGCCGTGGTTCGTTGGCACCAGTAACTACGATCTGGCACGTCGCCTTGATTTAACGCCGATGGGCACCCAGGCGCACGAATGGTTCCAGGCGCACCAGCAGATCAGCCCTGACCTTGCCAACAGCCAGCGCGCCGCCCTCGCCGCGTGGTTAGAGGAATACCCGAATCGGCTGGGTATTGCCCTTACCGACTGCATTACCATGGACGCGTTCCTGCGCGACTTTGGCCCTGAGTTTGCCGAACGCTACCAGGGTTTGCGCCATGATTCCGGGGACCCGGTTGAATGGGGTGAGAAAGCCATCGCCCATTACGAAAAACTGGGCATCGACCCCATGAGTAAGGTGCTGGTCTTCTCCGATAACCTTGACCTGGCGAAAGCCGTCGACCTTTATCGCCATTTCTCATCGCGGGTGAACCTGAGTTTCGGGATTGGTACGCGGTTAACCTGTGATATTCCTCAGGTGAAACCGCTGAACATCGTCATAAAACTGGTGGAATGTAACGGTAAGCCGGTCGCGAAGCTCTCCGACAGTCCGGGCAAAACCATCTGCCATGACAAAGCGTTTGTCCGCGCATTACGTAAAGCCTTCGATTTGCCTCAGGTTAAAAAAGCCAGTTAACGGCTTCGGGGGAGCCTTCATGGCTCCCCTTCTCTTATTAATTTCTTATTTCTTCTCTTAAGACGGTGAAATTTACTTGTCTGATAGCGGATGGCAGGTAACATAGATATCCCCCCTATAAGGGCGGACAAGTGTTTATTTTTTCCGACTATTAACAGAGAGAATATTATGAGCGTTGTGCCTGTAGCCGACGTACTCCAGGGCCGTGTCGCCGTTGACCAGGAGGTCACCGTGCGCGGATGGGTGCGTACTCGCCGAGATTCTAAAGCTGGCATCTCCTTCCTCGCCGTCTATGACGGTTCCTGCTTTGATCCTGTACAGGCCGTCATTAATAATTCTCTGCCCAATTACAATGATGACGTTCTGCACCTGACAACCGGCTGTTCCGTGATCGTCACCGGTGTTGTGGTGGCCTCTCCGGGCCAGGGTCAGAGCTACGAAATTCAGGCGACCTCGGTGGAAGTGACCGGCTGGGTTGAAGATCCTGACACCTACCCGATGGCTGCAAAGCGTCACAGCATCGAATATCTGCGTGAAGTCGCGCACCTGCGTCCGCGCACCAACCTGATTGGTGCGGTTGCCCGCGTGCGTCATACGCTGGCGCAGGCGCTGCATCGTTTCTTTGACGAGCAGGGTTACTTCTGGGTTTCTACTCCGCTGATCACGGCTTCCGATACCGAAGGCGCAGGTGAAATGTTCCGCGTTTCAACGCTGGATATGGAAAACCTGCCGCGTACGCCGGAAGGTAAAGTCGATTACGACAAAGACTTCTTTGGTAAAGAAGCCTTCCTGACGGTTTCCGGCCAGCTCAACGGTGAAACCTACGCCTGTGCGCTGTCTAAGATCTACACCTTCGGCCCAACCTTCCGTGCGGAAAACTCCAACACCAGCCGTCACCTGGCGGAATTCTGGATGCTGGAGCCGGAAGTGGCCTTTGCCGATCTAAATGACGCGGCAGCCCTGGCAGAAGCGATGCTGAAATACGTGTTTAAAGCCGTTCTCGAAGAGCGTGCAGACGACATGAAATTCTTCGCTGAGCGTGTCGATAACGACGCCATCGCCCGTCTTGAGCGCTTCGTCTCAGCAGACTTCGCGCAGGTGGATTACACCGACGCGGTCGCAATCCTGGAAAAATGCGGTGAGAAATTCGAAAACCCGGTTTACTGGGGCGTGGATCTCTCCTCCGAGCACGAACGTTATCTGGCAGAGAAGCACTTTAAAGCACCGGTTGTGGTGAAAAACTATCCGAAAGACATTAAGGCGTTCTATATGCGCCTTAACGAAGACGGTAAAACCGTTGCCGCGATGGATGTCCTCGCGCCGGGCATCGGTGAGATCATCGGTGGCTCCCAGCGTGAAGAGCGCCTGGATGTGCTGGACGCGCGTATGCAGGAGATGGGCCTTAACCCGGCGGACTACAGCTGGTATCGCGATCTCCGTCGCTACGGCACCGTTCCACACTCCGGCTTTGGCCTGGGCTTCGAACGTCTGATTGCTTACGTAACAGGTGTTCAGAACGTACGTGATGTGATTCCGTTCCCACGCACACCGCGTAACGCAAGTTTCTAACCGACCAAATCATTAATGGCCAGCAAATGCTGGCCATTATTTTATCCTGCAATGTCAGTTTTCGTCAGTCAGAAGTAAGCGTCTTTAAACCACAACCCCGCTATTACCTCTACCTGTTACGTTTTGTTTCCACGAAATATCCTGAGACAAAAAAATAACCCCATTCTTATTGCGCTTAAAACAATCCTTACGCATTAGCATAAAAAACAATCAATTTCACAGCCATCTGGATGGCTTTTGTCAATCATAAGAAAAAATGAGCCGTTTAACTTCTGTTTATACGAAAGGCCTTTAGCTAAATTAAACATAAGGAAATCATATATATAAGAATAAAGCGGATGTTTAATTCGCCAGGCGGCACTGAAATTTGAGGTGCTTCACAAAGTTCCCAAAAATACATATTTAGTTACACATATTTTCTTTTGGTAACTGAATCTTGAAGATTGTAGCACTTTCAGTGTAGCGAAACGGTTCTATGAATGGAAAGATGCCTGTCAGACACATAAAGACACCTAACTCTCATCAATAGTTCCGGAAATATTTATTGACAGAATTTATTGGCGGCAGTGGCGAGTGTCATAAAAAAACCAATGAGGGTAATAAATAATGATGAAGCGCAATATCCTGGCAGTGGTAGTCCCTGCCCTGCTGGTAGCCGGTGCAGCAAACGCTGCTGAAATCTATAACAAAGACGGCAACAAATTAGATCTTTACGGGAAAGCAGTTGGCCTGCATTACTTCTCTGATTACGCGGGCAACGATGGCGACAACACTTACGCGCGTCTGGGCTTCAAAGGTGAAACTCAGATCAACGATCAGCTGACTGGCTACGGTCAGTGGGAATACAACTTCCAGGGTAACAACTCTGAAGGTGGCGATGCACAGAACGGCAACAAAACCCGTCTGGCATTCGCAGGTCTGAAATTTGGTGACGCAGGCTCCTTCGACTACGGTCGTAACTACGGTCTGGTCTATGACGCAATCGGCATCACCGATATGCTGCCTGAGTTCGGCGGCGACACCGGCGCGAGCGATAACTTCTTCGCAGGCCGTACGGGTGGTCTGGCGACTTACCGTAACAGCAACTTCTTCGGCCTGGTTGACGGTCTGAACTTTGGTGTTCAGTACCTGGGCAAAAATGAACGTGATGACGCAGTACGTTCCAACGGTGACGGCTGGGCAACCTCTCTGAGCTATGATTTCGACGGTTTCGGCATTGTGGGTGCTTATGGTGCAGCTGACCGTACCAACAACCAGCAGACGCTGGATTGGGGTAAAGGCGACAAAGCTGAGCAGTGGGCAACCGGCCTGAAATATGACGCGAACAACATCTACCTGGCAGCTATTTATGGCGAGATGCGTAACGCAGCGCGTCTGGGCAGCCGTGGTTTCGCTAACAAGTCTCAGGACTTCTCTGTCGTCGCTCAGTACCAGTTCGACTTCGGTCTGCGTCCATCCATCGCTTACTACAAATCTAAAGCGAAAGACGTAGAAGGTATCGGTGACGAAGACTACATCAACTACATCGACGTTGGTGCGACATACTACTTCAACAAAAACATGTCTACCTATGTTGACTATCAGATCAACCAGCTGAAAGACGACAACAAGCTGGGCATCAACAACGACGATATCGTGGCTCTGGGTCTGGTTTACCAGTTCTAATCAGCACACCTCGTTGTTATATGTTTAATGAACAGGGCTTCGGCCCTGTTTTTTTATTCCTGAGAGAAAATAATAGCGACTTTTGAAAAGCCGCACGCTTTTCGTCGCAAACGGTTGGCATTTTGTAAATCTACCGTTAACCTGATAGCGGATTTCACTTCTGTAATCACAATGGAACTTCGTCATGTTTGAGAACATTACTGCCGCTCCTGCCGACCCAATTCTGGGCCTGGCCGATCTGTTTCGTGCCGACGACCGCCCTGGCAAAATCAACCTGGGTATTGGTGTATATAAAGATGAAACCGGCAAAACTCCGGTACTGACCAGCGTCAAAAAAGCTGAGCAGTATCTGCTGGAAAACGAAACCACCAAAAACTACCTCGGTATTGATGGTATCCCTGAATTTGGTCGCTGCACCCAGGAGCTGCTGTTCGGCAAAGGCAGCACCATTGTGAGCGAAAAACGCGCCCGCACGGCGCAGACCCCAGGCGGTACCGGCGCACTGCGCGTGGCGGCAGATTTCCTGGCGAAAAACACCTCTGTGAAGCGTGTGTGGGTAAGCAATCCAAGCTGGCCGAACCACAAGAGCGTTTTTAATTCTGCGGGTCTGGAAGTGCGTGAATACGCCTACTACGACGCGGCAAACCACGCGCTGGATTTCGACGGTCTACTGGCCAGCCTGAGCGAAGCCCAGGCGGGCGATGTGGTGCTGTTCCACGGCTGCTGCCATAACCCAACCGGTATCGATCCTACGCTTGAGCAGTGGGAACAGCTGGCTAAGCTGTCCGTTGAAAAAGGCTGGCTGCCGCTGTTCGACTTCGCTTACCAGGGCTTTGCCCGTGGTCTGGAAGAAGATGCAGAAGGTCTGCGCGCATTCGCCGCCGTGCATCAGGAGCTGATTGTCGCAAGCTCCTATTCCAAGAACTTTGGTCTGTATAACGAGCGTGTCGGCGCCTGTACGCTGGTGGCTGCTGACGAAGCAACCGTCGATCGCGCATTCAGCCAGATGAAGTCCGTGATCCGCGCTAACTACTCTAACCCACCGGCACACGGTGCGTCTGTGGTCGCGACGATCCTGAGCAACGATGCGCTGCGCGCAATCTGGGAACAAGAGCTGAACGATATGCGTCAGCGCATTCAGCGCATGCGTCTGCTGTTTGTGAACACGCTGGCTGAGAAAGGCGCTGACCGTGACTTCAGCTTCATCATCAAGCAGAACGGCATGTTCTCCTTCAGCGGCCTGACCAAAGAGCAGGTGCTGCGCCTGCGTGAAGAGTTTGGCGTGTATGCCGTTGCCTCTGGCCGCGTGAACGTTGCAGGTATGACGCCTGACAACATGGCGCCGCTGTGCGAAGCCATTGTCGCGGTGCTGTAATCTGCACCCATAAAAAAAGCCTGCATCGCGCAGGCTTTTTTATTTTACCGGGTTTACCAGACAGGCATTTCATCCTGAAGGAACGGGTTATGCAACCGCTCATCGCCCAGCGTCGACATCGGTCCGTGTCCAGGGATAAACGTCACATCATCACCTAACGGCAATAACTTCTGCTTAATCGACTGAATCAGCTGACCGTGATCGCCGCGTGGGAAATCACTGCGTCCTACGCCCCCTTTGAAAATCACGTCACCGGAAATCAGCAGGCGCGACACGTCATCAAAGAAGACAATATGGCCGGGCGTATGCCCGGGGCAATGCAACACCTGTAAAGTTACATTCCCTACGTTAACGCGATCGTCTTCGTTCAGCCAGCGGTCCGGTGTCAGTGGCTGACAGTCATCCAGACCAAACATGCGGCTTTGGGCAGGTAGCCCCTGAAGCCAGAACTCATCTTCTTTTTCCGGGCCGATAATCGGCACACCGTAGTGTTCAGCCAGTTCTGCCGCTGCACCCACATGGTCGAGATGGCCATGGGTGAGTAAAATCTGCATCAGCGTTACACCGCTGGCAGCGACTTCCTGCTTGATTGTCTCAGCGTCGCCACCGGGATCAACAAGCGCGGCCAGTTTAGTTTGTTCACACCAGATCAATGAACAGTTCTGTGAGAACGCGGTAACCGGAATAATACGATAGTTCATACTGCTCCTGTGTTTCGTTATTACCAGTGCCGAACCGGCCCGGTATCAATATGCAAAAAGTTGCTACGTGGGTAGTATCCTACACCACCTGCGCGCATAGATAACGCCGCTTTGCGAATATTGGCTAACGAAACGCCTTCAATATGGAAATCCATCGCCTGCCCTTTAGTGTGATAGCTTTTTTTCGCTACCCCACGGCTGTGGGCGCGCAGTTCATTGTTGGTATCCAGAGAGCGATAGCCAGAAATGAGTTGCACCGGCCTTTTGGTCCCCAGCAGTCCCTGCAAGCGGTAAAGCTGATCGAATAATCCAGGGTCGATGGCTTTGATTTTATTCGCGCGGAAATCACGGAAAAAATGGTTGAGTCTTGCTAATTCATCCTGAATATAGCCTCTGCCATCGAAAAATTCCGCTTTAAGCGTCTCACCAGTATGCAGATTGTTGAGCGTTAAAATACGCGGACGAGGTGTCGAGAGGGTGGCAAATGCTGGCGTCGGAAGGATGGCTGCTGCGCCCAGCGCAACGCCACCTAACGCCAGCAATTTGCGGCGATTAGCGTCAAATTTGTCCATGATAATCAGGTCTACAGGTAAAAGAAATTGTCAATATGCTTAGCGCACGAAGGGCACCATAACTGGCAAAGCCTGCTACGTCAAGGCGCCCAACCCCAGTGAATACGCGGCTTGCAGCCAGATCGCCTCATATTCACCATAACTTACGACAATCATTTTTACCGAACTACTTCATTTACCTGATTAATTGTTCCGCTTTTGGCAAAATTTGTGCGCCGGATCGCGCTGTCAGATCATAATTGTAAATATCTGTACGATACTGGGTGCGTCCGTCCGCGCCTACAAACGCCGTCAGATAGTAAAGATTGACCGGAATATTGTGGCGGATATTGACGTAACGCGTATCCCCCTGCTTCAGGGCATCTGATATCCGCGTATCGTTCCAGCCTGCATCCTGCAACAGCATATTCGCCAGCTCGGAGGCCTTGTTCACGCGGACACAGCCCGAGCTGAGCGCGCGTGCATCTTTCTGGAACAGATTATGGTTTGGGGTATCATGCAGGTAGATAGCGTCCGAACTTGGCATATTGAATTTGTAACGTCCCAGCGAGTTATGTGCGCCAGGTGCCTGCTGGAAACGAAACGGCAGGTTCGAAGGCGTAATCGTTGACCAGTCGACCATCCAGGGATCAATCGCTTCTTTGCTGTTCCAGCCACGCATCACCGTATAGTTATGTCGCTCCAGATAACCTGGGTCATTCCATACCTTAGGCAGGATATCTTTGCGCGCCAGCGTCGGCGGCACGTTCCACGGCGGGTTAACCACCACGTTATTCAGCGCGCTGCTCATCATTGGCGTTTTACGGTCAGGTCGGCCGACAATCACGCGGGACGCCAGCACTTCGCTACCGTCCTGATAGTAGACCAGGGAGTACGCCGGAATGTTGACCATAATGCCGGTGGATAACGTGCCCGGCAGCAAGCGCAAGCGCTGGATATTCAACGCCAGCACTCCTGCCCGCTGGGCCGGAGAGACGTTCAGCCAGTCGCGAGTAGATGGACCAATCACGCCGTCAGCGCCAAGCCCCTGCGCGGCCTGGAACTGCTTCACTGCGGCGACCAGCTCGCGATCGTAAGCGGCGGGCTTATTGCTCAACGCAACGGCCGTTTTCTCTTTTACCGGCGCCGACGGGCTGACGACCGCATTTTGCGTCTCGTCACCGGGCAGAGCAATTTTAGGGCCGCTGTCAAGAATGCCGGAGCGTTTCATAATTTCGCGGATCGCAGGCACATCGCTGCTCCACTGCCCCGGACGCAGCGTTGTGGTGCCACGCAGCTGAGGCCACGGGCGGGAATCCGCAACCAGCTCAAGAAGCGACTGATGCATCGTGGCATATTGCGGATGGGCAGGCGCAAGGCTTGCGATAAAGCGCGGCAGTTCGCCGTTATCCAGCGACAGCTGCCACTGATTAATGACGGACAGCGCAGGCGTCGCCAGCTTGTACGGTTTACTGCTGTATAACCAGCGGTTGCCGTTCACCGAAATCCCCGCCACAAACTGTAAGTAGCCCATCATGGCATCAGACAACACCACGTCACGCGCCTGTCCGGTAACGGCAGGGTCGGTCAGGAGCTCAACCCAGGTCGTGAACTGCGGCTGAAAGCCTGCAATCGCCACTTCAGCCAGCTGCTGCTGGAAGGCTCGTACCGCCTCGCGATTTTCCCACATCGGTTTCATATCGCGCGCAGCGTAAAGCAGCGTGAGCTGGTTAATATAAGCGGGAGTATAGCCCGAGGGCAGGCCGGTCATAAGCTGCTGGCGTAATGATTCAGTATCGATGCCTTCCGGCAGCGGTTTAATGCCGGCCATGATGGCCGTCGCCGGAGACTGATCCAGCGGTTGTGACAGCGACGTCGGCTGCACGCCCATCGTCGCGGAGCTGTCAGTCGGTACAATTTCAGGCTCATCGGCCTGAGCGGTAAACAGTGGAGCAAACATCACTGTCAGGCACAAACTCAGCGCAGACAGCTGACGACCACGATTTTTCTTAAGCAACATCCCTTGCCCCCTGTTTTTCACGACATGCCCATTATTCTGGAGCTTTCCTTCAGTATAGAAAGGCATACTCGCTGCTGCCTTACCTTATGTAAAGAAGTTTAAAGATAACGCAGCCCTGAACACAAGTTAAGTGAATAAAAAAAGCGGCGCATGAGCGCCGCTATTTGTCGCACCCCGGGTTAAGAGGCGTCAGCCGTGCCCGGTAATGACTCCGGTGGCTGCGGGGCGAAACCACGCAGGCCCACGACGTGTACGTGTTCACTGTTCTGGAACACCTTACGCACCAGCTTATAGGTTGTCCCTTTTTCCGGACTGATGTTTTCCGGCGCCGCGATGATGAGCTGCATATCGAGTCGCTCGCAAAGCTCAAACAGCGTGGCGATGGAGCGGGCGTCGAGACGCGCGGCTTCATCGAGGAACAGCAGACGGCATGGCGAGATGTCTTTGCCGCGCAGACGACGCGCTTCATCTTCCCAGCTCTGCACCACCATCACCAGAATCGACATACCGGTACCGATGGCTTCACCGGTAGAGAGCGCACCGGATTCCGCGCGCAGCCAGCCGTCTGAGCCACGGTTAACCTCAACTTCCATTTCCAGATAGTTGCGGTAGTCCAGCAGCTCCTCGCCGATGGTTTGCGGCGTACGCTGGCCCATGTCAATCTGCGGATTCAGACGCTGATATAGCTTCGCCAGCGCTTCGGAGAAGGTCAGGCGGTTACTGTTGAACAGATCCTGATGCTGTTCGTGCTGTTCAGACAACACGTCCAGCAGCGTGGAGTGCGCCTCACGCACGTTCACGTTCAGCCGCACGCTGTTGACCTGGCCAAACGACACGCTTTGCAGGCCCTGGTTCAGCTGACGGATACGGTTCTGCTCGCGCTGAATGGTTTTACGAATAATATTCGCCACGCTGCGGGAGCTGATTGCCAGCTTCTGCTCGCGGGAGGTCAGCTCCTCCGTCAAACGGCCCAGCTCGATCTCCATCTGTTCGATCGCTTCCACCGGATCGTCGGTACGGATGATGTCCTGACGAATACGCTCGCGTAAGTGCTGATAAACCGCCACGAAGAACTGAATTTTGCGCTCAGGACGCTTCGGATCTTCGGACATACGCAGCACGTCGCGCAGGTGTTCATTGTCCGCCACCGCCAGACGCAGCGCGCCCAGCGCCTTATCCGACATAGAGCGCAGTTCATCGGCTGACAGGTACGCCAGCTCGCGACGATGCAGACGACGCTCCACGTTGTTGTCTTTCACCATGCGCATCACCGCGCACCAGCCCGCCTTCGCGGTCACAACCTGTTCACGCATCTCAAAATAGTCACGCTCCAGCTTGCGCAGGCGTCGCGTCAGGTTGTCCATCTCTGCTTCACAGAAGGTCAGCGCTTTTTCCAGCTGATTACGACGCGCACGGTTGTTGCTGAGCTGAGCATGCAGCTCATCGCGGCGAATACGCGCCCGCTCTTCTGCACCGCTGTCGGCGCGTACGCCGATGTCCTGCAACTCTTTATGCAGATCGTTTAACAGCTCTTTCTTGGTGTCGAAGGAGCTTTTCAGCGAGGCCATGACCTGGCTGTACTGGCTCAGCTGTGCGGCGTGGGTACGCATCGCTTCACGGGCGCGCGTACGCTCTGCTTCGGCCTGCTCAAGACGCTGGCGCAGCTTTTCATTAAGATCGCTGTTCCCGCTCAGCATTTCTGCTGAATCGGAGTAGCCGAAGTGTGCGCGACGTTGCACCACTTCCGTCAGGGCAAACGCCTGCTGACGCGCTTCGCGCTGCACCTGCTGTGACCAGGCATAATCCTCTTTTAACTGCTCAAACTGTTCCGGGTCGCTCTGGAGAACGGAAACCATCGGCTCCAGTTTTGCCAGCTGATTGCCGTGCTGCTGCACAAAGCGCGCCGCTTCCTGCGCTTCGTCCAGACGTTCCTGAATTTCGTCTACGCGGTCGGCGAGCGTATCGTCCGCCAGCAGGTTCAGGCGCGGCAGGATGCGGTTAAGGGCCGCAACGCCCTCTTTCGCCTGCTCGAACTGCACGCGGCTTTGCTGGTTGTCATTTTCATGGCTGGCAAGCGCACGCTCCAGCTCACCACGGCGGGTGTTGAGCTTGCGGATTTCAGCTTCCGGATCGGGCTCAAAGGCAACGCCGAGGTGGCTGCCGATAAAGCGGCTGAACGCCTGATGCAGACGCTGCGTTTTTTGAACATCAAACGACAGGGTTGCAAAACGTTCAGAAAGCGTTTCGCGCTCAGCGTGCAGGCTTTCAATACGGTTTTCACGCGCGGCGCGGCCAAACAGCGGCAGTTCCGGGAAGCGCGAATAGCGCCACTGGCGATCGGCGATTTTCACCACCACCGCTTTTTCCAGCTCGTCGACGCTGAATACGCTGTCATCAAACGACTGCGGATCCCCTTCGATGAGGTAGAGATCTTCCGGGCAGTCTTCCAGCCCTGCAAGCTGGTCCGAAATCAGCGACAGATCAGGCACCACAATCGCGTTACGGGATGGACCGTACAGCGCGGAGAAGTACGGCGCATCGTCCAGGCCGACATCGTCGTAAATTTCAGACAGCAGCACGCCGCCGAAACGCTCGGCTAAGGCATTCAGGCGCGGATCTTCTGAGCCGCCAGGCTGGCTTAAACGCTCAATCTCTTCATCGACGTCACGCTTGCGCGCACCCACTTCGTCACGCTCAACAATCGCTTCACGCTCGCGCTCCAGCAGCTGTTGCATGTATTCGGTGACGTCCTGGCTGGAGGAAAACTCCTGGCCACACTGTTCGCTGAGCTGGTTCAGGCTGCTTTGTGCAGCCAGCCAGATCGGCGCACGCTGTAAGAGCGTCTTCGAACGGGACTGAAGCTGTTCCAGCTCCTGACGCAGCGTCATGCGCTGTTCGCTGGCGTTCGATACGGTATCCGACAGGGCCGCAATACGCGCTTCCAGCTCCTGGTGCAGGGCCTCAAGCTCGTCGAAATCGTAATTTTTACCCTGACGCTTGCAGAATTCCGCCAGCAGACGCTCGGCTTCCTGCTGTTCACGCAGACGCTGTTCCAGCTCGTTCAGGCGCATGCGCAGCGGCTGCACCTGTTCGGCCAGATGGCGTTGATTGACGCCGTCGCGCAGCAGCTCACGGGCAACGTCCCACGCTTCGTTACGCGCCAGCGGACCGTTGATCGCCACCACCAGCTGGTACGCCTGCTCAAACTGGCTATGCGCCGTTTGCGCCACGCTCATTTTCTGATCGAGAGAAAGCAGTTTCTCAGTGGCTTCCTGCTCTTTGGCCTGGAAGGTATCCAGCCATTCGTCAGCGCTTTCCGGGGTCAGGTCCGGCAGATGGCACAGCTCTTTGGCACGCTGCAACGCCTGCAACGCCTGGTTGTACTGAATCGCACGCGTCTGCTGCACATCCAGCGCCTGCTGGTAATCAGCAAGCTGGCTTTTCAGCTCATCCACTTCCAGCTCGGCGGCTTCCGCGCGGGCTTCGTTCTCTTCCTGCAATTCGGCAGCTTCGGCCACCACTTCATTTTGCTCTTCAAGACGAATTTGCAGCTCATCCAGATCGGCTTCATAGCGCTCGATTTTTTCCTGCTGACGCAGCGCGGTCTGCACCAGGTTCAGGTGATCGCTGGCCGCCTGGTAATCGGCTTCCAGATCCCCTTCCGCACCGTTGTGCTCGCCCAGTTCGCGCGCCATTTCGACATGCTTATACTGCTCAGCCACCAGCTGTTTGCGGGAGGTAAACAGCTCGCGGCGATACTCCAGCGCCTGGTCGAGATGAATACGGCGCTCGTTGGCGTGGCGCATATAGTCCGCCGCCACGTAGTTGGTGGCTTCGCTGATCAGGTGCTTAAACAGGTCGCGGTCAGACTGTGTGACGCGAATCGCTTCCAGCGTCATGCGGTTTTCACGCAGCGCGGCTTCCATATCCTGGAAGGCCTTACGCACGCCGCTGTTTTCCGGCAGCAGGTAGTCGCGCAGGGAGCGAGTAATGGCGCTGGAGATACCGCCGTACAGGGAGGCTTCAATCAGACGGTAGTATTTACTACGATCTGACGCGCTGCGCAGACGACGGGCTACCACACCGAGATCGAACATCAGAGAGTGGTAGTCGGTAATGGAGTTAAACTGCTTAAACTGCACGCCTTCGATAGCTTCCAGCTTGTCCTTCAGCTCCTGAAGCGTGAGGACGCGCGCCTGACGTTCATTCAGGGTTTCCGTCAGCAGCGCGGTCGGCTGTACGGAGGTTGGTAGTCCCTGGATCGCAAACGGTTTGATATCTACTTTACGGTCGCGACCGGCAACCTGTTGCAGGCGCACGCCTACAACCACGCGCTGATGGCGGGAGTTGATCACATCCAGCACTGAATAACAGACGCCCGCTTTCAGCTTACCGTGCAGACCTTTATCGCGGGAGCCGCTCGTGGCGCCCGCTTCGGTGGTGTTACGGAAGTGCAGCAGGGTCAGGTCAGGGATCAGCGCCGTCACGAAGGCCGCCATGGTGGTGGATTTACCCGCCCCGTTACCGCCGGAGAGCGTTGTCACCAGCTCATCCAGATCGAAGGTTCGGGCAAAGAAGCCGTTCCAGTTGATCAGCGTTAGTGAGCGAAATTTACCGCGTTCAATCATTACTCTTCCTCCCCGCTATCCGGCTGATTCTCTTCGTGCTCGTCATTGAGCTGCAAATGGTTTTCCACCGGCATCGCTTCACCGTCACGGATCATGCGCAGCTGCGCTTCACGCGCATCGTCACCCGCACGCACATCGGCGCCAAAACGGAAGACCGATTCGGTAATACGGAACTTGCTGCTGTCGTGACCCATGAACCAGACCATTCCCAGACGGCGCAGACGGTTCAGGGAAGAGCGAACTTTTTCCTGTAATTTCTGACGGTCCAGATCGGACCCCGTTGAGCGGTTATTGACCAGCTTGAGCAGCTTGCTTTCATCCGCCAGCGACAGCAGCTCATCGTAAAGCTCCTGCTGGGTGAAGATCCCTTCATTCGCCAGACGTTCCGGGCTGAGATAGAGGTAGCAGAGAATTTTGCCGACCATCATATCCAGTTCGGAAAGCACCGAGCGCGGAATAAGCGTGGTAGAGCGCGGACGCAGGTAGAAAAACCCTTCCGGCGCGCGGATCAGCTCAACGTTATAGCGAGCGTAAAACTCTTCCAGGTACTCCTGAAAGTCCATCAAAAAGGCGTGATTATCCAGCTCGTCAAGGCCAATGTGACGACCGGCACGCAGCTGGCTATCCAGCGCCGGAAACAACGGATTCGCCAGCGCCTGTGCCAGCTTAACTGGCATCACGTGTTCAATATTTGTCAATGACATGCGCCTGTACCTTGGCTCCGTAATCGTTAATCGGCTGCCACTTCGGCGGCAGTCCGGTGAAATCGGCTTGTGCGATGCCCAGGCGCACCGCCTGGTCTACAACAATGCGGGCAACATCGAAGTGGCGCGCGCGCGGATACTGCGCCAGATAGTCGCGTACCACGAGGCCAAGATCCAGCGGTGCTTGTCTGGTTTTGTAGACAGCGAGCTGTTCTTCGATCATCGCCGCAAGCTGCTCGCGAATTTCGTTAAATTCTTCGTATTCCAGATCCGGTGGCAGTTCACCGGTGACCTCTTCATCACGCAGCGCCATCTCTTCGTCGCGCATATCCAGCAGACGATCGGCGTTGGCGTAGGTCAGCGCCCACGGCGCATCGAAGTAGGTCTGTACCGACTGGCGCAGACGTTGAGCAAAGACGCGATTCTTATCCATATCGATGGCGGTACGGATAAATTTATGCACGTGGCGGTCGTAACCGATCCACAGGTCGATCGACTGCTGGCCCCAGCTGATAATGCGGTCAAGCTTGCTCTGCAAATCAAACACCAGACGGTCGATAAAATGCAGATCGTCGTGCGCCATCGTCGCGTCCTGAATGCGTAGCAGATTAGCCTGTAGCTTATCTCCCGCCGCCTCCAGCGTATCCTGCAACTCACGCAGCGTACCCGACGTTTCTGACAGCAAGAGTTCACAGCTGGAGATGGCCGCACGCCAGTCTTTATTAAGCAGTTGAGCGATATCGTCTTTCACCTGCTGCTGCTGTTCGTCCATCAGACGTTGAGTCAGATCGATACTGTCGAAAATCTCGGCAACCGAATATTTCAGCGGCGCGTAAACGTTGCGATGCCAGTGGAATTCATCACCGTTTTCATCAGCCGCGTCGGCGGCACGCTTCAGCTCGCCTGCAACAATAGAGAGCTGCATGGAGAGACGCAGCGTGGAAAATTCGCGCTGGCGGATGTAATAGTCGGTAATGCCAATGCCCAGTGGCGTAAGACGATAGATGGCGTTTCCTTCCGCCTGCTCGCTGGTAAAGCGGTTCAGCAGACGTTGACGCACCATATCATTGATTGCGTTGTTGGCACGCACGCTAATGGTTTCGCTGGTTTGCTCAAACGCATCACTGACGTGGCGGAACGCATCCACCAGTTCGCCTTCACTCATTTCGCCATCCAGGCGTTCGCCATTTAGCGTCGCAACCGCCAGCAGGAATGAGAGTCTGTCTACCGGCAGCGAGATGGAGAAATCGTTTTTCCTGGCCCAGGCAACCAGTTCGGGGACTGTCTGGGAAAATTCACTCATAGATTATCCTTGCATCTGCGGCTTGCGCGCGGTGACGTGTATATAGCGGCCAAGGCTCAGATAAGGCTCCTGGCGGCAGTACCGCGTCTCTATTTCTGTTAAGGCGTCTAAACAGTCATCCTGTTTTTGTTTATCACGCAGATAATCATGAAACACCCTCACGCCGGTTTTGCCGGTAATTTCCCAACCGATCTCCTCCAGCCAGCCATAGACCTGCTGCGGTTCACGGGGGAAATCCGGTGAAAGCGTGCGTCGTTTCTTTTTATACATGCCCTGCTGTACATAGCCAAAATTGCCGACCAGCACGTTTCGCATTAGCAGGCCGTTGGCATTGTAAAACATCAGCGATAACGCACCGCCCGGGCGCAACATCGACCACAGCGTTTTTAACATCGCTTGTGGTTCGGCGATCCATTCGAGCACAGCATGAAACAATATCAGATCAACCTGCGTTTCCAAATGCTGCGGAATGTCCTGAGCGGCGCAATGTATAAAATGCATGTTGTCGCTCACACCTTTCTCTTCTGCCGCTCGCCCTGCGCGCGCAACCATCTCGGCAGAAAGATCGCAAAGCGTGACGTGATGTCCCCGCTGCGCCATCAGAATTGCAGTCTGACCTTCCCCACCGCCAGCATCCAGCACGCGCAACGGTCGGTCACCGAATTCAGCCAGCAGCTTGTCCAGATCCTGCCAGAGGATCGTCTGACGAAGCTGACCTTTGGTGGTGCCATAAATGTTGCGCGAAAACTTTTCCGCGATGTCATCAAAATTGCGATCCCGCATTGGGAGGGTTCCACTCACTGCAAAACCGCTATTTTGTCACACCCGCGCGGAGAATGAACCACTCTGGTGTAATATCACCGACAATCGCCTGCTGTATGGTTAAAAAAGGAACCAAAAAGGATGCTTTTTACCCTAAAAAAATATATCGGAGGCATGATGCTTCCCCTTCCCCTGCTGTTGCTTCTCATCGCGCTGGGGCTGGCATTAATATGGTTTAGCCGCTTTCAGAAAAGCGGTAAATCCCTCGTTACCGTGGGCTGGCTGGCGCTGCTGTTACTCAGCCTGCAACCGGTCGCTGACGGTTTATTACGTCCGATTGAAAACACCTACCCGACATGGCAGGGAAATCAGAAGGTGGGCTATATCGTGGTGCTGGGCGGCGGATATACCTGGGATCCGAACTGGGCGCCCAGCTCGAACCTGATCAACAACAGCCTGCCTCGCCTGAACGAGGGGATCCGCCTGTGGCTGGCCAATCCGGGATCGAAGATGATCTTCACGGGCGCTGCGGCAAAAACCAACCCGGTCAGTACCGCTGAAGCAGGAGCAAGAGTGGCTGAATCGCTTGGCGTACCACGTTCCGCCATCATCACGCTGGATAGCCCAAAAGATACCGAAGAAGAGGCGGCGGCGGTGAAACAGGCCATCGGTGATGTACCGTTCCTGCTGGTGACCTCTGCTTCACACCTGCCGCGCGCAATGATTTTCTTTAAGAAGCAGGGCCTGCATCCGCTTCCTGCTCCGGCAAACCAGATGGCTATTGACGCCCCGCTCAATCCGTGGGAACGGATAATCCCGTCCCCGGTATGGCTGATGCACAGCGATCGCGTCGGCTACGAGACGCTTGGCCGCCTCTGGCAGTGGCTCAAAGGTTCGTCAGGCAAGCCAGGGCAGGAGTGATTTTGCGGCCAGATCGAAACTGGCGCGATTAAAGCGCCCGGTGTTGACCAGCTGCGCCACCTCATCCCAGAGAAGATAGAGCCAGCGTCGCCAGAGAAAGGCCTCCGCAACGGGGGCGCGCTGAAGATAGTGCCAGAGCAAATCTTCCGCCGCCCCGCCCTCGCTCAGCCTGAACAGTTCGTACTCGCGCGGCGCCCAGAGCATGATCCCCGGCCCGACCATCGCCAGCAACTGGTCGCTGCGCGAGTCTTTAAGCATACTGCGCAGCGTGAAATTGCCGTGAACCAGCACGCAGTTGTCGTTAAAGCCCTCAAACAGCGTCGGCAGACACTCCCGGGTGCGGAATAAAATACGTTTGTCCTGCATCGTTAAACCGGTGTTGTTGAACTGGTTCAGCGTGCCCCACAGCACTTCAACACGCTGGCGATACCACAGCGGCCACAGGTTTTCCTGCGTGCTGTCCACCGCGCCAACAAGACCCCGGCTGTCCTGCCGATGCCAGGCAAGCAGAGCCTCGACAATCTGATCTTTCAGCTGTTCCCAGCGCTCCGGTGTACGCGTCGGGGCTTCAACAGAAACCCCGCGTAAACGTTCGATAAGCAGAACATCCGGGCCGGGATGCTCCTCATGGGTCATCACGCCGTAGACCGTCGGCATGCGGACAGTCCCTTCCCGCGCCAGCATCGACATTTTCCAGGCCAGCTGTCTGGCGACGCCCGGCGAGGTAAAACTTCTGGCCATCAGCGGCATGGGGTTTCCCTGACTGTCGTACAACGACCAGAGTGCGGTATCGGCCTTTTCATTCACGCATTCCACCCGGCTTAGCTTTTCGCCAAGGAGATGGCTGAGTTCAGCACGCAGCTGTTCCATATGAGATTACCCCCATTAAAACTACTGCTTTTATAATGAGCGCGCGAAACCCGGATGTCACCCGGTAGAGATCAATAATGAAAAAGAAAAGGAAAATAGCCAGGCGGGAGAGCATCCCCCCAGACGAGGGGATGCCAGCGAATTAACGCATTTCGACGCGTACGCGCTCGAGATCTTCAGGGGTATCCACGCCGGTGCCTGGGATTTCCTGGGCAACCGCAACGTGAATTTTCTCGCCGTACCACAGCACGCGAAGCTGTTCGAGCATTTCAATATGCTCCAGCGGGCTTGGTGCCCAGGCGACGTAGCGACGAATAAAGCCGGCGCGGTAGCCGTAAATACCGATGTGGCGCAGGAAGGTTTCGCCGATTGTCTCTTTCGATTGCGCGAAACGATCGCGATCCCACGGAATGGTGGCGCGGGAGAAATAGAGCGCGTAGCCCTCTGCGTCCATGACCACTTTCACCGCATTCGGATTGAACGCCTCTTCAGCGTGGTGAATCGGCACCGCGAGGGTCGCCATCCCGACCTGACGCTGAGCCAGGTTGTCGGCCACCTGACGGATAATCGCCGCCGGGATCATCGGCTCATCGCCCTGCACGTTCACAATCACCGTCTCGTCGCTGAAACCGCATTTTTCGACGACTTCCGCAAGGCGCTCGGTGCCTGACTGATGATCGGCACGGGTCATGCACACTTCCCCACCCGCGGCCTCAACCGCGCGCGCAACATCCGGGTGATCGGTGGCGACGATGACGCGTCCGGCGCCCGATTCGCGTGCCCGTTCAAGGACATGCACAATCATCGGTTTGCCATTGATATCCACCAGCGGTTTACCTGGCAGGCGCGTTGAAGCATAACGCGCAGGGATAATGACAACAAAACTCATGGTTTGATCTCTTCTGCCACCAGGGAACGGGCTTCATTTTCCAGCAGGACCGGAATACCGTCACGCAGCGGGAACGCCAGGCTGTCCAGTTTGCAAATCAGCTCTTGTTTATCCTGGCTGTAATACAGTTTGCCGTTGCACACCGGGCAGGCAATAATTTCAAGTAAACGGTGATCCATAGTTCCTCCGTATGGGTAATCGCTAAAGCTTATCACATTCCCTTTTCAGGGAGTGCCAGTTTCCCAGCCACCTCGACAGGTCGTAAACAGCCCCGCAGGCACGCGACCGAGTACAATTTCATGCGCCCCCTGCCAGCGGGCAAATTCACTGAGCGCAGTCGTTAACCCTTTTTCCAGGCCAGCCGTCACCTTTATGCCCTCTTCAAGCCAGAGCGCGATAATTTCAAGCATGCCGGTTTTACGGTGCATTTTAGCGTCCATGCGCCCGACTAGCTGGCCTTTGTGCAGCAGCGGCAAAACAAAATAACCATACTGCCGCCTGGGCGCCGGAGTGTAGCATTCCAGACGGTAGCTGAAATTAAACAACTGCCCGGCCCGCTTTCTGTCCCAGACAACGGGGTCGAACGGCGACAGCACGGCACTGTGGGTCGCCTGGAGTTTGCCCTCCTGCGCCTGCGCCAGCAGAGGGAACAAATCCGCATGCAACCACATTTCACCTAACGACTCTACCGAGACCGGCATGACGCGCTGTTCGCGCTGCCACGATTCCAGCAGTGGTTTTAGCTGCGGCTGACGCAGACGATAATAATCCGCCAGCCACTGTGGGCGGAAGATGCCAAGGCTGCGGGCGCTGTTCCCGAGCATGATGGCTTCGGCTGCGTCCTGAGACAGCAGGTCACGCGTATCGTCCCAGTGAGGCATAACACGGTGCGTGAGGTCATAGACGCGCTGAAAGTTGCGGCGCTCGACCACCATCACTTTGCCCGACGTAAACAGCCCTTCAAGATGGCGTTTGTGCGGTTTCCACTCCCACCATCCGCTTGCGCCTTTTCGCGGGTGTTCAAAATCCGCAGAGCGTACCGGCCCGTTTTCCTGAATATGGGCAATCAGTTGCTCTATTTCATCCGCGTGTTCCACCATCCACTCCTGACGGTATTTCCAGCCCATTTTGTCCGGGGCGAGCATGCGGTGACGCATCAGGGCAAAATCGCTTCGCGGGAGAAAACAGGCTTCATGCGCCCAGTATTCCATCAGTTCGCCCTGACTTAGCGCATTATCCAGCCACTGCGGAGGATAGTTTCCCAGGCGGCTAAACAGGACCAGATACGGGCTACGCGCCACGATGTTAATGGTGTCGATTTGCAGCAACGACATGCGTTGCACGGTAGAGAGGATATCAGCTGGCTGCGCGCGGCGACGGGGCTTTTTCAGAAGCCCCTGGGCGGCAAGATGCAAGTTTCGTGCGGCTGCAAGTGAGAGTTGCGGTAGAGACATGCGTTTTCCTGTCAGTCAAAGCGCCACCGGAACCGCGTAGAAGTTACTGCACTAACGCGAGCAGTTCCTTGAGCAAATGTTCCGGCTGTTCGCCGCTGAGTTCAGCGTCAACCGGCAGATACCACCAGTTTTCTTTCGCAAAGGCCCGGCATTTTACCGCGTCTTTTTCCGTCATGATCAGCGTCTGGCCCGGCGCTGCCAGCCTTTCAACCTCTTCGGCAACTAACGCCTGGTGATCGGCAAGCGGTACTCGTTTTTCCAGCCGCGCGCCGCACTGCTCCAGCGTTGCGAAGAAACGCGGCGGATGACCTATACCGGCCATCGCAACCAGATGTTCCAGTTGCGCGACGTCTATGCGCTCGCCGGTCAACATATTCACGGCCTGTCCGGGACGAAGATACATCGGGATTTCGCCCGCTCTGGCTTCACCACCGTTCACAATCACGGCATCGACGCTCTTCAGGCGCGACGCTCGCTCACGTACAGGACCGGCTGGCAGCCACCAGCCGTTGCCAAAACGCCGCACGCCGTCAATGACCACGATCTCTTTGTCTCGCGCCAGCGCGTAATGCTGCAAACCATCATCGGTAATAACGATTTGTACGTCATGCTCCGCAAGCAGTGCCTTCACGGCATCACTGCGCACCGGCGATACCGCAACCGGCGCGCCGGTACGCTGGTAAATCAGTACCGGCTCATCACCGGCTTCAGCGGTTGTCGTAGCTGGGCTCAGCACCAGTGGATACTGCGCCGCTTTACCACCGTAACCGCGTGAGACAACTCCCGGGCGGATACCGCGCCTCTGGAGCTGTTCTACCAGCCAGATCACCACCGGGGTTTTGCCGTTTCCACCCGCCGTCAGGTTGCCGACCACCACCACCGGTACCGGTGCGCGCCAGGCGCGCTTGATCCCGAGGCGGTAAAGCAGACGAATAGCACCGCTCACCAGGCCATACAGCCAGGAGAGCGGGAGAAGCAGCACCCACAGAGGGGATTCACCCGACCAGATGCGTGCAATCATTGACCGAACTGCATTTTATGAAGCTGCGCGTAAACACCACGCTGTTCCAGCAGGTCCGCATGGCTGCCGCGTTCAACGATCACGCCATCTTCCACCACCACGATTTCGTCAGCCTGTTCGATGGTCGACAGACGGTGCGCGATAACCAGCGAGGTACGGTTTTTCTGTAATTCATCCAGAGCAGACTGAATAGCGCGTTCAGATTCCGTATCCAGTGCGGACGTTGCTTCATCGAGGATCAGAATCGGGCTGTTGCGCAGCAGCGCACGGGCAATCGCGATACGCTGACGCTGACCACCGGAGAGCAGCACCCCGTTTTCGCCAATGATCGTATCCAGACCGTTATCCATTTTGTTAATGAAGTCCATCGCATAGGCCATACGCGCCGCATTCTCAATCTCTTCACGGCTGTACTCTTCGGTACGGGCATACGCAATGTTGTTCGCCACCGTATCGTTGAACAGATGCACGTTCTGCGAGACCAGCGCGACCTGGTTACGCAGCGACTGGAGGGTATATTCCCGCAGGTCGTGACCATCAAGCAGGATCTCGCCCTGGTCGATATCGTAGAAACGGGTAATCAGGCTGGCAATGGTCGACTTGCCCGAACCGGAACGACCGACCAGCGCGACGGTTTTACCCGCCGGGATGGACAGGCTGATATCACGCAGCGCCGGCACTTCACGGCCTGGATAGGTAAAGGTGACGTTACGGAATTCCAGGTCGCCTTTAGCGCGCTCGATCACGCGTGTTCCTTCATCTTTTTCCTGTTCGGAATCGAGGATGCTGAACAGCGTCTGACAGGCTGCCATCCCGCGCTGGAACTGGGCGTTGACGTTAGTCAGCGATTTCAGCGGACGCATCAGCGCAATCATGGATGAGAACACCACGGTAATGGTACCCGCAGTCAGGGTTTCCATGACGCTCGGGAAACTGGCGGCATACAGGACGAAGGCCAGGGCCAGAGAGGCAATCAGCTGAATGATCGGATCGGAAATCGACGAGGCCGATACCATTTTCATTCCTTGCAGGCGCATTCTGTTGCTGACCTTGTCAAAGCGTTTGGTTTCGACTTCCTGACCGCCGAAAATCAACACTTCCTTATGGCCTTTCAGCATCTGCTCGGCGCTGGTCGTCACCTGCCCCATCGTATTCTGCATATTTTTACTGATGTTGCGAAAACGCTTTGATACCACGCGGATAGCGATGGAGACAATCGGCGCCAGCACAATAAGGATCAGCGAGAGTTGCCAGCTGTAATAGAACATCATCGCGAACAGACCGATGATGGATGCGCCTTCACGCACAACGGTAATCAGTGCGCTGGAAGAGGACGACGCCACCTGCTCTGAATCGTAGGTAATACGCGACAGCAGGGTGCCGGTTGACTGTTTGTCAAAGAATGAGACCGGCATCCCCATCATATGGCTGAATAATCGACGGCGCATGGTCATCACCACTTTACCGGATACCCAGGAGATGCAGTAGCTGGATACATAGCTGGAGATTCCGCGTAAGATCATCAGCCCAATAACCACCAGCGGCATCCATAGCAGCACTGAACGATCCGTTTTACCGAAACCGTCATCCAGTAACGGTTTGAGAAGCGATAACATAAACGTATCGCTGGCTGCGTTGAGGATTAACGCTACGCCCGCCACGATCAAGCCTGTTTTGAAAGGAGCAATCATCGGCCAGAGCCGGCGGAACGTTTGCCACGTGGAGAGATCTTTGTCGTTATGCATTCAAAAAACCAGCATTTGTTGAAATAGCCGCATATTCTACCCGTTATCTACGGGCGCGCCAAACCACTGATGATACCAACGCGGTAAATAGTGTTCGCGTAAGCGACGAATTTGCCGACTATGGTGCGAAAAGGTCACAGATATCTGCCCGGACTGCGGGGTATCAAGCCAGAGATATCCCTCCGTTCGATAGCGCCGGACCACTTTAATAGAAGGGAAACGCCACGCGTTATAGCGGGCCATCGAGGCCAGCGAAACCTGCCCCTCTACGCGCTGTAGCAACGGTGTTGAAGATGACGTGTTACTTCCATGATGCGGCACCTGAATCAGTGTAGACGCAAGCTGACGCCAGCGGTGGCTCAGCATTGCCAGTTCTGCCTGCGCTTCAATGTCTCCGGTCAGTAAAACGCTCTGTTCGCCGTCATCGATTTTTACCACGCAGGAGCGGTTGTTACCTTTCGCCGAGGTGTTTTCGGGTGGCCAGTGCACGGAGAACGTTAAACCCTGCCACTGCCATCGCTGTCCTCGAAAGCACGGAAGATGTCCGGACCAGGATAAGGGGCTCCTGATCCACATTGCGGGCCAGGCAGCTTTTAGCGATTCCAGTCCCCCCGCGTGGTCGAGATGTTCATGGCTCAGGATCACCCCTTCCGGTTTTAGATGATGCCAGCGTAGCCAGGGGATAATCAGCTGCTGCGCACTGTCCCCACCGGGCCATGCCAGCCCGGTGTCATACAGAATGGCCTTCCCGTGACGCTCAATGACCATCGCCAGCCCCTGCCCTACATCCAGCATATGCAGGGACCAGCTGTCTGTTTTAACCCTGTGCCAGAGGGGAAAGGCCAGCACCACGCTGCCTGCCAGACAGACTGCGGGGGCTGCGCTGAAGGCCCTGAATCGCCAGCCAATGATCAGCAGCCACGGCAGTAACGTCAGGTATTGCCAGCGTTCATCAACGTCCTGCCAGCCATTCGGTAATTTCATCAATAGCCAGAAAAGCCCTGCCAGAGATTTATCGGCAGCCAGCCAGACGATACTTTCCAGCGCAGCGACCGGAAACAGATGCAGAAACATGCCGAGCAGGATCAGCGGAACTGAGATGAACGTGACCAAGGGAACGGCAAACAGGTTCGCCACCAGCGAGGAGAGACTGAAACCATGGAAAATCAGGACCTGAAGCGGCAACAGAAGCAGCAGCATTCCGACCTGCAAATACACTAGCGTCGCCAGCGACCGCAGGCACCGGCCACGTTGCCAGTGCGGGAGAGGCAACCACTGATACCAAAAAATAAGCGCGGCGACCGCAAACGCTGACAACGCCAGGCTTTGTGACAGTACCGCCAGTGGATCGAAAAACAGGATCGCCGCCACGCAGGTAAGCCATACCTGACAGGGCGACCACTGGCGACCACTCATTTTTAATGCAGCCAGTACCGCAAGCGCGTTAACCGTACGCAGCGCGGGCGGCTGCAAGCCCGTTAGCCATGCGTAAAAGGCGGCAAAAATCAGCCCTGTCAGCAAGGGGATTTGCCAGATAATCCAGCGGCCCGGCAGGAAGAACTGGATGCCCCGCGCCAGAAACCATATTACAGAAGCGGCCAGCGCAATATGCAATCCTGAGATTGCCATCAGATGCATCGTTCCGGTATCACGCATCAGGTTTTTTATCTCCCGCGAGACCGACAGCCGCTCCCCCATCCCCAGCCCCAGGATCACGGGTCCCCACTGATATGCTGAAAGAGTATTCTGTAGTGATGTCAGGTATTGCGCACGCAGACTACAGCGTTCGTCAACGAGCGCCGCATGGGTAAACCGTCCACTCAGCGTCTGGTGTCGGGCAAAGGCATTTTTCTGTGAATCATAGCCGCCATCGTTGAGTTCTCCGTGTACCGCCCTGAACCGCAGGGTCATTGCCCAGCGTTGACCCACGCAGACGTTTTGCGGCAGATAGTTGCCATACAGCGCCACGCCCATGGCAGCCCACACGCGTTCTCCATTGAGGCTGACAATTCTTCCCTGATGCATCGTTGCGCCGTCCGTTGCGGTAATGACCACCTCGGCCTGCTGCGGTGCTTGCGTTAAATAGTTCATCGGCCACACGCTTTCCTGAGCGGCCAGGATCCCCCAGCACATAAAAAGCAATGCGAGTCCTGAAAACCTGAGCCATTTTCTCTGCTGTACGGATAACGCAATTCCTGCGGCAATCAGCAACCAGACAAGATGCAAATCTGGCAAAACGGGTAACCAATAGAGCGGGATTATGGCCAGAATGGCGCACATACTGATAACGTGGATCCCCATCTTCACCTCCATGTTTCAGGCGATTATGCGGCGGGACTGATGCGTCGTCAGACAGGAAAGACGTGATTTACAGCAGGCGCTGCAACGTTTTTAAGCGCTTACAGCAAAGAGAAAATTAAAATGCGGCGCGTATTCAGAAATGCAGGGGCGGGATACAAAAAAAGCACCCTAAGGTGCTTTCTTTAAACTCAGTTTAACCCTGATGATTAAACTCAGTTACCGTAAATATTGGCGCGATCGCGCAGTTCTTTACCCGGCTTAAAGTGCGGAACATACTTTCCTTCCAGCTCCACTTTATCGCCAGTCTTCGGGTTACGCCCGGTACGTGGTGCACGATAGTGCAGAGAAAAACTACCGAAACCGCGGATTTCAATGCGCTCGCCCTGGGCAAGAGTGGTAGCCATATGCTCCAGCATCTCTTTAACGGCATCTTCCACAGCCTTGGCAGGGATATGCGGTTGCTGACTGGCAAGTCTTTCAATCAATTCTGACTTGGTCATGATTCCTCCGGTTCCTTTCAAACCCATTAGCTGAACAGCTTATTAAACAAGGGCGGCCGTAGCCGCCCTTTGTTATTGATTACAGGACGAATCCTGCAATCTGTCAAGTCTGCTCTCCATCCTTCGCGCTGTAAATGCGTTACAGCTCAAATGATGGTGCGAACCTGAACTTACTCGCCTTTAGCTGCTTTGAAAGCTTCAGCCATTGCGTTGTTAGAGAAGTTTGCATCTTCCTGTTTGTTCACAGTTGCGATTGCATCTTTCTCATCAGCTTCGTCTTTAGCACGAACAGACAGGCTGATTGCACGGTTCTTACGGTCAACACCGGTGAACTTAGCTTCAACGTCGTCACCAACGCTCAGAACCAGAGTTGCATCTTCAACGCGGTCACGTGAAGCTTCGGAAGCGCGCAGGTAACCTTCAACGCCGTCAGCCAGTTCTACGGTTGCGCCTTTAGCGTCAACAGCAGTCACTTTACCGTTTACGATTGCGCCTTTCTTGTTCAGTGCAACCCAGTTGTTGAACGGATCTTCTGCGAGCTGTTTAACGCCCAGGGAGATACGCTCACGCTCTGCGTCAACTTGCAGAACAACTGCTGCGATTTCGTCGCCTTTTTTGTATTCACGAACTGCTTCTTCGCCTGCAACGTTCCAGGAGATGTCAGACAGGTGAACCAGGCCATCGATGCCGCCGTCCAGGCCGATGAAGATACCGAAGTCAGTGATAGACTTGATTTTACCTTCAACACGGTCGCCCTTGTTGTGGGTTTCCGCGAACTGCTGCCATGGGTTGTTTTTGCACTGCTTCAGGCCCAGGGAGATACGACGACGTTCTTCGTCGATATCCAGAACCATCACTTCCACTACATCACCAACGTTAACAACTTTGGATGGGTGGATGTTTTTGTTGGTCCAGTCCATTTCGGAAACGTGCACCAGACCTTCAACGCCTTCTTCGATTTCAACGAAGCAGCCGTAGTCAGTCAGGTTGGTAACGCGACCAGTCAGTTTAGTACCTTCTGGGTAACGCTTAGCGATAGCTACCCATGGATCTTCGCCCAGCTGTTTCAGGCCGAGGGATACACGAGTACGCTCGCGGTCGAACTTCAGCACTTTAACAGTGATTTCGTCGCCCACGTTCACGATTTCGCTTGGGTGCTTAACGCGTTTCCACGCCATGTCGGTGATGTGCAGCAGGCCATCAACGCCGCCCAGGTCAACGAATGCGCCGTAGTCAGTGAGGTTCTTAACGATACCTTTGACTTCCATGCCTTCCTGCAGGTTTTCCAGCAGCTGATCGCGTTCTGCGCTGTTTTCGGATTCGATAACGGCACGACGGGAAACAACAACGTTGTTACGCTTCTGGTCCAGCTTGATTACTTTGAACTCAAGCTCTTTGCCTTCGAGGTGCAGGGTGTCACGGACTGGACGAACGTCTACCAGAGAACCTGGCAGGAACGCACGAATACCATTCAGCTCAACAGTGAAGCCACCTTTAACTTTGCCGTTGATAACACCGACCACAGTTTCAGCTTCTTCGTAAGCTTTTTCCAGCGTGATCCATGCTTCGTGACGTTTAGCTTTCTCACGAGACAGCAGGGTTTCGCCGAAGCCGTCTTCTACTGCGTCCAGAGCAACGTCAACTTCGTCACCAACCTGGATTTCCAGCTCGCCCTGGGCGTTTTTGAACTGCTCAGCCGGGATGGCAGACTCAGATTTCAGACCGGCGTCAACCAGTACAACGTCTTTGTCGATAGCAACAACAACGCCACGAACGATGGAACCCGGACGGGTTTCGATTTCTTTTAAGGATTCTTCAAACAGTTGAGCAAAAGATTCAGTCATGTTTAATCTTCAGGTTAATATTAACGTCCACCTGGCTCCGTGCCGGATGGGGTTGTTTCACATACCCGCCGTCAATCCATTGCAGCGGGGGTACTGCTAAATCGGTCGCGATTACGCGAGTGCCAGTTTTTGGCGCGCATATTGTAGCGCTTTTTCAATCACTTGCTCAATAGTTAAACTGGTTGAATCCAGCACTAATGCGTCTTGCGCGGGAACAAGTGGTGCGACGGCGCGGTTACGATCGCGGTCATCGCGCTCTTTTATCTCGGATAAAAGGCGATCAAAGTTAACACTAAACCCCTTTTCCTGCAACTGAAGCATGCGGCGTTGAGCACGTTCTTCTGAAGAGGCGTCAAGGAAAATTTTCACTGGCGCATCGGGGAATACCACGGTTCCCATGTCGCGGCCGTCGGCGATCAGCCCCGGCGCTTCACGGAAACCGCGCTGGCGACGTAACAGCGCTTCACGAACGCGTGGGAAAGCCGCCACCTGAGAGGCCGCATTGGCCACTTCTTGCGTACGGATTTCACCGCTGACATCTTCCCCTTCCAGGATCACTTCAAGGTTGCCATCGGTCGAGACAAAGCGCACATCCAGATGCGCAGCCAACGGTACCAGCGCTTCTTCAGACGCAACATCCACATGATGATGCAGCGCAGCCAGCGCCAGCACGCGATAGATTGCTCCCGAATCTAAAAGATGCCATTGCAATGCTTCCGCCATCGCTTTGCACAGAGTACCTTTCCCTGCGCCACTTGGCCCATCAATGGTGATTACCGGGGCAATTGCCGTCATCTTTTTCTCCTTAATTAAGGCATACCGTTTACATGAACGCCGCGCATTATACGCGCCAACGTGCGCAACTGTTACCTTTGCGTGCAAATTACGGAATGATTGAAGCAGAGTGTAGAAGAAATGAAAGAGGATGAGTGTCAGAAAGCGTAAGGAAATGCCGCATCAGGTGATGCGGCATACGATCATCAGGCCAGGGTGCTAATGCGCGCCAGCTGTTCGAAGTAGTCCGGGAACGTTTTTGCCGTACACTTCGGATCAAGGATAGTGACTGGCGTATCTGACAACGCCACCAGCGAGAAACACATCGCCATGCGGTGATCGTTGTAGGTGCCAATTTCTGCAAATTGCAGTTTTGCCGGCGGCGTGACGCGAATGTAGTCTTCGCCCTCTTCTACCTCGGCCCCCACTTTACGCAGCTCGGTTGCCATCGCGAACAGGCGGTCCGTCTCTTTCACACGCCAGTTGTAAATGTTTCGCAGCGTGGTGGTGCCTTTCGCAAACAGCGCAGCGGTGGCAATGGTCATCGCCGCATCCGGAATATGGTTCATATCCATATCGATGGCGTTCAGCTCACCGTGGGTGCAGGAGATGAAGTCATCGCCCCAGGTCACCACCGCGCCCATTTTTTCCAGCACGTCAGCAAAACGGATATCGCCCTGCACGCTGTTGCGGCCAATGCCCGTCACTTTAACCGTACCGCCTTTAATCGCGCCTGCGGCAAGGAAATAGGAGGCGGATGAAGCATCGCCTTCAACCAGGTAGTGGCCCGGGGAGTGATACTGCTGCGCTCCGCGCACCACGAAACGCTGATAAGACTGGTTTTCCACCTCAACACCAAAGGTGTTCATCAGGTGCAGGGTGATATCAATGTACGGCTTAGAAACCAGGTCGCCTTTAATGTTGATGACGGTGTCCTGTGGTGCCAGCGGTGCGGTCATCAGCAGCGCGGTCAGGAACTGGCTGGAAACGCTACCGTCAACCTCAACATTGCCGCCAGTGAATCCCCCGCGCAGACGCAGGGGCGGGTAATTTTCCTGCCCAAGATAATCAATCTGCGCGCCGCCCTGACGCAGGGCATCCACCAGATGGCCGATCGGACGCTCTTTCATTCGCGGCTCACCGGTCAGCACAATATCGTTACTCCCCAGACACAGCGCTGCGGCCAGAGGACGCATCGCGGTACCGGCGTTACCCAGGAAAAGCTCCAGCGCTTCAGCAGAATGTAACGCGCCGCCGTTACCGGTGACTTCACAACGGGTACGATCGTCAGACAGCGCGTACTGAACGCCCAACGCTTTCAGTGCATTGAGCATATGGCGCACGTCATCGCTGTCCAGCAGATTAGTGAGGACGGTGGTGCCGTTTGCCAGAGCTGCCAGCAGCAGAGCGCGGTTCGAGACACTTTTTGAACCAGGCAGATTAATGGTGCCATCTACCCGCGCGATAGGTTGTAACGTCAGGGATTCCATGAAACTCAACTCTCAACTCAACATAATAAAAACCCCGCAGGAACGCTGCGGGGGTGAAAAACAGCCAATTAACCGTGACGACGTTCGAAGTCGATCATGAAATCAGTCAGGGCTTTAACGCCCTCAAGCGGCATGGCGTTATAGATAGAGGCGCGCATTCCGCCTACCACACGGTGGCCTTTCAGCGCATGCAGACCCGCCGCGAAGGACTCTTCCAGGAACACGTTATCCAGGTTGCTGTCCGCCAGCTGGAACGGCACGTTCATGCGCGAACGGTTAGTTTTGGCGACATCGTTACGGTAGAAATCGCTCTTGTCGATCACGCCGTACAGCAGTTCAGCCTTTTGCTGATTGATCTTATCCATCTGCGCCACACCGCCTTTTTGCTTCAGCCATTTGAAGACCAGGCCGGAGAGATACCAGGCAAACGTTGGTGGGGTGTTGAACATGGAATCGTTGTCGTTCAGGACGGTGTAATCCAGAATTGACGGGCAAGACTTATGGGCTTTCCCCAGCAGGTCTTCACGCACAATAACGATAGTCAGACCCGCAGGACCGATGTTTTTCTGGGCACCCGCGTAGATGACGCCGTAGCGGCTGACATCCAGCGGGGTGGACAGAATGGTTGAAGAGAGATCCGCCGTCACAATGACATTTTCGCCAAAATCTGGCTCTTCGTGAATGGCAATACCGTCGATGGTTTCGTTCGGGCAGTAGTGAAGATACGCGGCGTTGTCAGAAAGCTGCCACTCACTCATCGGCTTCACGGCGCGCAGACCGTCAACGGTCACTTTGGCATCGATGACATTCGGCGTGCAATATTTGTGCGCTTCTTTTACCGCACTGGCCGCCCAGTAGCCGACATCAACGTAATCAGCGGTGGTTTTGTCGCCCAGCAGATTGAGCGGGATACCCGCAAACTGGCCGCGTCCACCGCCGTGACAGAACAATACTTTGTAGTTCGAGGGAATGTTCAGCAGATCGCGAAAATCCTTTTCTGCTTCTTCCGCCACCTGAATAAACGCTTTACCCCGGTGGCTGACTTCCATCACCGACGTACCCAGACCGTTCCAGTCACACAGCTCCTGTTGAGCCTGTTTGAGCACGTCTGCCGGTAACATTGCCGGACCTGAACTGAAATTAAAGACTTGAGCCATTTCCCCTCACCACGCTAAAAGCCATAAGTTATAACTGTGGATATCGGTTTTATCATTCAGTGACACGCGCCGCAATGTCTAAAACTGATGGCCGAAGAAATGTGCCCCTCGTCACACAATACAATCTACCGTACCGTTGTCACAAAACCGACAAAATCGCTGTCAGGTGTTACGTTTAGCCCGGCTAACCTTCGTCCATTCTGGATTCGTACAGCGGGGGCATAATTGATGATCGCCCGCCTGCATAACCACGACATGACTACATTTTATGCAGGCGTACTCGCCCGCTTCAGGTACAGTTTTGTATCGCTCGATGAGCATATCCGGCAGGATGCACAGGCCGGGCTTCACCTCATCGTCGGAATAGTAATAGACGCTGATTTGACCATTCGTTTCCATAATCGCCAGACGCACCTGCCCCAGTTGCTCAACGCTGCTCAAACGGAGTTCCATAAAGAACTCAAACTCCGTCATATTGGCGCTTTGCACATTCTCCCAGGCCAGTTGACCATCTTCGACAATCACCACCGGCTTCCCTTCGAGCAGATCTTCCAGTTTCTCACTTTTCGACATCAGCCACATGACCAGCCGGTACAGCAGTGCAAGCGTCACGAAGACGATAAAGACCGGCACCATCGGCACATCGTCATAAAAGGCAACGTCCCCTGCCGCCGACCCCAGCGTCAGGATGATCAGCACTTCAAACAGCGACATCTGCCGCACGCCGCGACGTCCGGTGATTTTCAGAAACAGGAAAACGAGTACAAAGGTGTACAGGCTGCGCAGCGCCACTTCGCCTAAAAACTCAGGAGGGACTTTATCAAACGCCATCCGCTGGAGATCGAAAGCTTTCATTTTTCTATGCCTTAACAGTAGGTTACTGCTTATAAGCATAGTCCAGCCATTTATTTTCGCCGGAGATAGCACCCGTCACGCAAAACCCGTATCATTGCGCGCTTTACGTACGATAAAAGTGAACGCCATGACTCAAACGTTTATCCCCGGCAAAGACGCCGCTCTGGAAGATTCCATCGCTCGCTTCCAGCAGAAACTGACCGACCTGGGCTTTAATATCGAAGAAGCCTCCTGGCTGAATCCGGTGCCTCACGTCTGGTCCGTGCATATTCGCGACAAAGACTGTGCGCTGTGCTTTACCAACGGTAAAGGCGCGACCAAAAAAGCGGCGCTGGCCTCTGCGCTGGGTGAGTATTTTGAGCGTCTGTCCACCAACTACTTCTTCGCCGACTTCTGGCTGGGCGAAACCATTGCCAACGGTCCGTTCGTTCACTATCCGAACGAAAAATGGTTCCCGCTGACCGAAAACGATGAACTGCCGGAAGGCATTCTCGATGCCCGCCTGCGCGCGTTCTACGATCCGGAAAACGAACTGACCGGCAGCATGTTGATCGACCTGCAATCCGGCAATGAGGATCGTGGGATCTGCGCCCTGCCGTTCACCCGTCAGTCTGACGAGCAGACCGTTTATATCCCGATGAACATCGTCGGCAACCTGTATGTGTCTAACGGCATGTCTGCCGGTAATACCCGCAACGAAGCGCGCGTGCAGGGATTGTCTGAAGTTTTCGAACGTCATATCAAAAACCGCATTATTGCTGAATCCATCAGCCTGCCGGAGATCCCGGCTGACGTGCTGGCGCGCTACCCGGGCGTGGTGGAATCCATCGCCAAACTGGAAGCAGAAGGTTTCCCAATCTTTGCTTATGACGGCTCTCTGGGCGGCAAATATCCGGTTATCTGCGTGGTACTGTTCAACCCGGCAAATGGCACCTGTTTCGCCTCCTTCGGCGCGCACCCGGACTTCGGCGTGGCGTTGGAGCGTACCGTAACCGAACTGCTGCAAGGTCGTAGCCTGAAAGATCTCGATGTCTTTACTCCGCCAACCTTTGATGACGAAGAAGTCGCCGAGCACACCAACCTCGAAACGCACTTCATCGACTCCAGCGGTTTGATCTCCTGGGATATGTTCAAACAGGACGCGGACTATCCGTTCGTGGACTGGAGCTTTGCCGGTACGACGGAAGAAGAATTCGCCACCCTGATGGCGATCTTCAACGCGGAAGATCAGGAAGTCTACATTGCCGACTATGAACACCTCGGTGTTTACGCGTGCCGTATTATTGTGCCAGGTATGTCGGACATTTATCCGGCAGAAGATTTATGGCTGGCGAACAACAGCATGGGCGCACATCTGCGTGAAACCCTGCTGGCCCTGCCAGGCAGCGAGTGGGATAAAGAAGATTATCTGAACCTGATCGCCCAGCTGGACGAAGAAGGACACGATGATTTCACCCGCGTGCGCGAACTGCTGGGTCTGGCGACCGGAAAAGATAACGGCTGGTACACCCTGCGCATCGGCGAGCTGAAAGCGATGCTGGCGCTGGCGGGCGGCGATCTGGATCAGGCTTTGGCCTGGACCGAGTGGACGATGGAGTTTAACCAGTCCGTCTTCTCCGCCAAGCGCACAAACTATTACCGTTGCCTGCAAACGCTGCTCCTGCTTTCTCAGGAAGACGACCGCGAGCCATTGCAGTATCTGAACGCATTTGTACGTATGTACGGTGCGGATGCCGTTGAAGCTGCCAGCGCGGCGCTGAGCGGTGAAGAACCATTCTACGGCCTGCAAGCGGTTGACAGCGATCTGAAAGCCTTCCCGGCGCATCAGTCACTGCTGAATGCGTATGAAAAATTGCAGAAGGCAAAAGCCGCTTACTGGTCAAAATAAGCGCATATAACATTAATGGCTGTAGGCGTATTCAATCGCCTGAGCTATATTACGGGGCAATTTCATTGCCCCTTTTTTTTATTTTTCCGCAATGACGTTTAATTGTAATAATTAAGTTAACCACGGGTAAATATAAAAACGCTTACCTGAGCTTTACTGTTACTAATTATAATAAATACTCCATTTTAATTAACTGTTCCACGGGAGGCTGAAGGAAAAAATTCAACTCTTTTCATAACTTTTAAAATTTATTTTTATACGGATAATCAAATACTTACTCCGCTTTTGCTGTAAAACCATACACACTGCGGGCCTATAAGCCAGGCGAGATATGATCTATATCAATTTCTCTTCTATAATGCTTTGTTAGTATCTCGTCGCCGACTTAATAAAGAGAGAGTTAGTGTGAAAGCTGACAACCCTTTTGATCTATTACTCCCCGCTGCGATGGCGAAAGTTGCCGAAGAAGCGGGTGTCTACAAAGCCACGAAACATCCGATGACGACGTTCTTTCTGGCCATTACGGCTGGGGTGTTCATCTCCATCGCTTTCGTCTTCTATATCACAGCCACCACCGGCACTGCCGGGATGCCTTTCGGCATAGCGAAACTGATTGGTGGTATCTGCTTCTCACTGGGCCTGATTCTCTGCGTCATCTGCGGCGCCGACCTCTTCACCTCAACGGTGCTGATTGTGGTGGCAAAAGCCAGCGGAAGAATTACCTGGGGTCAACTGGGGCGCAACTGGCTCAACGTTTACGTTGGCAACCTGATTGGCTGTCTGCTCTTTGTTCTGTTGATGTGGCTCTCTGGCGAGTATATGACCGCCAACGGCGGCTGGGGGCTTAACGTCCTGCAAACCGCCGACCACAAAATGCACCATACATTTATCGAAGCTGTTGCTCTCGGCATCCTCGCAAACCTGATGGTCTGCCTGGCGGTCTGGATGAGCTACTCTGGTCGTAGCCTGATGGATAAAGCCATGATTATGGTTCTGCCGGTTGCGATGTTTGTTGCCAGCGGCTTTGAGCACAGTATTGCGAATATGTTCATGATCCCGATGGGGATTGTTATCCGCAACTTTGCAAGCCCGGAGTTCTGGACTGCTGTAGGTTCAACCCCGGAAAGTTTTTCACACCTGACTATTATGAACTTCATTACTGATAACCTGATCCCCGTCACTATCGGGAACATTATCGGTGGGGGTCTGTTAGTTGGGTTGACATACTGGGTCATTTACCTGCGTGGCGGCGATCATCATTAATGGTTGTCTCAGGCAGTAAATAAAAAATCCACTTAAGAAGGTAGGTGTTACATGTCCGAGCTTAATGAAAAGTTAGCCACAGCCTGGGAAGGTTTTACGAAAGGTGACTGGCAGAATGAAGTCAACGTCCGTGACTTCATTCAGAAAAACTATACCCCGTATGAAGGTGACGAATCCTTCCTGGCTGGTGCGACTGACGCAACCACCAAGCTGTGGGACAGCGTAATGGAAGGCGTTAAACTGGAAAACCGCACTCACGCGCCAGTTGATTTTGACACCTCCGTTGCTTCTACCATCACTTCTCACGATGCTGGCTACATCAACAAAGCCCTTGAGAAAATAGTTGGTCTGCAAACTGAAGCACCACTGAAACGCGCAATCATCCCGTTCGGTGGTATCAAAATGGTTGAAGGTTCCTGCAAAGCGTATAACCGCGAGCTGGACCCAATGCTGAAAAAAATCTTCACCGAATACCGTAAAACCCATAACCAGGGCGTATTCGATGTTTACACCAAAGACATTCTGAACTGCCGTAAATCTGGCGTTCTGACCGGTCTGCCAGATGCCTATGGCCGTGGCCGTATCATCGGTGACTACCGTCGCGTTGCGCTGTACGGTATCGACTTCCTGATGAAAGATAAATACGCACAGTTCGTCTCTCTCCAGTCTGACCTGGAAAACGGCGTAAACCTGGAAGCGACTATCCGTCTGCGTGAAGAGATCGCTGAACAGCACCGTGCGCTGGGTCAGATCAAAGAGATGGCGGCTAAATACGGCTGCGATATCTCTGGTCCTGCAACCAACGCTCAGGAAGCTATCCAGTGGACCTACTTCGGCTACCTGGCCGCTGTTAAGTCTCAGAACGGTGCAGCAATGTCCTTCGGCCGCGTATCCACCTTCCTGGATGCGTACATCGAACGTGACCTGAAAGCAGGCAAAATCACCGAACAAGACGCTCAGGAAATGATTGACCACCTGGTCATGAAACTGCGTATGGTTCGCTTCCTGCGTACCCCAGAATATGATGAGCTGTTCTCTGGTGACCCAATCTGGGCAACCGAATCTATCGGCGGTATGGGCGTAGATGGCCGTACTCTGGTAACCAAAAACAGCTTCCGCTTCCTGAACACCCTGTACACCATGGGTCCTTCTCCGGAGCCGAACATCACCGTTCTGTGGTCTGAAAAACTGCCTCTGAACTTCAAGAAATTCGCCGCTAAAGTGTCCATCGACACCTCTTCTCTGCAATACGAGAACGATGACCTGATGCGTCCTGACTTCAACAACGATGACTACGCTATCGCTTGCTGCGTAAGTCCAATGGTTGTTGGTAAGCAAATGCAGTTCTTCGGTGCGCGTGCAAACCTGGCGAAAACCATGCTGTACGCAATCAACGGCGGCGTTGATGAAAAACTGAAAATGCAGGTTGGTCCTAAGTCTGAACCGATCAAAGGCGACGTGCTGAACTATGACGAAGTCATGGAGCGCATGGACCACTTCATGGACTGGCTGGCTAAACAGTACGTGACCGCGCTTAACGTTATCCACTACATGCACGACAAGTACAGCTACGAAGCCTCTCTGATGGCGCTGCACGACCGTGACGTCGTTCGCACCATGGCGTGTGGTATCGCAGGTCTGTCCGTTGCGGCTGACTCCCTGTCTGCAATCAAATATGCGAAAGTTAAACCAATTCGTGACGAAGATGGTCTGGCTATCGACTTCGAAATCGAAGGCGAATATCCGCAGTTTGGTAACAACGACGCTCGCGTTGATGACATGGCGGTTGACCTGGTAGAACGTTTCATGAAGAAAATTCAGAAACTCACTACCTATCGTAACGCTATCCCGACTCAGTCTGTTCTGACCATCACCTCTAACGTTGTGTATGGTAAGAAAACCGGTAACACCCCAGACGGTCGTCGTGCTGGCGCGCCATTCGGCCCAGGTGCTAACCCAATGCACGGTCGTGACCAGAAAGGTGCGGTTGCCTCTCTGACCTCCGTTGCTAAACTGCCGTTTGCTTACGCGAAAGATGGTATCTCTTACACCTTCTCTATCGTGCCAAACGCGCTGGGTAAAGACGACGAAGTGCGTAAAACTAACCTCGCGGGTCTGATGGATGGTTACTTCCACCACGAAGCGTCCATCGAAGGTGGTCAGCACCTGAACGTGAACGTGATGAACCGTGAAATGCTGCTCGACGCGATGGAACACCCTGAGAAATATCCTCAGCTGACCATCCGCGTATCTGGTTACGCAGTACGTTTTAACTCCCTGACGAAAGAACAGCAGCAGGACGTTATTACTCGTACTTTCACTCAGTCCATGTAAGTGGAATTGACTGAAATCACGCGTTAAAAAGCGTACAATAAAGGCTCCACGCAAGTGGGGCCTTTTTAACACCCTCGCTTTATCAGTCTCTTTTGTCCGCTATCTATACTTAATGGATAACAGCCAAAACAGACTCGACATAGCCTTTGAGCTGTGCATCTACATAGGCCCCCGGATGGGCCAAATTCGGAGATATCACCGCAATGTCAATTATTGGTCGCATTCACTCCTTTGAATCCTGTGGCACCGTCGATGGCCCGGGGATCCGCTTTATCACTTTCTTCCAGGGCTGCCTGATGCGCTGCCTGTACTGCCATAACCGTGACACCTGGGACACCCATGGCGGTAAAGAAGTCACCGTTGAAGATCTGATGAAAGAGGTGGTGACCTATCGCCACTTCATGAACGCGTCCGGCGGTGGCGTGACGGCATCCGGCGGTGAAGCCATTCTTCAGGCTGAGTTTGTGCGCGACTGGTTCCGCGCCTGCCACAAAGAAGGCATTCATACCTGCCTCGACACCAACGGCTTTGTGCGCCGTTATGATCCGGTTATTGATGAACTGCTTGAAGTGACCGATCTGGTGATGCTCGATCTCAAGCAGATGAACGATGAGATCCACCAGAATCTGGTTGGCGTTTCAAACCACCGTACGCTGGAATTTGCCAAATACATTGCCAATAAAGGCGTCAAGACCTGGATCCGCTACGTGGTGGTGCCGGGCTGGTCAGATGATGATGACTCTGCACATCGTCTGGGTGAATTTACCCGGGATATGGGTAACGTGGAGAAAATTGAACTCCTGCCCTATCACGAGCTGGGTAAACATAAATGGGTGGCGATGGGTGAAGAGTACAAACTCGATGGCGTGAAGCCGCCGAAAAAAGAGACGATGGAGCGCGTCAAAGGTATTCTTGAGCAGTATGGCCACAAGGTCATGTATTAACGAAAAGGCCCGGAGAAAACCGGGCCTTTTTATATTCTATTTAAAGACGCCGTTAATAACGGAAGTCACAATCGCCGTACTCAGCGCAATTAAGACCAGGTCGTTACCTACCACGCGCCATTCATAGCCCGGATAAGAAGGAAGCTGACCCAGCATATCGGCTGGCACGGTTTTCTTCGCAATGCCCGGAGGCAGTGGCTTACCGCGCGCCAGGTTTTTCGCAATACCCGGAGGCAGAGAGTCGTAGCCCGTTAAGCCGTAATTCAGTGCCAGATGGCGGGCATGATCGAAGCTTACGCGAGCATCCACATCATTACCGACATCTTTGCTGTTTTTAAAGCTCTTATCCGATTTCCCAGGGTTATCCTGACCGTTATTGTGTTTATTACCATGGTTACCAGCGTTCCCGTTACCATGATTGCCACTATTACCTTGTCCGCCACCATTTCCGTTTCCTGGATTAGCCATGGCCGGAGCCGTTGCAAACGTTAAAGCCAACACTACGGCAAGTGCTGTAGTGGAAAAACGACGAGTAGACATGATTGCTGCCTTTTAGTGGTATAACTCATTTGAATTATCGCCAGGCAGTAAAAACTCACAATAAGTAAAAGTCTTATATGTGACAGGGACAAAAAAGCCTGTCATCGACAGGCTTTTAATAAGTCAGGCATGGGCCACTGGCGTTGGATGTTCGCCCACTTTGCGCAGCAGCATTAACAGATAAATAAACGACACGCTGGCGATCATAATAAACAGCAGATTGTCAGAATAATTTTGCATGAGCATAGCGGTAAAAGTCGGCCCCAGTAAACTGCCGATGGTGTAACTCAGCAACAAAGCCTGGTTCATTGCAACCAACTGGTGATGCTCAACTTTCTCACAGGCCCAGGCCATCGCGACCGGATAGAGCGTAAAGCCCGCAGCTCCCAGAATGAACAGCGCAGGCGCCATTGCGGCGTTGCTGAGCATGGCGAGACAGCCCATGATGACCACGAAAACCTGGACGCGCAGCACCAGCAGACGACCAAAGCGGTCCGCCAGGCGGCCAATCGGCCACTGCCCGACAATCCCCGCGCTGACCATCACCGCCATCCAGAAACCGATCCCGGAATCACTGACGCCCTGATGGTTAAGATAAAGCGGCATCAGACCATAGAGCGAGCCCAGCACAATCCCGGAAATAATGCAGCCGTTAACCCCCAGACGCGCCTGGCGCAGTCTCAGCATCGGCCAGACGTGGGTGGCTTCCTGATGTTCGCTGTTTTGGTTCACAATACGGGTAAAGAGCAGCGGCAGGATCGCCGCCAGCACCATGCCCGTCACCCACGGCAGCACGCTCATCAGGTCGGTTGGTAGTTTGCTGACCATCAGTTGTCCCAGAACGGTACCGACGTAGTAAACCATCATATAGGCCGCCAGCAGACGCCCGCGGTTACGGGACGTGCCGCTGCACATTAGCGCACTTTCAACCACCACCCAGATCATGGCGCAGCCGACGCCCGCAATAAAGCGCCAGACCATCCAGCTCCAGAAGCCGACCATCAGACCTAAACCGGCGCAGCCGACGGCAAAGATCAGCGACGCCAGATAATAACTGCGGTTAAAACCAAAGCGCTTAATAAGGCTGCCCGTTAATAAGGTGCCCAGCAGATTGCCCGTAAAAAAGGACGAGCTAACCATACCCACCTGCCAGGTCGGTAAGTTTTCATGGGCGAGCCATAGCGGGACGAGTGTGTTTAACACCGCGATCGCCAGGGTCAGCAAAAGCAGGCCACAGAGCAACAAAAGCACCGGGCGGGTATAGGTGGTCATGGATTAAAAACCGTGAGGAAGTTCAGATTTCGTGCGCATCATGCCACTGGCAAAAACAAAGTCAATCCACCGGTTCATGCGTCACGCACGTTATGCGCCTTGTCGATTTAAAAAACTCATCCTGCTAATGCAAAGCCTGCTACTGATATTAATTATCTATTTGTTTTTATTTATTTCCGGGAATTTTTACAACGAAACATCAGTCGAAAAATTTCATGAATGAAAAAAGAAAAGCCGGGCGCTATGTCCCGGCTTTTTATAACAAAATCTAAAATTAGCTGGCGATAGCCATACCGACCGTCATATGCAGACCGTAAAATACGCCGCGACCAATTAACTCCCCTGCCAGCACCAGCACAAAGGCCAGGGACAGTAACGGCAGCGCAGGCGAGTAACCTTTAAGCTGAGGGGCAATCCAGCACACCAGCGCCGCCGTCAGCAGCACCACACGCCAGGCCATCAGCGAACCGTAATCCGGCACCAACGCCGAAGCCTGCTGGATAGAGCTGTGAATGGTCGCCAGCTCCGCTCCCTGCATGAGTGCGACAACGGTACTGATTACCAGCGCCAGCAGCGAGACCGCGGGCAGCAGACGCATCGCCCAACCATTAATGCCAGCCACACGCAGCAGCAGATAACCCAGCAGCGGCCCGCCAATAAACATGGTCAGGAAGAAGCTCATCGGCGTCCAGACGCTATACCAGGTCGGAACGGTATCGATGGTGTTGTACACCCGGACCATCATCCAGACGAAGACAACGCCCAGTACCATGGTGACGATGAGCCACAACGCGCGTAACCCTGAAGGCAGCTTTTTCAGCGCTGCCAGTAACCACCCCAGCCCACCAACGGCAAAGAAGATTGCCCCGCTGGCAATCTCGTTACTCAGCGAAGAGGCACCTACACGGTTCAGGGAGTTAAACGCGCGCATCGGTGAGCCCAGGTGCAGCGTAGAGGCGATAAACCCAACGCCCATCAACACCCACAGGCCAAACATGCTTAACACCAAACGCTGCTGCTGTTCAGCATTGAGGTTCCCTTTTAACAGCGCCAGCGCAAGGACGATAAACCCGCCCGCCACGCACTGCCCAAAGACCGTGAAGATCATCAGCGGCCATTCATGCCATCCACTTCCCATCTCACACCTCCTTCGGGTTTGCCAGGTAGCCGGTGGTGTCACCCGTCGGACGGCTGTTGGCGTTAGGTTTAATCACAATACTCGGCTTCGTGAAGTGCGCAGACGGCAGCGGCGCGACGGCAGCAAGCTGGCCGTGTTTTTTGCGCAGCTTCTCAATCGGGCCAAAGTCCAGCGCGCGCAGCGGGCAGGATTCGACGCAGATGGGCTTTTTGCCGTCCGCCACGCGGCTGTGGCAGCCATCGCACTTGGTCATGTGGCCTCTGGCGGCATTGTACTGCGGC
>NZ_JADBRE010000019.1:0-7510 GCF_014930525.1 Enterobacter cloacae complex sp. S1
GAAGTGGGGGGACTGGCGAATCAGCTGGCGGCGCACATGAACTTCGAGCCGGACGATCTCTCGCGCGTGGCGCGTTTCTGGGGAACGGAACGGCTGGCGCAGACCCCGGGCCTGATGGCGGTGGAACTGTTTGACGCCATTGCCCGCGGCGAGGTGAAGGCAGTGTGGATCATGGGCACCAACCCTGCCGTGTCACTTCCCGACAGCCACGCGGTGTGCCAGGCGCTGGCGGCCTGCCCGCTGGTCATGGTATCTGAGGTGATGCAGGAGACGGACACCAGCCGGTTTGCCCATATCCGTTTTCCCGCCCTGGGCTGGGGCGAGAAAAACGGCACGGTGACCAATTCAGAACGCCGTATCTCCCGCCAGCGCGCCTTTCTGCCTGCGCCGGGCGAGGCCAGACCGGACTGGTGGATCATCGCCCGGATCGCAGACCAGCTCGGTTATGGCGATGCCTTCGCCTGGGAACACCCTCAGGAGATATTTTGTGAACATGCGGCGCTGACGGCGTTTGAAAATAACGGCGAACGGGCGCTAAACCTGCGCGAACTGGCGTCGCTGTCGCGAGAGGCGTGGGACGAGCTGGCGCCGTATCAGTGGCATGCCGGTGATTTCCCGCAAAGAACGCTTGTTCCGGTTGACCCCTCCCCGCATGGGGCAGGCGTCGACGAATTGTACCCCTTGATACTGAATACCGGGCGGATCCGCGATCAGTGGCACACCATGACGCGCACGGGGTATGTTCCGCGTCTGATGCAGCATATCGATGAGCCTTTTGTTGAGATGAACGCAACCGATGCGGCGCGCGCCGGGCTGACTGACGGCCAGCTGGCGCGGGTAAGCTCCCCGCGCGGAGTGATGGTTGCCAGAGTACGTATCTCCACCGCGCAGCGTGCAGGCGAGCTGTTTGCGCCGATGCACTGGAACGCGCAATTTGCCCGGCAGGGTAAGGTCAATGCGCTGGTGGAAGGGCGGGTTGATGCCGGGTCCGGCCAGCCGGAGAGTAAACAAACCGCGGTGAGGATCCTGCCCTGGCTACCGGCCTGGCAGGGTGAACTGTATGCCCGCGAGCTGCCAGCGCTGCCGCCGTCGGTCTGCTGGTGGCGTAAAGCCTCACGTCTGACGGTGGCGGGGGAGCAGCCGTTGCTGTCGTGGATCATGGCGTACGCCAGCGGTCGGGGCTGGCAGTTACAGGTGGCACAGACGGGAGAACGCAGCAGCGTGCTCGCCTGGCATCACGGTGAGCTGATGCTGGGCTACTGGGAGGGCCATACGCTGCCGGCGCTGGCGCATGCGTTTATTGAAGAAGCCTTTGCTGCTGCGCCCGTCCAACTTGCTGAACGCCATGCGCTGCTGCACGGGCAACGGCCGGACGAAGATGCCGATCCCGGGCGAATTATCTGTAGCTGCTTCAGCGTGGGTGAAAATACGATACGTAAGGCAATAGCCGGAGGCTGTGATTCTGCCCCAGCGCTGGGCGTGAAGCTGCGCTGCGGCACGAACTGTGGTTCCTGCGTGCCGGAGCTGAAAGCGCTGTTGGGATAATAGTGTAAGGGCGTCGGGTGGCGGCTTCGCACCGGTACGAATTTGTAGGTCGGGTAAGGCGAAGCCGCCACCCGACAAATCTTTTCAGGATATTCCTGAAATTTCTGTTAAGACTGGTTTTCAGGACTTATGGCGTTAACATAATAAGTGTTTGTTCATAAACACAGGTTCTGATTGACGACGTTGAAGGCTGTATCGTCCCGCATCCGTTTTTTGCTGTTACTCCCCCTTTTTACGGCTGGAGCCGTTCATGGTGCGCCGAAATCCTTCGTGCAGCAGGCGCAAAATCCGTTTGATAACAACGGCGATAGTCTGCCGGATCTCGGCATGGCGCAACCGACCAGCGAAGGCGAAAAGCATCTGGCTGAAATGGCTAAGGCATTCGGTGAAGCCAGTATGACCGATAACGGCCTGACGGCCGGGCAGCAGGCGCGACAGTTCGCGTTTGGCAAGGTGCGGGATGCCGTGAGCGGGGAAGTCAACGAGCAGATTGAATCCTGGCTTTCACCCTGGGGAAACGCCAACGTCAATGTGCTGGTGGATGACGACGGCAACTTTAACGGCAGCAGCGGAAACTGGTTTATCCCCTGGAACGACAACACCCGCTATCTGAGCTGGAGCCAGCTTGGGCTGACGCAGCAGACAGACGGGCTGGTGAGTAACGTCGGGGCAGGTCAGCGCTGGGTTGCCGGAAACTGGCTGCTGGGCTACAACACTTTTTACGACAACCTGCTGGAAGACAACCTGCAACGTGCCGGGCTGGGCGCAGAGGCGTGGGGTGAAAACCTGCGCCTGTCGGCCAATTACTACCAGCCGTTCGCTGGCTGGCAGCCGCGTTCCGACATCCGCGAGCAGCGCATGGCGCGCGGATACGACGTAACGGCCAAAGCCTGGCTTCCCTGGTTTCACCACCTGAACACCAGCGTCAGCTTTGAACAGTATTTTGGCGATAACGTCGATCTGTTTAACAGCGGTACGGGGTATCACAACCCGGTTGCGGTCAACCTGGGGCTGAACTATACCCCCGTACCGCTGGTCACCCTGACGGCTGCCCATAAGCAGGGGGAGAGCGGCGTTAGCCAGAATAACCTCGGGCTGAAGCTCAACTATCGTTTTGGCGTGCCGCTGGCGAAACAGCTTTCCGCCGGGGAAGTGGCGGCGACGCGCTCGCTGCGGGGCAGCCGCTATGATTCACCCGATCGCGATAATCTGCCCGTGATGGAATTCCGTCAGCGCAAAACCCTCTCGGTATATCTGGCCACGCCGCCGTGGGATCTTAAGCCAGGCGAAACGGTTATGCTGAAGCTGCAAATTCGCAGCACGCACGGTATCCGGCAGATCCACTGGCTGGGTGATACCCAGGCGCTCAGCCTGACCTCACCGGCAAACGGCAACAGCAGCGATGGCTGGAGTGTGATCATGCCTGCATGGGATGATTCGGAAGGGGCGAAAAATACATGGCGGCTTACGGCCGTGGTGGAAGATAAGGATGGGCAGCGTGTCTCCTCCAATGAGATCACGCTTTCCGTGGTGCAACCGCTCGTCGCAATGCCTGCCGACGATCCACGGTGGAAGTTGCTGCCGGATGAGTAAGTTAAAAAATGCGCTCCTGATGCACCCAGACGGCGGCTTCGACGCGGGATTTTAACTTCATTTTTTTCAGCATGTGTTTGACATGCACTTTGACCGTGCTCTCGGTGATGTCCAGACGGCGGGCGATCATTTTGTTCGGCAGCCCCTGGGCAATCAGCTTCAGAATGTCACGCTCGCGCGGGGTCAACTGGCTGACGTCACGATCAGACGTGGCGCGGTTCGCGCGCAGGCTGGCGGCCAGTACCGGCGTTAACGCTTCACTCAGCACCATCTCGCCTGCGGCAGCCTGTTGCAGCGCCTTGAGCAGATCTTCCGGCTCCATATCTTTCAGCAGATAGCCGTCTGCCCCTCGCTTGAGGGCCGTGACCACGTCTTCTTCATGATTTGAGACGCTGAAGACCACCACCCGGCCAGAGAGGGATTTTTCCCGCAGCTTGTCGAGGGTTTCCAGGCCATTCATGCCCGGCATGTTGAGATCGAGCAAGATCAAATCAGGATCGAGCGATTCGGCAAGTTCAATACCCTGTTCGCCGTTACTGGCTTCCCCGACGACGGTGATATCTGGCGCCATGCTGACAAGCTGTTTAACGCCAGTGCGCAGCATCGGATGATCGTCAATCAACAGGATAGATGCCGGTTCCTGATTAGTCATGGTTTTCTCCTTGAGCAGTTATGAGGGACTTTTCGGGTATAAAGGTGACCACTACTTCGGTGCCACCTGACTCTCCCCGGCGAACCTGGCAATCACCGCGCAGGCTTTGCGCGCGGTCTCGCATGATAATTAAACCATAGTGGTTCGTTCGTTCGGCATTTTCCGGCACGCCGCGGCCGTTATCCTGAACCCTGAGCTTCACCTGATTATCCTGGCAGCTGACGGTGACCGTGACGGCCGTCGCCTCGGCATGCTTGAGCACGTTGCTCAGGGCTTCGCGGGCAATTTGCAGCAAATGGATCGCCTGGTGAGAGGGGACAAAACGCGGTGGCAGCTGGTAATCCAGCTTCACCGGGAAGCCCAGCCGGGCGCTAAACTCCTGACAGCTGGATTCCAGCGCAGGGCGCAGCCCCGGCTCGGTGAGCTGCAAACGGAAGGTGGTCAGCAGCTCGCGAAGCTGAACCCACGAGGTGTTAAGCTCGTTGCGGATCTGGCTGAGCAGCTGTTTGCTGCTCTCGGGCATGCCTTCATCCTGCATTTGCAGGCAGCTCACCTGCATCTTCATGCAGGAGAGGGACTGGGCGATGGAGTCGTGAAGCTCGCGGGCGATGGTGGCACGCTCCTCCATCACGATCAGCTGCTGCTGTTTCTCCTGGTGGCGGTCGAGCGCCAGCGTGGCCGTGAGCTGCTCAACAAGCGTATCGACCAGCTGCTGCTGGTCGTGGCTCAGGTGACGTCCGGCGGGCAGGGTGGCCAGCAAAATACCGTACTGGGTATGGCTGTCCATCAGCCGCCACTTGAGGGTCGTGCCGCTGGTGGTAAGCGGCGGCAAGCCGCGCGGGCACAGATGACACCCTTTATCGTCGCAGGAGATGTCCGACTGACAGGTAAATTCCTGATGGTTTTCCTCATCTTCAACGTCGTAAACCCGAAGCTCAAGATCGCGGAGCAGAGTCAGATTTTGCAGGCCGTTCAGTACCGGCGAGAGACGTTCGCAAAGCGGGACCTGCATATGCAGGCGACGGTTCGCCTGCCAGAGGAAAGAGAGGATCTCGTTTTTCTGCTCAAGCCCGGCGGTTTTCTCCTGGACGCGTTGTTCCAGTACCGCGTAGCTTTCTGATAGCTCTGCCGACATGGTGTTGAGCGCCTCGCCGAGCATCGCCATTTCGTTGCGCCCGCTGATGTGCGTGCGCTGGGTAAAATCGCGCTGTGTGACGGCGCGGGCCATCGCCAGGAGCTGTTTCCAGGGGTTAAGCAACCGCGCGCGCAGCCAGATAACCGTGAAAATCAGCAGCAAACCCATAAACAGCGCCATTGCGCGGTGAACCATCACCACACGGTCAATGCGTAACTCTGTGGTGCGATCGAATGAGGAGACAAGATGATCGATGCGTGACACAAACCCGGCGACGTCCCGGGCGACCGTTTCCCGGTCTTCCGCCCGCTTTAACCCAGGCTCCAGCTGGGTATGCCAGTAGCCCTGAAGCGCCTTAAGCTGAGATTGCTGACCGTCACGGATGGCGGCTCTTTCCAGTTCAGGGCTGAATGCGGTACGCTCCATTTCATCGATAAGCGGTTGGTCAGCCTGCGTCAGCGGTACCGACGCCAGTAGCCGGTAACTCTGCATACGTAGCGAGCCTGCCTCGTTGATGGCATGCGCGTTACCCTGCACACCCTGTACCAGCCAGCCAGAAATAGCCATGCCGGTCACACCGATAGCGGTGGACAGCAGAACAATAAGCGCCAGCTGGTTAACCAGCGTCAGCGGAGATAAACATCTTTTTAACATAGAGTTGCCGGGCTCCTGACGTGACCTGATTGCAGGAATGGCGCTATTCTGGTGCATACCCTGGAGTATACCCATACCAATAAAGGATTACCTCTAAATTGCCAGAGGGGTAACGGTTAGTGGGTGGACGAAGCAGGGATGCGTCAGCACCGTGAAAAAACACACCTTTTTTACGTTTTGCATCTACTCATTAAGAGTGATGGCTTTTTTTTCGTCGCAAAACCTCCCACTTTTCCTTTGATTTATATCAACTTACCGCCGCTCTAAAGCCCTAATGTTTGCAGCATCATTCAAGAATCAGAGGTGTCTATGAGTCACTCTTCCGCTCCCGAAAGGGAAACTGGTGCCGTTATTACAGACTGGCGTCCAGAGGATCCGGCGTTCTGGCAACAGCGCGGCCACCGTGTAGCAAGTCGTAATCTGTGGATTTCCGTTCCATGTCTGTTACTGGCGTTTTGCGTCTGGATGTTGTTTAGTGCGGTTGCGGTTAACCTTCCAAAAGTGGGCTTTACCTTTACCACCGATCAGCTGTTTATGTTGACCGCGTTGCCGTCGCTTTCAGGCGCACTGCTGCGCGTTCCTTACGCGTTTATGGTGCCGGTCTTTGGTGGTCGTCGCTGGACGGCTTTCAGTACCGGGATCATGATCGTACCGTGCGTGTGGCTCGGTTTTGCGGTGCAGGATACCTCCACACCGTTTAGCGTATTCGTGATTATCTCTCTGCTGTGCGGTTTTGCGGGGGCGAACTTTGCGTCCAGTATGGCAAACATCAGCTTCTTCTTCCCGAAAGCGAAGCAGGGTGGTGCGCTGGGCATTAACGGCGGCCTCGGTAATATGGGCGTGAGCGTGATGCAGCTGATTGCCCCGCTGGCGATCTCTGTCTCCATTTTTGCGGCCTTTGGCGGCGGCGGTGTGACGCAGCCCGACGGTTCCGTGCTGTTCTTGCAAAACGCCTCCTGGATTTGGGTACCGTTCCTGGTGGTCTTTACCCTGGCGGCGTGGTTCTTCATGAACGATCTGTCCGCGTCCAAAGCGTCACTGAGCGAGCAGCTGCCGGTGCTGAAGCGTGGCCACCTGTGGGTGATGGCGCTGCTGTATCTGGCGACCTTCGGCTCGTTCATCGGTTTCTCCGCAGGCTTTGCCATGCTGTCTAAAACCCAGTTCCCGGACGTGCAGATCCTTCAGTTTGCCTTCTTCGGTCCGTTTATCGGCGCGCTGGCACGTTCGCTGGGCGGGATGATCTCCGACCGTCTGGGGGGAACGCGCGTTACGCTGGTGAACTTTGTTGTGATGGCCATCTTCTGTGCGCTGCTGTTCCTGACGCTGCCTGCGGGTGGTGAGGGGGGTAACTTCTTTGCCTTCTTCGGCGTATTCATGGTGCTGTTCCTGACCGCCGGGCTGGGCAGTGCGTCTACTTTCCAGATGATCTCTGTCATCTTTCGCAAGCTGACCATGGACCGCGTGAAAGCGCAGGGCGGGAGCGATGAGCAGGCAATGCGTGAAGCCGCCACCGATACCGCTGCGGCGCTTGGGTTTATCTCTGCGATTGGCGCGATTGGCGGCTTCTTTATTCCAAAAGCGTTCGGTATCTCACTGGATCTGACCGGCTCTCCGGCGGGTGCGATGAAAATATTCCTCGTCTTCTATATCGCCTGCGTGGTCATCACCTGGCTGGTATATGGCCGTAATACCAAGAAAAACAAGTAAGCTTGATTATCCGTTTGCGCGGCCTGAGTGCCGCGCTTTTTTTAATCGCCAAATAGTTACAACATACTAATAGCTTTTCCTGTGGTCATACGCAGGTAACGCTGTGATCGCCATCGCTTTACAGGTGTTTCTACCCCTTAATACCTAAGATGTTAAATTTTGCCTCGCTTATTGTACGGCAAATAAAATATATCTATATAAATCATAAAGTTAAAAAATATTAA
>NZ_JADBRE010000019.1:7589-14612 GCF_014930525.1 Enterobacter cloacae complex sp. S1
CCCTCAGAGTCCCCCTTCGTCTTGATCGTTATCAATTCTCCCCATCTTTCATAGCGTTACCTTCGCTGCAAATCAGCAATGTCGATTTAGAGAGCCACAGGCTCCATACAGGAGATACCCGATGAGCAAATTTTTGGACCGGTTTCGCTACTTCAAACAGAAGGGTGAAACTTTTGCCGATGGGCACGGCCAGGTTCTGGATACCAACCGGGACTGGGAAGACGGTTACCGTCAACGCTGGCAGCATGACAAAGTTGTCCGTTCTACCCACGGCGTAAACTGCACTGGCTCATGTAGCTGGAAGATTTTCGTTAAAAACGGTCTGGTGACCTGGGAAATGCAGCAGACCGATTATCCGCGTACCCGTCCGGATATGCCGAACCACGAGCCGCGCGGCTGCCCGCGTGGGGCCAGCTACTCCTGGTATCTCTACAGCGCCAACCGTCTGAAATACCCGCTGATGCGTAAACGCCTGATGAAAATGTGGCGTGAAGCGAAAGTGCAGCACAGCGATCCGGTTGATGCCTGGGCCTCCATCATTGAAGATGCCGACAAAGCGAAAAGCTTCAAACAGGCGCGTGGTCGCGGTGGTTTCGTTCGTTCTTCCTGGAAAGAGGTGAACGAGCTGATTGCGGCTTCCAACGTCTACACCGTGAAAACCTACGGTCCTGACCGTGTGGCAGGCTTCTCGCCAATCCCGGCGATGTCGATGGTCTCTTACGCCTCCGGCGCGCGCTACCTGTCACTCATCGGTGGTACCTGCCTGAGCTTCTACGACTGGTACTGCGACCTGCCGCCAGCGTCGCCTCAGACCTGGGGTGAGCAGACCGACGTGCCGGAGTCCGCCGACTGGTATAACTCCAGCTACATCATCGCCTGGGGCTCTAACGTTCCGCAGACCCGTACCCCGGATGCGCACTTCTTTACCGAAGTACGTTACAAAGGGACCAAAACCGTCGCCGTGACCCCGGACTACGCCGAAATCGCCAAACTGTGCGACCTGTGGCTGGCGCCGAAACAGGGTACCGATGCCGCAATGGCGCTGGCGATGGGCCACGTCATGCTGCGTGAATTCCACCTCGACAAGCCAAGCCAGTATTTCACCGATTACGTGCGTCGCTACACCGACATGCCAATGCTGGTGATGCTCGAAGAGCGTGACGGCTATTACGCCGCAGGCCGTATGCTGCGTGCCGCGGATCTGGTGGACGCGCTGGGTCAGGAAAACAACCCGGAGTGGAAAACGGTCGCCTGCAACAGCAACGGCGAGCTGGTGGCGCCAAACGGTTCTATCGGCTTCCGCTGGGGGGAAAAAGGCAAATGGAACCTGGAGCAGCGTAACGGCACCACGGGTGAAGAGACGGAGCTGCGTCTCAGCATGCTGGGCAGCCAGGATGAGATCGCCGATGTCGGCTTCCCGTACTTTGGTGGTGAAGGTTCCGAGCACTTCAACAAGGTTGAGTTGCAAAACGTTCTGATGCACAAGCTGCCGGTGAAGCGCCTGCAACTGGCGGACGGTTCTACTGCTCTGGTCACTACCGTCTACGATCTGACCATGGCGAACTACGGCCTGGAGCGCGGCCTGAACGACGAAAACTGCGCGACCAGCTATGATGACGTGAAGGCTTATACCCCAGCCTGGGCGGAGCAGATCACCGGTGTGCCACGCGCCCAGATCACCCGTATCGCCCGCGAATTTGCGGAAAACGCCGACAAAACCCACGGTCGCTCCATGATCATCGTCGGTGCCGGTCTGAACCACTGGTATCACCTCGATATGAACTATCGCGGCCTGATTAACATGCTGATCTTCTGCGGCTGCGTCGGGCAGAGCGGCGGCGGCTGGGCGCACTACGTGGGCCAGGAAAAACTGCGTCCGCAGACCGGCTGGCAACCGCTGGCGTTTGCCCTTGACTGGCAGCGTCCGGCCCGTCACATGAACAGCACCTCCTACTTCTATAACCACTCCAGCCAGTGGCGCTACGAGACGGTTACCGCCCAGGAACTGCTGTCGCCGATGGCGGATAAATCCCGCTACAGCGGCCACCTGATTGACTTCAACGTACGCGCTGAGCGTATGGGCTGGCTGCCGTCTGCGCCGCAGCTGGGTACGAACCCGCTGCGTATTGCGGAAGCGGCGAAGCAGGCGGGCATGTCACCGGTGGACTACACCGTTAAATCCCTCAAAGACGGCTCAATCCGCTTCGCGGCAGAACAGCCGGAGAACGGTAAAAACCATCCGCGTAACCTGTTCATCTGGCGCTCTAACCTGCTGGGTTCTTCCGGTAAAGGCCACGAGTACATGCTGAAATACCTGCTCGGTACCGAAAACGGTATTCAGGGTAAAGATCTCGGCAAGCAGGGCGGCGTGAAGCCGGAAGAAGTGGAGTGGAAAGACAACGGTCTCGACGGCAAGTTGGATCTGGTGGTGACGCTGGACTTCCGTCTGTCCAGTACCTGCCTGTACTCCGACATCGTGCTGCCTACTGCCACCTGGTACGAAAAAGACGACATGAATACGTCGGATATGCATCCGTTTATTCATCCGCTGTCGGCGGCCGTTGACCCGGCGTGGGAATCAAAAAGCGACTGGGAAATTTACAAAGACATCGCGAAGAAATTCTCTGAAGTCTGTGTAGGGCATCTGGGCAAAGAGACCGACGTGGTGACGCTGCCAATCCAGCACGACTCCGCTGCCGAACTGGCTCAGCCGCTGGACGTGAAGGACTGGAAAAAAGGCGAGTGCGATCTGATCCCAGGCGTAACCGCGCCGCACATTATTCCGGTTGAACGTGATTACCCGGCAACTTACGAACGCTTTACCTCTATCGGCCCGCTGATGGAGAAGATCGGTAACGGCGGTAAAGGCATCGCCTGGAACACCCAGAGCGAAATGGATCTGCTGCGCAAGCTCAATTACACCAAAGCAGACGGCCCGGCGAAAGGCCAGCCGATGCTGAACACGGCAATTGATGCGGCAGAGATGATCCTGACCCTGGCCCCGGAAACCAACGGCCACGTGGCGGTGAAAGCGTGGGCGGCCCTGAGCGAGTTTACCGGTCGTGACCACACGCACCTGGCGAAGAATAAAGAGGAAGAGAAAATCCGCTTCCGCGATATTCAGGCCCAGCCGCGCAAGATTATCTCCAGCCCGACCTGGTCTGGCCTCGAAGATGAACATGTGTCCTATAACGCCGGATACACCAATGTTCACGAGCTGATCCCATGGCGCACGCTTTCTGGCCGTCAGTCTCTGTATCAGGATCACCAGTGGATGCGTGACTTCGGTGAAAGCCTGCTGGTTTACCGTCCGCCAATCGACACCCGCTCCGTGAAAGCGGTGATGGGCGCGAAATCGAACGGTAACCCTGAGAAGGCGCTGAACTTCCTGACGCCGCACCAGAAGTGGGGTATCCACTCCACCTACAGCGACAACCTGCTGATGCTGACGCTGTCGCGCGGGGGGCCAATCGTCTGGATGAGCGAAGCGGACGCCAAAGATCTGGGTATCGAAGATAACGACTGGATCGAAGTGTTCAACAGCAACGGCGCCCTGACGGCACGTGCGGTGGTGAGCCAGCGTGTACCGGCCGGGATGACCATGATGTACCACGCGCAGGAACGTATCGTTAACCTGCCGGGGTCTGAGATCACCGAGCAGCGCGGCGGTATTCACAACTCCGTGACCCGTATTACGCCGAAGCCGACCCACATGATCGGTGGTTATGCCCAGCTGGCCTACGGCTTTAACTACTACGGCACCGTAGGATCGAACCGCGATGAGTTCGTGGTGGTACGTAAGATGAAGAATATTAACTGGTTAGATGGTGAAGGTAATGACCAGGTACAGGAGAGCGTAAAATGAAAATTCGTTCACAAGTCGGCATGGTGCTGAATCTGGATAAATGCATCGGCTGTCATACCTGCTCAGTCACCTGTAAAAACGTCTGGACCAGCCGTGAAGGTATGGAGTACGCCTGGTTCAACAACGTGGAAAGTAAGCCGGGCACCGGCTTCCCGACCGACTGGGAAAACCAGGAGAAGTGGAAGGGCGGCTGGATCCGTAAAATCAACGGCAAACTGCAACCGCGCATGGGTAACCGTGCCATGTTGCTGGGAAAAATCTTCGCTAACCCGCATCTGCCGGGCATTGATGATTACTACGAGCCGTTTGATTACGACTACCAGAACCTGCACAACGCGCCGGAAAGCAAACACCAGCCGATCGCCCGTCCTCGCTCGCTGATCACCGGCCAGCGCATGGACAAAATTACCAGCGGTCCAAACTGGGAAGAGATTCTGGGCGGCGAGTTCGAAAAACGCGCCAAAGACCAGAACTTCGAGAACATGCAGAAGGCGATGTACGGCCAGTTCGAAAACACCTTCATGATGTACCTGCCGCGCCTGTGCGAACACTGCCTTAACCCGGCGTGCGTGGCGACCTGCCCAAGCGGCGCCATCTACAAGCGTGAAGAAGATGGCATTGTGCTGATCGACCAGGACAAGTGCCGCGGCTGGCGTATGTGCATCACCGGCTGCCCGTACAAAAAAATCTACTTCAACTGGAAGAGCGGTAAGTCTGAGAAGTGCATCTTCTGCTACCCGCGTATCGAAGCCGGTATGCCGACCGTCTGCTCAGAAAGCTGCGTAGGTCGTATCCGCTACCTCGGCGTGCTGCTGTACGACGCGGACGCGATTGAAAATGCCGCAAGCACCGAGAACGAGAAAGATCTGTATCAGCGTCAGCTGGACGTCTTCCTCGATCCAAACGATCCAAAGGTTATTGAGCAGGCGCTGAAAGACGGTATTCCGCAGAGCGTGATTGACGCCGCACAGCAGTCTCCGGTGTACAAAATGGCGATGGACTGGAAGCTGGCCCTGCCGCTGCACCCGGAATACCGCACGCTGCCGATGGTCTGGTACGTGCCGCCGCTGTCTCCGATTCAGTCTGCGGCGGACGCGGGTGAACTGGGCAGCAACGGCATTCTGCCGGACGTGGAAAGCCTGCGTATCCCGGTTCAGTATCTGGCCAACCTGCTCACCGCAGGGGATACCCAGCCGGTACTGCTGGCGCTGAAACGTATGCTGGCGATGCGTCACTTCAAACGTGCGGAAACCGTTGACGGCGTTAACGATACCCGCGCGCTGGAGGAGGTCGGCCTGACCGAGGCGCAGGCGCAGGAGATGTACCGCTATCTGGCAATCGCTAACTACGAAGATCGTTTCGTGGTGCCGAGCAGCCACCGTGAACTGGCTCGCGAGGCCTTCCCGGAGAAAAGTGGGTGTGGCTTTACCTTTGGCGACGGTTGCCACGGGTCAGACAGCAAATTCAACCTGTTCAACAGCCGCCGCATTGACGCGATGGATGTGACCAGCAAAACGGAGCCGCACCAATGATTGAACTCGTCATTGTTTCGCGTCTGCTCGAGTACCCTGATGCTGCGCTTGTGCAGCATCAACAGGAACTCTTTGATGCACTCGCGTCATCTGAAAACCTGGATAAAGAGGATGCCCAGACGCTGGGCGTTTTCCTCCGCGATCTGCTGGCACGCGATCTTCTTGATGCGCAGGCGGACTACAGCCAGCTGTTTGACCGGGGCCGTGCCACGTCTCTGCTGCTGTTCGAACACGTTCACGGTGAATCCCGCGACCGTGGTCAGGCGATGGTGGATCTGATGGCCCAGTACGAGCAGCACGGTTTGCAACTCGACAGCCGCGAGCTGCCGGATCACCTGCCGCTGTATCTGGAATATCTGGCACAGTTGCCGAAAGAGGAAGCGCTGGGCGGGTTGCAGGACATTGCTCCTATTCTGGCGTTGCTCGGCGCGCGTCTCCAGCAACGTGAGAGCAGCTATGCAGTCCTGTTCGATCTGCTGGTGAAACTGGCTAACGCCTCGGTTGACAGTCAAAAAGTGGCGGAAAAAATTGCGGATGAAGCCCGTGACGATACCCCACAAGCACTGGATGCCGTCTGGGAAGAAGAGCAGGTGAAATTCTTTGCTGACCAGAGCTGTGGCGAATCTGAAATCTCCGCGCATCAGCGTCGTTTTGCCGGAGCGGTGGCTCCGCAATATTTGAATATCTCTAACGGAGGACAGCACTAATGCACTTCCTGAATATGTTCTTCTTTGACATTTTCCCGTATATCGCGGGCACCGTATTCCTGGTGGGAAGCTGGCTGCGTTATGACTATGGCCAGTACACCTGGCGTGCTGCCTCCAGCCAGATGCTGGATCGTAAAGGGATGAACCTGGCGTCAAACCTGTTCCACATCGGGATTTTGGGGATTTTCGCCGGCCACTTCCTGGGGATGCTGACCCCGCACTGGATGTACGAAGCGTGGCTGCCGATTGAAGTGAAGCAGAAGATGGCGATGATTGCCGGCGGCGCCTGTGGCGTGATGACCCTGGTGGGTGGTCTGCTGCTGCTGAAACGACGTCTGTTCAGCCCACGCGTGCGGGCTACCACGACCGGAGCGGACATCCTGATCCTCTCCCTGCTGATGGTGCAGTGTGCGCTTGGTCTGCTGACCATTCCATTCTCTGCGCAGCATATGGACGGCAGCGAGATGATGAAGCTGGTTGGATGGGCGCAGTCTGTCGTGACCTTCCGCGGGGGCGCTTCTGAGCATCTGGACGGCGTGGCGTTTATCTTCCGCGTTCACCTGGTGCTGGGTATGACCCTGTTTGTGCTGTTCCCGTTCTCTCGCCTGGTGCACATCTGGAGTGCGCCGGTGGAGTACCTGACGCGCAAATATCAGGTTGTGCGTGCTCGTCGCTGATTCGCTGTATTAATACAACCCCGCATTTGCGGGGTTTTTTTTGTCCCCGACCCAGGGGGGCGTGCGGATGCCGGGTGGCGGCTGCGCCTTACCCGGCCTACAGACCCTATTCGTAGCCCCGGTAAGCGAAGCGCCACCGGGGAAACAGGCAGGGAAGGATTACTCCCGGCATCGAGAAATATGGAGCATTGTGCTTGAGTGAGTGCTTAAGAATCTGGAAGTGATGGTGGTGGGGGAAGGAT
>NZ_JADBRE010000019.1:14740-25167 GCF_014930525.1 Enterobacter cloacae complex sp. S1
GCCGCTCGGGAACCCCACCACGGGGTAATGCTTTTAACTGGCCTGCTTCCTGTTGGAAGCGGGGCGCATCATATCAAATGAGACGCCCCTGTAAAGCATTCCTTTAGGAAAATGAAGCTGTTTGCCTGCTTTTTATCCGTAAAGGCGTAAAGCTAATCAATTCATTTTCCGAGGGATTAAAGAATAATCGTTCTGTTGCCGTACACAAAGACGCGCTGAGCAAGTACCTGATACAGCGCACGGCTCAGTACGTTCTTCTCAACGTCACGGCCAGCACGCATCATATCTTCTGCCGTATAGGTGTGATCCACGTGGATCACGTCCTGCATGATGATTGGACCTTCGTCCAGATTGTCATTCACGTAGTGCGCGGTTGCGCCAATGATCTTCACCCCACGCTCGTATGCCTGGTGATACGGACGCGCGCCAATAAAGGCTGGCAGGAAGGAGTGGTGGATGTTGATAATCTTGTTCGGGAAGCGCGCCACGAAGGATGGCGTCAGCACGCGCATATATTTCGCCAGCACCACGTAGTCCGGGTTATGCGCTTCAATTGCAGCTGCCATCAGGTTGTCGTGCTCTTCACGGGTATGGCCTTCGTGACTGACCAGTTCAAACGGAATGTCGAAACGTTCTACCAGCGTACGCAGCGTCTCGTGGTTGCCAATGACGGCGGCAATTTCGACGTCCAGGCCACCGTAGTTGGCTTTCATCAGCAGATCGCCCAGGCAGTGTGCCTCTTTGGTGACCAGAATGACAATGCGGCGACGGCCCGCCGGGTTCAGCTCGCGCACCGAGCCTTCCGGCAGGGCGCTGTCCAGATCGGCAAGCAGGGTTGTGTCGTTGAAAATGCCTTCCAGTTCGGTACGCATAAAGAAGCGACCGGTACGGTGGTCAACGAACTCGTTGTTCTGCACGATATTCAGTTCATGCTTGTAGCAAATGTTGGTAATTCGTGCGATCAGCCCTTTTTGATCGGGACAGATAGTGCGCAGAACTTTACGTTGTAATGATTGCATCGCCGGGAAATCCTGTTTATGTATTTGCGAAGTCTGAGTTGTCAGGCATTACTGCCGCAACACTTTTTAAATTTTTTTCCTGAACCACAGGGGCAGGGATCGTTACGACCGAATTGCGGACGTGTGCCGGCAATATAATACCATTGCCCGCTGTCCTTTAAGAACCGTGAGCGTTCAATGATGGCGCCGGGTTTGTTTTGTTCGCTAAAGCGGGCGACAAAACTGACATAGCCCTCGTTGGCATCGCGGCCGGGAGCGGCTTCAAAGACGGTGAGGCCCAGCCAGACGGTGTTGGCAAATCCGGCTTCAATCTCCTGGCGAAAATCGGCAGCATGGCAGGACGGATGCCAGGTTTTAATCAGGTAGTCTGCGTTTTTGATCACAAAAGCAGTATACCGCGAGCGCATAAGGTGTGACGGCTCTGGTGCAACCTGCTCGCCAGAAAGATATCGCTGGCAACATAGGCTATACTCCAGAGCGCTACCACAGGGGCAGAGTTGAGACACGATTCTCTTCCTGGAACAAAAAATAAGGCGTTAAACGCTTAAGGTAGCAATATGTTAACTGAGCAGGTGCGTTGACGCTATGTCGGGAATCCAGGGGAAGTAAAACAGGGCTAATGAGAAAGGTAAAAATTGGACTGGCGTTGGGCTCAGGTGCAGCCCGGGGTTGGTCACATATTGGCGTTATCAATACCTTAAACCAGATGGGGATTGACGTTGATATTGTCGCAGGATGTTCTATCGGGTCGCTGGTCGGATCCGCGTACGCCTGCGGTAAGCTCCCGGAGCTTGAAAGCTGGGTGCGCTCCTTCAGATACTGGGATGTGCTGCGCCTGATGGATCTCTCCTGGCAGCGTGGCGGCCTGCTGCGCGGCGAACGCGTGTTCAATCAGTTTCGTAAGATAATGCCCCTCGCTGACTTCAGCCACTGCCAAATGCCTTTCGGTGCCGTTGCAACCAACCTCAGTACGGGCAGGGAGTTATGGCTCACCGAAGGGGATATACATCTCGCCGTTCGCGCATCCTGTAGCATGCCGGGGTTAATGGCGCCTGTGCCTCACAACGGCTACTGGCTCGTTGATGGGGGCGTAGTGAATCCTGTACCCATCTCTCTGACCCGCGCCATGGGGGCGGATATCGTTATTGCCGTGGATTTACAGCACGACGCACACCTTATGCAGCAAGATTTGATGCCGGTTAATCTTCAGAGCGATGACGCGGAAGAAGAGAAACTTGCCTGGCATGCGCGATTACGCGGCAGAATAGGGCGCCTGACCGCCCGTCGCGCGGTGACCGCGCCGAACGCCATTGAAATCATGACGACCTCTATTCAAATCCTTGAGAATCGCCTGAAGCGAAACCGTATGGCAGGCGATCCTCCGGATATTCTTATTCAACCCTATTGTCCACAAATCTCTACCCTTGATTTCCACCGGGCTGAGGCCGCCATAGCAGCGGGCTCGTTAGCCGTCGAAAAGAAAATAGATGAACTGTTGCCTTTTGTGCGTACAGCACGTTGAGCACTTTTTTGATTACTTCAGCAAAATCTGACAGGCGATAGTACCAATAGCATGCCACTATTGAGTAACTGTCAGCCAGGGGAGGAACCATGACACAGCCATTGGCCGGAAAACATATTTTGATAGTTGAAGACGAGCCGGTTTTCCGATCGCTACTGGATTCGTGGTTATCCTCACTGGGTGCAACCACGTCCCTTGCCGAAGATGGCGTCGAGGCACTGGAAAAAATGGCCAGCATGGCGCCTGATCTGATGATCTGCGACCTTGAGATGCCGCGCATGGACGGATTAATGCTGGTGGAAAACCTGCGTAATGAAGGTTATCAGACACCGATACTGGTGATCTCGGCCACCGAAAATATGGCGGATATTGCTAAGGCGTTGCGTTTAGGTGTGCAGGATATTCTGCTCAAACCGGTTAAAGATTTGAACCGTCTGCGTGAAACGGTGTTGGCCTGCCTGTATCCCAATATGTTTAATTCCCGGGTGGAAGAAGAAGAACGTCTTTTCCAGGACTGGGATGCTTTAGTCAGTAATCCGCTCGCGGCCGCGAAGCTGCTTCAGGAACTTCAGCCGCCGGTGCAGCAAAATATCTCTCATTGCAGAGTAAATTATCGCCAGCTGGTAGCGGCTGACCAGCCTGGACTGGTGCTGGATATTGCGCCGCTATCAGATTCTGACCTCGCTTTTTATTGCCTGGATGTTACCCGGGCGGGAGATAACGGCGTTCTGGCGGCCTTATTACTCCGGGCGCTGTTTAATGGATTGCTACAGGAACAATTATCCCATCAGGGGCAACGACTTCCTGAGTTAGGCAGTTTACTAAAACAGGTCAACCAACTTTTTCGCCAGGCCAATTTGCCGGGGCAGTTCCCGCTTCTGGTTGGCTATTATCACAGCGGGTTGAATAACCTTATTCTGGTCTCTGCGGGATTAAATGCCACGCTGAATACCGGCGAACACCATATTCAGGTGAGTAACGGCGTGCCGTTGGGAACGCTTGGAAATACTTACCTTAATCAAATTAGCCATCGCTGCACCTCCTGGCAGTGCCAAATTTGGGGTGCCGGAGGGCGGTTACGCTTAATGTTGTCCACGGAGTAAGCAGTCAGATTTTATTTTTCAGATTGCTTTACCTGTGTTTTTGCTGGCAGTGCTACTATCGCTGCAAGTTTCATGCGTATTTGTCTTAATTGATCGGCAACGCGTTCTTTTCAGACCCGTATTAGTGGCTGAGACTGTATACTCAACGCGTTATTCAATGCATAAAAGTTCAAAACTTGAACAGTTCAGGAGAATTTCAATGGCTGCCCTTAATTCGAAAGTCAGAAAGGCCGTTATCCCGGTGGCGGGATTGGGTACCAGGATGTTGCCAGCGACGAAGGCAATCCCAAAAGAGATGCTGCCTCTGGTTGATAAGCCATTAATCCAGTATGTCGTGAATGAATGTATTGCAGCAGGTATCACCGAAATTGTGCTGGTGACGCATTCATCTAAAAACTCTATCGAAAACCATTTCGATACCAGTTTCGAACTCGAAGCAATGCTGGAAAAACGCGTTAAGCGCCAGTTGCTGGAGGAAGTGCAGTCTATTTGCCCTCCACACGTTACCATTATGCAGGTTCGTCAGGGCCTGGCGAAAGGCCTGGGGCACGCAGTATTGTGTGCACACCCGGTAGTGGGTGATGAGCCGGTCGCGGTTATTCTGCCTGACGTGATTCTTGATGAGTACGAGTCCGATCTTTCCCAGGAAAACCTGGCGGAAATGATTAAACGCTTCGACGAAACCGGCAGCAGCCAGATTATGGTTGAGCCAGTCGACGACGTGACCGCTTACGGCGTGGTTGACTGCAAAGGCGTTGACCTGCAACCTGGCGAAAGCGTACCGATGGTTGGCGTTGTTGAAAAACCTAAAGCGGACGTCGCGCCGTCTAACCTTGCTGTCGTTGGTCGTTATGTACTGAGCGCTGAAATTTGGGCTCTGCTGGCGAAAACGCCTCCGGGTGCGGGCGATGAAATCCAGCTGACGGATGCTATCGATATGCTGATCGAGAAAGAGACCGTGGAAGCCTACCATATGAAAGGTAAGAGCCATGACTGCGGGAATAAGCTCGGTTATATGCAGGCATTCGTCGAATATGGTATTCGCCATAACAGCCTGGGTGAAGAATTTAAAGCCTGGCTCAAAGGTAGCGTGGGTATTAAGTAATAAACTCACAGCCCAGTGAACAAGACCGGTGGAGCGATGCCCACCGGTTTTTTTATGCCTGTCGCTCCGTAATTGGCGGGGGATTGTCAAGGACGTTAAATAGGGCGCCTCACAATATGACAGAATGTAAGGAGATGTTCGGGCGAATATTACAGGCATAAAAAATCCCGCATTAAGCGGGATTTTTCAGAATCTTTCCAGATTAATCCTTGATCAGGAAGTCATCCAGTTGTTTACCTTGTTCGTCCATTGCTTTCTTGATTACAGCAGGAGTACGGCCCTGGCCGGTCCAGGTTTTCTCTTCGCCGTTCTCATCGATGTAGCTATATTTAGCAGGACGTGCCGCGCGTTTTGCTTTGGTACCGGTTTTAGCCGCAGCCATGCTGTTCAGCAATTCGTTTGGATCGATACCATCGGCAATCAGCATTTCACGATACTGTTGCAGTTTACGTGTACGTTCTTCGATTTCAGCCGCAGCAGCGCTTTCTTCTTCACGACGTTCGTTAACTACAACTTCTAATTTTTCGAGCATTTCTTCAAGCGTCTCAAGGGTACATTCTCTTGCCTGCGCACGAAGAGTACGGATGTTGTTCAGAATTTTAAGTGCTTCGCTCATTGTAGTAATCTCAAACTTATAATGGGGGTGGGTTTGTTGTCCTAATAATAGAGCCTTAATTTCACTTGTGCAATAGGTGGGAATGTAAGGAATTCAAAAAATACAAAATAAACGACGCTATTATTAATTACGCTAACTTAAATTTCATTGTTTGTTGGGTCTGTGAGATATCGTTTCAAACGGCAAAAGCGCGTCATTTGCGTGTATGTTTTGTGACTTTTACCTCAGGAATTATAGTTGCGGTTGATAAATATCAGCCTTTTGTATTACCCCGGGTAAGCGCAGCGAAGACAAGAATAGTTAATAAATAGTGAATTTTAATGAACGAAGAAGACACTATAAAAAGAAGTGTTATCTCTGGTTGCGGACTCACCTTATTGTCAGTGTTTAATCCCTTTACTGCCTGTTTTAACGCATTATTTTGCGCCATTCGCGAAGGATTTACTGATGCATGGCAGGCTGGAGAGCGCAGCCCGCCGCTGATGACGGTACAAAATATGGTACAATGATCCATCGGGAATATTACACATTGATTAGGGTTCTTCGGCCAATGGCACAACTTTATTTCTACTATTCGGCAATGAATGCAGGGAAATCGACGGCGTTACTGCAATCCTCATACAATTATCAGGAGCGGGGGATGCGTACCGTTGTTTATACCGCCGAAATCGACGATCGCTTCGGGGCAGGGAAGGTGAGCTCAAGAATAGGGCTCTCGTCGCCTGCAAGGCTGTTTAACCCTGAAACGGACCTGCTGGAGGACATTCGTGCCGAGCATGCCTCTAAGCCTGTCCATTGCGTGCTGGTAGATGAAAGCCAGTTCCTGACCCGAGAGCAGGTCCATGCACTTTCAGAGGTCGTTGATGAGCTGGATATTCCCGTTCTTTGCTATGGATTACGTACCGATTTTCGTGGGGAGTTATTTGCCGGCAGTCAGTATCTGCTCGCCTGGTCGGATAAGCTGGTTGAACTGAAAACGATCTGCTTTTGTGGCCGCAAGGCAAGTATGGTTCTTCGCCTGGACCAGTCGGGTAAACCCTATGCTGATGGCGAGCAGGTGGTGATAGGAGGCAATGAACGTTATGTCTCGGTCTGCCGCAAGCATTATAAAGAGGCGCTGGCTGTAGGCTCGCTGACGGCGTTACAGGGCGACAATCGAAAATAATAAGAATGTTTTACGGATCCTCAGATATAAAAAAACCCGCCAGCGGCGGGTTTTTTTATCATACTGTCAATCAAGCATTTTTCTTCGCTTTCTTGTCAGCCTTTACAACTGCGGGGATTTCAACTTTTACGGCAGCGACATCGCTTTCAGTGAAGTTACGACCGTAATAAGTATCCAGCAGGATCTGTTTCAGTTCGGAAATCAGTGGGTAGCGCGGGTTAGCACCAGTACACTGGTCATCGAATGCATCTTCAGACAGCTTATCTACGTGAGCGAGGAAGTCAGCTTCCTGAACGCCTGCTTCGCGGATAGATTTAGGAATACCCAGTTCAGCCTTCAGGCTCTCCAGCCATGCCAGCAGTTTCTCGATCTTCGCGGCAGTACGGTCGCCCGGTGCGCTCAGACCCAGGTGATCTGCGATTTCAGCATAACGACGGCGCGCCTGTGGGCGGTCGTACTGGCTGAATGCAGTCTGCTTGGTTGGGTTGTCGTTGGCGTTATAGCGGATAACGTTGCTGATCAACAGGGCGTTCGCCAGACCGTGAGGAATGTGGAACTGTGAACCTAGCTTGTGCGCCATGGAGTGACAGACACCCAGGAAGGCGTTAGCAAACGCAATGCCCGCGATGGTTGCCGCACTGTGTACACGTTCACGCGCAACAGGGTTTTTCGAACCTTCGTTGTAAGAAGCTGGCAGGTTTTCTTTCAGCAGTTTCAGCGCCTGCAAAGCCTGACCGTCAGAGAACTCAGAAGCCAGTACGGAAACGTAAGCTTCCAGAGCGTGAGTTACCGCATCCAGACCACCGAACGCACACAGTGATTTCGGCATTTCCATGACCAGGTTGGCGTCAACGATAGCCATATCTGGCGTCAGTGCGTAGTCAGCCAGCGGGTATTTCTGACCAGTTGCGTCATCAGTCACAACGGCAAATGGCGTCACTTCTGAACCGGTACCGGAAGTGGTGGTGACGGCGATCATTTTCGCTTTCACGCCCATTTTCGGGAACTTGTAGATACGTTTACGGATATCCATAAAGCGCAGCGCCAGTTCTTCGAAGTGAGTTTCCGGATGCTCGTACATCACCCACATAATTTTCGCGGCGTCCATTGGGGAACCGCCACCCAGCGCGATGATCACATCAGGTTTGAAGGAGTTCGCCAGTTCAGCGCCTTTACGTACAACGCTCAGGGTTGGGTCAGCTTCAACTTCAAAGAAGACTTCAGTTTCGACGCCAGCCGCTTTCAGAACAGAGGTGATCTGGTCTGCATAGCCATTGTTGAACAGGAAACGGTCGGTCACGATGAGCGCACGTTTGTGGCCATCAGTAATCACTTCATCCAGCGCGATTGGCAGAGAGCCGCGGCGGAAGTAGATAGATTTCGGAAGTTTGTGCCACAACATGTTTTCAGCTCGCTTAGCAACGGTTTTCTTGTTGATCAGGTGTTTTGGACCAACGTTTTCAGAGATGGAGTTACCACCCCAGGAACCACAACCCAGAGTCAGGGAAGGTGCGAGTTTGAAGTTGTACAGGTCACCGATACCACCCTGAGAAGCAGGGGTGTTGATCAGGATACGTGCCGTCTTCATCTTCTGACCGAAGTAAGCAACACGCTCAGGCTGGTTATCCTGGTCGGTGTACAGGCAAGAGGTGTGGCCGATACCGCCCATCGCCACCAGCTTCTCTGCTTTGTCTACCGCGTCATCGAAATCTTTCGCACGGTACATTGCCAGCGTCGGGGAGAGTTTCTCGTGAGCAAACGGCTCACTTTCATCAACGACTTTCACTTCACCAATCAGAATCTTGGTGGTAGCAGGGACGCTAAAGCCAGCGAGCTCAGCGATTTTATATGCAGGCTGACCTACGATAGCCGCGTTCAGCGCACCATTTTTTAGAATCACGTCCTGAACGGCTTTCAGTTCTTTACCTTGCAACAGGTAGCCGCCGTGGCTGGCGAAACGTTCACGAACGGCGTCGTATACCGAATCAACCACGACAACAGACTGTTCAGATGCACAGATAACGCCGTTATCGAAGGTTTTAGACATCAGCACAGAGGCAACAGCACGCTTGATATCAGCCGTTTCGTCGATCACCACAGGGGTATTACCTGCGCCTACGCCGATGGCTGGTTTACCGGAGCTGTACGCAGCTTTAACCATACCAGGACCACCGGTCGCCAGAATCAGGTTAATGTCCGGGTGATGCATCAGTGCGTTGGACAGTTCAACAGAAGGTTGGTCGATCCAGCCGATGAGATCTTTTGGCGCACCCGCCGCAATGGCAGCCTGAAGCACGATATCTGCTGCTTTGTTGGTGGCGTCCTTCGCACGTGGATGCGGGGAGAAAATGATTGCGTTACGTGTCTTCAGACTGATGAGAGATTTGAAGATGGCGGTAGAGGTTGGGTTAGTGGTTGGAACGATACCGCAAATGATGCCGATCGGTTCTGCGATGGTGATGGTGCCGAAAGTATCGTCTTCTGACAGCACACCGCAGGTTTTCTCATCTTTATAGGCGTTGTAGATATACTCTGAAGCAAAGTGGTTTTTGATCACTTTATCTTCAACGATACCCATGCCGGATTCGGCAACGGCCATTTTAGCGAGAGGGATTCGAGCATCAGCAGCAGCCAGAGCGGCCGCGCGGAAGATTTTATCAACCTGTTCTTGGGTGAAATTGGCATATTCACGCTGGGCTTTTTTTACGCGCTCGACGAGGGCGTTCAGTTCAGCGATATTGGTAACAGCCATAATGCTCTCCTGATAATGTTTAAACTCTTTTAGTAAACCAGCGCTCGATACGTCTGACAGTATAGTCAGAGCCGATCCCACTTGCGTAACACACAGTAAAACAAAGGATTACTCACTGCTCCAGCTCACTAATTTACTAAAAGAGCCTTACCTTAGCATCATACCTTTTTGATAGGTGATCTCCCTGGCGGCGTAACCAAGATTACTCACTTCTGAGTACGAAAATTATGATCGAGATCAATTTTGTCCTAAGCTGATACCTTTCAGCAGGGTTATTTTGTGCTAATTATTCTACTGTTAAATAATTAAGTAACTATTGGAAGCAGCGATATCATTGATTACACAAATGTTTAACATCATGAATTGATAACGTTTAAGAACAGATTTCTGGTGAAGTATGCGGCTAAAAAGCGTATCTTCAGCGCGGATTTATCATGACACGCAGTTTCTCCCTGGCCATGCTCAATTGCGGAGCTTAATGTGATTCAAACGCTCTTTGATTTCCCTACATATTTCAAGTTTTTTATCGGCTTGTTTGCTCTGGTTAACCCGGTAGGGATCATCCCTGTCTTCATTAGTATGACCAGCTATCAGACGGCTGCGGCACGAAATAAAACCAACCTGACGGCAAACCTGTCGGTGGCGATCATCCTACTTACGTCTCTTTATCTCGGGGACGCCATTCTTCAGGTCTTCGGCATCTCGATTGATTCGTTCCGTATAGCAGGCGGGATCCTGGTGGTGACGATTGCCATGTCGATGATCAGCGGCAAGCTGGGGGAGGATAAACAGAACAAGCAGGAAAAATCAGAGACAGCTATCCGCGAGAGCATCGGGGTCGTGCCACTGGCACTGCCGCTGATGGCGGGCCCGGGGGCGATCAGTTCCACTATTGTCTGGGGAACGCGCTACCACAGCCTGATGCACCTGATTGGCTTTTCCGTCGCTATTGCGCTGTTCGCGCTGTGCTGCTGGGGTGTATTTCGTATGGCGCCATGGCTGGTTCGCTTGCTGGGACAAACGGGCATCAACGTGATTACCCGTATCATGGGTCTGTTGTTAATGGCGTTGGGCATCGAATTTATCGTTACCGGTATTAAAAGTATATTCCCCGGGTTAGTACACTGACTTTCATTTGAAAGAGC
>NZ_JADBRE010000019.1:25190-75807 GCF_014930525.1 Enterobacter cloacae complex sp. S1
GATTATCTGCAAATCATATAAATAAAGTTGAAATAGGCGCCAGTCATAATAAGTTCTACTAATAATCCTCTTCTGTTGTTTTTCAAGGGGTTGTTTATTTTCATTTCCCCTTGCCGCGCATAAATCCCTCAAACCCTCTGTTATTTTACTCACATGATACTCTGGGGCTTGCTGACAGATAACCGAAATGATATTAGTAATTTCGACGCTGACTCAGACGAATGTGCTAAATAATAATCAATTGTTAAATTATCGTGAAAAATCGTTCAGCCAAGCTTTGTCGTCGCGTTTGTAGCAACAAAATTTCTTATCTGTATGAATTACATCTCTTTTTGTTGATTTCGGCGTAAGCCAGGGTTGGCACCACAGTTATGCCAGCCATCGTAAAAGAGAAATGCTTAACAAATTTGCAAAATGTATTGGCGAGAGTTGGCACCATTTGGTACTTTCCGGCCTTATATTTTGCAGCATTAAACAAGTTGATGAGAACTATTTTCATATAGCCCTCACATAAGATATCCAACGCATCTCTCTGACAGGGGAGAGGTGTAAAGAATCGACGCAAGACCGCCGTACGAGCGGTCAGTAATAATGAAGTCGGTGATAGCAAGAAGTAAAAAAAGAACCTGACAGTAGCAAAAAAAACTCCTGCGCTGTACAGGCCCCAACAGGGGATTACACAACTGGCGAAGGCCGGTCATTATAATGAGTGGAGTATCAACACAATGTCCATCATCACAAAAAAAAATCTGGTAGCGGCGGGGATTTTAACTGCGCTAATCGCGGGCAACGCTGCAATGGCTGCGGACGTTCCTGCTGGTGTTCAGCTGGCTGAGAAGCAAACGCTGGTACGTAATAACGGTGCGGAAGTGCAGTCTCTTGATCCGCACAAAATTGAAGGTGTTCCAGAGTCTAACGTTAACCGCGATCTGTTTGAAGGTCTGCTGGTGACTGACGTAGACGGCCACCCGGCTCCGGGCGTGGCGGAAAAATGGGACAACAAAGATTTTAAAGTCTGGACCTTCCATCTGCGTAAAGATGCGAAATGGTCTGACGGTACGCCGGTTACCGCCGAAGATTTCGTCTATAGCTGGCAGCGTCTGGCGGATCCGAATACCGCCTCCCCGTATGCGAGTTACCTCCAGTATGGCCATATTGCCAATATCGATGACATCATCACGGGTAAAAAGCCAGTTACCGACCTGGGCGTAAAAGCCATCGATGCCAACACCTTTGAAGTGACGTTGAGCGAACCTGTTCCGTACTTCTATAAGCTGCTGGTTCACCCGTCCGTCTCCCCGGTACCAAAATCCGCAGTAGAAAAATTTGGTGAAAAATGGACGCAGCCTGCGAATATCGTGACCAACGGTGCATATAAGCTGAAGGACTGGGTCGTTAACGAACGTATGGTGCTGGAGCGCAACCCGCAGTATTGGGATAATGCGAAGACCGTTATCAATCAGGTCACCTACCTGCCAATCTCTTCTGAAGTGACGGACGTAAACCGCTACCGCAGCGGTGAAATCGACATGACCTATAACAATATGCCGATTGAACTGTTCCAGAAGCTGAAAAAAGAGATCCCTAAAGAAGTTCACGTCGATCCGTATCTGTGCACCTACTATTACGAAATTAACAACCAGAAAGCACCGTTCACCGACGTACGTGTTCGTACCGCACTGAAGCTGGCTCTGGATCGCGACATTATCGTGAATAAAGTGAAGAATCAGGGCGACCTGCCGGCTTACAGCTACACCCCACCTTACACCGACGGTATGAAGCTGGTTGAACCAGAATGGTTCAAATGGTCTCAGGAAAAACGTAACGAAGAAGCGAAAAAACTGCTGGCTGAAGCTGGCTATACCGCCGACAAGCCGCTGACCTTTAGCCTGCTATATAACACCTCCGATCTGCATAAAAAACTGGCTATCGCCGTCGCGTCAATCTGGAAGAAAAACCTCGGCGTGAACGTGAAGCTGGAAAACCAGGAGTGGAAAACCTTCCTCGATACGCGCCATCAGGGAACCTTTGATGTGGCTCGTGCAGGATGGTGTGCGGACTATAACGAACCGACCTCATTCCTGAACACCATGCTGAGCGACAGTTCGAACAACACCGCACACTATAAGAGCCCGGCGTTTGATAAGCTGATTGGCGAAACCCTGAAGGTGGCAGATGACGCCCAGCGCGCCGATCTGTACGCGAAATCAGAACAACAGCTCGATAAAGACTCTGCGATCGTTCCGGTTTACTACTACGTTAACGCCCGCCTGGTGAAACCATGGGTAGGGGGTTATACCGGTAAAGACCCGTTGGATAATATTTCCGTTAAGAATCTTTATATTATCAAGCATTAATGGCAATACGTGGGGCGAGCGAGCTTGCCCCACTGTGTCTATTTTGTAACATTCATCAGGCACACGCCAGAAGGTACGGGCAATGTTGAAATTTATCCTGCGTCGCTGTCTTGAAGCGATTCCAACGTTATTTATTCTAATTACAATTTCCTTCTTCATGATGCGTCTTGCACCGGGCAGTCCTTTTACCGGTGAACGCACGCTTCCGCCAGAAGTTATGGCCAACATCGAAGCGAAATACCATTTAAACGATCCTATCACCACGCAGTACTTCAACTATCTGAAGCAACTTGCACACGGTGATTTTGGGCCGTCATTTAAATATAAAGACTATTCCGTTAACGACCTGGTGGCGTCCAGCTTCCCGGTATCGGCTAAATTAGGGGCTGCTGCATTTATCCTGGCCGTTGTTCTCGGTGTCACTGCGGGCGTTATCGCTGCGCTAAAACAAAATACCCGATGGGATTACGCCGTAATGGGGGTCGCAATGACCGGGGTGGTTATCCCCAGCTTCGTTGTCGCGCCGTTGCTGGTCATGATATTCGCCATAACCCTGAAATGGCTTCCCGGGGGCGGCTGGAACGGCGGGGCGCTGAAGTTCATGATATTGCCGATGGTGGCATTATCTCTGGCCTACATCGCCAGCATCGCCCGTATTACCCGCGGTTCAATGATTGAAGTCCTGCACTCGAACTTCATCCGTACCGCCCGTGCGAAAGGGCTGCCGATGCGCCGGATTATTTTCCGTCATGCCCTCAAGCCTGCACTGTTACCGGTACTCTCCTATATGGGTCCGGCTTTTGTCGGCATTATCACGGGTTCAATGGTGATTGAAACCATTTATGGCCTGCCGGGCATCGGGCAGCTGTTTGTTAACGGGGCGCTTAACCGTGACTATTCGCTGGTGCTGAGCCTGACGATCCTCGTGGGCGCGCTGACCATTCTGTTTAATGCCGTTGTCGATGTGCTGTATGCCGTTATCGACCCGAAAATCCGTTACTAACTGGAGCACGCCATGATGTTGAGTAAGAAAAACAGCGAGGCGCTGGAAAACTTCAGTGAAAAGCTGGAGGTCGAAGGTCGTAGCCTTTGGCAGGACGCCCGCCGTCGTTTTATGCATAACCGTGCCGCCGTTGCCAGCCTGGTCGTGCTGGTGCTAATCGCGCTGTTCGTAACCCTGGCACCAATGCTCTCTCAGTTCACCTATTTCGATACGGACTGGGGCATGATGTCCAGCGCGCCGGATATGGAATCCGGGCACTATTTCGGCACCGACTCCTCCGGGCGTGATTTGCTGGTGCGTGTGGCGATTGGCGGCCGTATCTCCCTGATGGTTGGCATCGCGGCGGCGCTGGTGGCGGTGATTGTCGGCACGCTTTACGGCTCGCTTTCCGGTTACCTCGGCGGGAAAGTGGACTCCGTGATGATGCGTCTGCTAGAAATCCTGAACTCCTTCCCGTTCATGTTCTTCGTCATTCTGCTGGTGACCTTCTTTGGTCAAAATATCCTGCTAATCTTCGTGGCGATCGGGATGGTGTCCTGGCTGGATATGGCGCGTATTGTGCGCGGCCAGACGCTGAGCCTCAAACGTAAGGAGTTTATCGAAGCCGCACAGGTTGGCGGCGTTTCTACCGCCAATATTGTGGTGCGTCATATCGTTCCTAACGTGCTGGGCGTGGTGGTGGTATACGCCTCTCTGCTGGTGCCAAGTATGATCCTGTTTGAATCTTTCCTGAGCTTCCTGGGATTAGGTACGCAAGAGCCGTTGAGTAGCTGGGGCGCTCTGTTAAGTGATGGCGCAAACTCCATGGAAGTGTCACCGTGGTTACTGCTGTATCCGGCGGGCTTCCTGGTCGTCACCCTGTTCTGTTTCAACTTTATCGGCGATGGCCTGCGTGATGCCCTCGACCCGAAAGACCGTTAAGGAGCGCCGTCATGACCATTATTGAAACGGCAACCGCGCCACAGGCGCAACAGCGGACCAGCGCACTGCTGGACGTTAAAGACCTCCGCGTGACGTTTAAAACCCCTGACGGTGATGTTACTGCCGTTAACGATCTCAACTTCGACCTGCGTGCCGGTGAAACGCTGGGCATTGTGGGCGAATCCGGTTCCGGTAAATCCCAGACCGCATTCGCGCTGATGGGCCTGCTGGCGTCAAACGGCGTAATCGGCGGTTCGGCGACGTTTAACGGGAAAGAGATCCTGAATTTGCCGGAACATGAGCTGAACAAGCTGCGCGCCGAGCAGATTTCAATGATTTTCCAAGATCCGATGACGTCCCTGAACCCCTATATGCGGGTGGGCGAACAGCTGATGGAAGTGCTGATGCTCCACAAGGGGCTGGGTAAAGCCGAAGCGTTTGAAGAGTCCGTCAAAATGCTGGATGCGGTGAAAATGCCTGAAGCACGCAAGCGCATGCGCATGTATCCGCACGAGTTCTCCGGCGGTATGCGCCAGCGCGTTATGATCGCGATGGCATTGCTTTGCCGGCCAAAACTGCTGATCGCTGATGAACCGACCACCGCCCTGGACGTGACCGTCCAGGCGCAGATCATGACGTTGCTGAACGAGCTGAAGCGCGAGTTCAACACCGCCATCATCATGATCACCCACGATTTAGGCGTCGTTGCCGGGATCTGCGACAAAGTGTTAGTCATGTATGCAGGCCGCACGATGGAATACGGTAATGCCCGCGATGTGTTCTACCAGCCAGCCCATCCGTACTCTATCGGGCTGCTGAATGCCGTACCGCGTCTCGATGCGGAAGGGGAGTCGCTGCTGACGATCCCGGGTAACCCGCCAAACCTGCTGCGTCTGCCAAAAGGCTGCCCGTTCCAGCCGCGTTGTCCGCATGCGATGGAAATCTGTAACAGCGCACCGCCGCTGGAAGCGTTTGCCCCAGGCCGTCTGCGTGCCTGCTTTAAGCCGCTGGAGGAGCTGGTATGAACGCAATCGACGAAAAAAGAAATGTGCTGCTCGAAATCGCTGACCTGAAGGTCCATTTCGATATCAAAGACGGTAAACAGTGGTTCTGGCAGCCTGCCAAAACCCTGAAAGCGGTGGATGGCGTCACGCTACGCCTGTACGAAGGCGAGACCCTGGGCGTGGTAGGCGAATCCGGCTGCGGCAAATCGACGTTTGCGCGTGCGATCATCGGCCTGGTGAAGGCCACCGACGGGAAAGTGGCCTGGCTTGGCAAAGATCTGCTGGGGATGAAGCCGGATGAATGGCGCGACGTGCGCAGCGACATCCAGATGATTTTCCAGGATCCACTTGCGTCCCTGAACCCGCGTATGACCATTGGCGAAATCATTGCCGAGCCGCTGCGCACCTATCATCCGAAGATGCCGCGCCAGGAAATTCGCGATCGGGTGAAAGCGATGATGCTCAAGGTGGGTCTGCTGCCTAACCTCATCAACCGCTACCCACACGAGTTTTCCGGCGGTCAGTGCCAGCGTATCGGTATCGCACGCGCGTTGATCCTTGAACCAAAACTGATTATCTGTGATGAGCCGGTTTCGGCGCTGGACGTTTCCATCCAGGCCCAGGTGGTTAATCTGCTACAGAAACTGCAACGGGAAATGGGGCTGTCGCTGATCTTCATCGCCCACGATCTGGCGGTGGTAAAACACATTTCGGACCGTGTGCTGGTCATGTATCTGGGCCACGCCGTAGAGCTGGGCACGTATGATGAGGTGTACCACAATCCTCTGCACCCTTATACCAAAGCGCTGATGTCTGCGGTTCCCGTTCCGGACCCCGATCTGGAAAAAAATAAAACCATTCAGCTTCTGGAAGGTGAACTGCCTTCGCCAATCAACCCGCCTTCAGGCTGCGTATTCCGTACGCGGTGCCCAATAGCCGGCCCGGAATGTGCAAAAACACGGCCGGTTCTGGAGGGCAGTTTCCGACATGCGGTTTCCTGCCTGAAAGTAGACCCGTTATAATCGCAAGGGCTGACATGATGTCAGCCCTTATTTTTCGAGGTTAATGTGTCGCGATTATTCACGTCGGCCCGTCAGCGGCTGTATCACCTTTTATTTGATCCTGAAACGGTTTCCGGTCGCCGCTTCGAAGGTCTGTGTGGTTTATTTGCGCTGATTAGCGTCATTATTATCTTTATCGAATCCGGCGCCGGAACGCAGTACCACATGACGTATGAGGAGTGGCACGTTTTCGTCTGGCTGGAATTGATTGTCACGCTGGTGTTTACTGCGGAATATGTGCTGAGGGTCATTAGTTGGCCAAATCCGGCGAAATACGTTTTCAGCTTCTGGGGATTTATTGATTTAGCCACCATCCTGCCGCTGTATGTCATGTGGCTGTGGCCTGAGATCAGCCTGAATTATGTGTTTGCCTGGCGCGCAATGCGGGCGATTCGTGTGTTACGAATTCTCAAACTGCTGCGCTTTATGCCGTCGCTGCGGGTTTTTTGGGTCGCCATTGTCAGCGCCCGCCACCAGCTGATTCTCTTCTATTCGTTTATTGGTATCGTGATGATCGTTTTTGGCTCCCTGATGTATTTAATCGAAGGGCCGAAATACGGGTTTACCACGCTTAATGCGTCTGTTTACTGGGCTATCGTCACGGTGACCACCGTGGGCTATGGCGATATTACCCCGCATACGCCGCTCGGACGTATTGTGGCATCGGTTCTTATCCTGATCGGCTATTCGGTGATAGCGATTCCGACGGGGCTAATTACCACCCATATGAGCAGCGCCTTCCAGAACAGCAAGCAGCAACGCAAATGTCCGAATTGTCAGCAGGGGAATCATGAACCCGGCGCGCGGTTTTGTCACCGCTGTGGAAATGCCTTACCGGATTAAATAAAAAAGGCTGCGCGGGCAGCCTTTTTTATTATTCGCGCCAGAGGATATGGCACAGTTTGTGATCTTTCTCGCGGCACAGCAGGACGCGGGCAAAGATGTCGTTAATTTCTCCGCCGTCTTCATCTGCAAGGCCAATCACCACCTCGGCGAAGAAGTCCGGGTTGAGATCAAAATCGACATGTTCGGCCCAGTCTTCAGCCGGATCGAACAGCTCAGCACCGCCACGCTCTTCAAATTGCAGGTTGAAAAGAATGACGTCAGCAGGGTCGAGATTATCGACCGCCAGCTCGAGAAAAATATCGTAGGCCTGTTCGAGCGTTTCGTCTTCGGTCAGGCGATTGTTCAGATCCATTTCCATGATGACTACCTGTTAAACATCGTTGGGCACGTTTTACAGCAACGGACTAAAGAAGTAAAACAGTCGTTCGGCAATTCGCTGCCACAGCGGACGTTTCGCCCACAGTCTGGCGTCCAGCAGGCGTGAGCGGGAGATATAATCGTCCTGAACCGCAGCCAGATCGCCACCGAACCCGGCGTCATCAATAACCAGCGTAATTTCAAAATTCAGCCACAGACTGCGCATATCGAGGTTGACGGTACCCACCAGGCTCAGCTCTCCGTCCACCAGCACGCTCTTGGTGTGTAACAGGCCGCCTTCGAACTGATAAATTTTAACGCCTGCGGCCAGCAGCTCACTAAAGAACGCGCGGCTTGCCCATCCCACCAGCAGCGAATCGTTCTTGCGCGGCATAATAATGCTCACATCCACTCCGCGCTGTGCCGCTGTACAGATGGCATGCAGAAGGTCGTCGCTGGGAACGAAATAGGGCGTGGTCATGATCAGATATTCCCGCGCGGAGTACGCGGCGGTAAGCAGTGCCTGATGGATCAGATCCTCCGGGAAGCCAGGACCGGAGGCGATAGTGTGGATAGTGTGCCCGCTGGCTTCCTCAAACGGCATGATATTGCCATCCGGCGGCGGGGGAAGAATGCGTTTACCGGTTTCAATTTCCCAGTCGCAGGAGTAGACGATGCCCATTGAGGTCGCGATCGGTCCCTCCATCCGCGCCATCAGATCGATCCATTGCCCCACGCCGGAATCCTGCTTGAAGAAGCGGGGGTCAACCATGTTCATGCTGCCGGTGTAGGCGATATAGTTATCGATCAGAACCATTTTCCGGTGCTGGCGGAGATCCATGCGGCGCAGAAAGACGCGGAAAAGATTCACTTTCAGCGCCTCTACCACCTCGATACCGGCGTTACGCATCATGCCTGCCCACGGGCTACGGAAAAAGGCCACGCTGCCGGCGGAGTCCAGCATCAGGCGGCAGTGGATACCGCGACGTGCAGCGGCCATCAGTGATTCGGCGACCTGGTCCGCCATGCCGCCCGGCTGCCAGATATAAAACACCATCTCGATATTATGTCGGGCGAGCTGGATATCACGGATCAGCGCCTGCATCACATCATCGGAAGAGGTCATCAGTTGCAGCTGATTACCTTTTACCCCAGCAATGCCCTGGCGGCGTTCGCACAGCTTGAACAGAGATGCGGCCACGCTGCTGTTCTCTTCAGCGAAGATATGCTTGCAGGCTTTAAGGTCGGCAAGCCATTTCGCCGTGGAGGGCCACATGGCGCGGGCGCGTTCGGCGCGGCGTTTACCCAGATGAAGTTCACCGAAAGAGAGATAGGCAATGATGCCCACCAGCGGGAGAATGTAGATAATCAGAAGCCAGGCCATGGCGGAAGGTACCGCTCTGCGTTTCATCAGAATGCGCAACGTCACCCCGGCAATTAACAGCCAGTATCCTAAAATGACCAGCCAACTCACCACGGTGTAGAAGGTTGTCATAAATAAAAAATCCTTTTGAAAGCGTATTGTTATGAGTTTACGCATCAGGATTCATCTGGCAAATAAAAACGGCAGATAAAAGCGCTGGTTTGCCGCCTGCTTAGGCATATAATGGCATCTCTGTTAGAGAAAGAGTTGTAGACATGAAGCGCAGTAGAACTGAAGTTGGGCGCTGGCGCATGTTGCGACAGGTGAGTCGTCGTAAGGCTCGCTGGCTGGAAGCACAATCCCGCCGCAATATGCGTATCCACGCCATCAGAAAATGTGGCCTGAACAGACACCGTAACGCGCTGTTGTTCGCGGTCCAGGACATCTGAAAAGCATGAGGGGCACCGTAAAGGTGCCCATTAAATATCCAGGCTATTAATTTTTGCAGTCTCCTGCCGTTTGCTTTCCGCGATATACTAAGTCCCCATAACGTCATGATATTAAAAGATGAATCCTTATCTCTGGATTTTTATTGTACTTTTGGCGCTGGATGCGCTCAGGGAAGATTTAGGACTTTCGTCATTTTCCTCATTGGCAGATTATGTTTTCGCATGGGGAATACATTGGCTTTATTAAAGGAAAAAAGGATGAACGTAAAAGTGATGGCAGCACTCTTCGGGATTGCGATATTAAGCGGTTGTGCCAGCAGCAAAACCTCACCCGAACGGCACGCGTTTTATTTCGTGTCACATCAGTCCAGCTTTACTGGCGGCAATTACACCTCCAGCGTGCAGAAAAATTATCAGCTGAACGTGGCGCAGTTCCGCGAGCTTTATGCCCGGGGCAAAGCTGACCGCGCGGAAGGGCGGACTCAGGCTGAAGCCAGTGAATACGCGCAAAGCATTCGCGATCAGCTAAAAGAAAATGCGACGTCGCAGGAATTGTTCGCAGGCAACGCGAAGGATAAATGGTCATCGGACATGGACACTAAAGACGCCATATTATTTGGTAACGAACTGGCCGCGACTTATCTTGATGGCTATAACGGCGTACAATAGCGCAACTGATTCAGGGGATACCGTAATTACCGGTATCCCCGCTGTTTTTGAGCGAAAGGAGTGAGACGTGTTTGCGGAGTTTGGTGTACTGAATTTCTGGACCTATGTTGTCGGCGCATTTTTTATCGTGCTGGTTCCAGGACCGAACACCTTGTTTGTGCTGAAAACAGGGATTGGCCACGGCGTTAAGAAAGGCTATCTGGCCGCCACCGGTGTGTTTATTGGTGATGCCGTGCTGATGTTTCTGGCCTGGGCGGGCGTCGCCGCGTTGATCCAGACCACTCCGGTTTTATTTAATATTGTCCGCTATCTGGGCGCGTTTTATCTGCTGTGGCTGGGCGGAAAAATGTTCTGGTCCGTTATGACGCGTCAAAAAAATGCGCAGGAAAGTAGCGCCGAACCGGCAAGCGCAATCCTTAAGCGTTCGCTGGTGCTGAGCCTGACGAACCCGAAAGCAATTCTCTTTTACGTGTCATTCTTCGTGCAGTTCATTGATGTCAATGCGAAGAATACCGGCACGTCGTTCCTGATCCTCGCCACAACGCTTGAGCTGATCAGCTTCATGTACATGAGCTTCCTGATTTTCTCAGGCGCGTTTGTCACGCGTTACCTCAAAACCAAAAAGAAACTGGCGAAGCTGGGGAACGGGCTGATAGGTCTGCTGTTTGTCGGATTTGCGGCGAGGCTGGCGTCGCTGCACTGAATGAAGAAAAGGCTCCCGAGGGAGCCTTTCGTTTCAGAATACTTTTTTATACGGACGAACCGTGACTTTCTCGTACACGCCGGCTGCGACGTACGGGTCTGCTTCTGCCCAGGCCTGCGCGGCTTCCAGAGATTCAAACTCGGCAATCACCGTGGAGCCGGTAAAACCCGCCGCGCCCGGATCGTTGCTGTCAACGGCAGGCATCGGGCCTGCGGTCAGCAACCGACCTTCATCCTGTAGCAACTGTAAACGCGCCAGATGAGCAGGGCGAACGGAAAGACGTTTTTCCAGAGAATCAGGTACATCTTCAGCGTAAATCACGTAAAGCACGGCAAAGCTCCTTAACCGGTAAAAGTGACAATTACGTTATGTGAAAGCACAAATGACTGCAATGTAAAGATAATAACAATGTTAAAACCCTGATCTGGATGCCCCTTTTTTGCCCTCATGTACGCTTAAATTGCGCCAGGACAAAGTGTCTTATTGAATATGATTGCTATTTGCATTTAAAATCGAGGTTCGGTTTTTTAACGTTGATGATTATGACTTCGATGACCCTTGATTTACCTCGCCGCTTTCCATGGCCGACGCTGCTTTCCGTCGTTATTCACGGTGCTGTCGTGGCGGGTCTGCTCTATACCTCGGTTCATCAGGTTATTGAAATGCCGGCGCCTGCGCAGCCAATTTCTGTGACCATGGTATCGCCTGCGGATCTTGAGCCGCCGCAGGTTGCGCCGCCGCCGCCACAGCCCGTTGTTGAACCCGAGCCGGAGCCAGAGCCCGAGCCGGTTCCTGAACCGCCGAAAGAAGCGCCGGTGGTGATCCATAAGCCGGAGCCGAAACCTAAGCCGAAGCCAAAACCCAAGCCGGTCAAAAAGGTGGAAGAGCGTCCGAAACGTGAAGTGCGTCCGGTTGAGCCACGCGCCACGCAGCCGGTTGAAAATGCCGCCCCGTCACGTCCGCTGATGAATAACACCGCGACCGCGACAAAACCGACGGTAACGGCGCCAGCAGGCCCGCGCGCGCTGAGCCGTAACCAGCCGCAGTACCCGGCACGTGCTCAGGCGTTACGTATTGAAGGGCGTGTACGGGTGAAATTCGACGTTACGGCCGATGGACGTGTCGATAACGTGGAAATCCTGTCCGCACAGCCGGCGAATATGTTTGAACGCGAAGTTAAATCGGCCATGCGCAGGTGGCGCTATGAAGCCGGTAAACCCGGCAATGGATTGATTGTGAATATTGTCTTCCGCCTGAACGGTGGGGCACAGATGGAATAAAAAAAGCCTCCGCAAGGAGGCTTTTTTTTACCTGAGGATCAGCTCCGTGGGAGCTGGCGGGGCTTACCGTCGCTATCCACCGCCACATAGATAAATAATGCCTCCGTCGCCTTATAGCGCTGACCAATCGGCTCAGAAGAGACTTTTTTCACCCATACTTCAATGTTGATGGAGACAGACGTATTGCCGCGTTTTACGCAGCGTGCGTAACAGCACACCACGTCCCCCACCGCGACAGGGCGCAGGAAGGTCATGCCATCGACCCGGACTGTCACCACGCGCCCGTGTGCAATCTCTTTTGCCAGGATTGCACCGCCCATATCCATCTGCGACATCAACCAGCCGCCAAAAATATCGCCATTGGCATTCGTATCCGCAGGCATTGCCAGTGTGCGTAAAACCAGTTCGCCCTGTGGGGCGTCATTTGTTGTCATTGTTTTTAAACTCGTAACTGAAGACTTCAGGCGGGATGCTACTATGATTTCTGGCTGGAGAGAATAGGGTTAGCGCCCGCAGAGCAGGCGCCAGCGGGTCAGAAGGACAGGGTCACGCCTGCGTAATACGCACGGCCTGGTTCGTTATAGGTCGATGCACCGTCATTTCCTCGGTAAATTTGCTTATCAAAGAGGTTGCTGATCCCGGCATTCAGGCGGAGATCTTTTGTCAGCTGATAGTTACTACCGATCCCAACGATGGAATAGGCGCCAATCTCTTTATCTGACATCGCATTCTGCTCTTTGCGGATTTCAGCATTTTCTCTTGGCTTCTGGCGGCCATACATCGTCCAGCTAAGGTTTGCTGAAAGTTTGCTGTTAACCTGCCAGTCGAGCATCGTGTTGACGGTATATTTTGGGATAATCGACAGAGGGTTGCCGGTGTCCTTACTTTCAGACTGAATCATATGCGTCGCATTGGTGCGCCAGGTTAGCGTGTCGCGGATAACCGGGACGGTGAGGTTGCCTTCCAGCCCCTCAACAACAGCCTTTCCTCCGTTCTGCCACTGAAGGATATTTGCGCCGCTGCTTGTCTGGCCCAGTACATCCGTTCCTGAAACAATCTTGTTTTTGTAATCGTTGCGGAACCAGGTTATGCCAGCCCCGTAGCCTTCCAGCGCAAAGGCCAGGCCAATCTCTTTGTTCACGCTGATTTCAGGATCCAGATCCGGGTTACCTAACAGGTAACAGCTTCCTTCGGAAACGTTGTTCGGGCAGCCATTACCGCGGGTGGAAAGCAGATAGCCTTCGCTGGATTGATACAGGTCTGGCGCTTTAAATATAGCGTTGAAAAAATGGCGAGCGTAAGTGTAGCCGGGGCAAATCTTATTATGTTATTCATCAACTCATTTCCGTTTGTTAAAAATGAGATGACAAATGTTATTGATAGTCATTCTCACTACAATCAAATGACAGCAATCTCCATAAAATCTTCACGATTCAGACATTTTTGCAGGAAGGATGTAGAGAAAAGAGAAGGCGGGAAAAGAGGCCAGACCGCGTGGCGATCTGGCCATAAGGATCAGTGCTTGTCATCCTGCGGCATGTGGCGATAAATATAAACGCCGCTGAGCAGGGTGAAGATAAGGGTCAGCGCCGTCAGGCCAAACACCTTGAAGTTGACCCAGATATTCTGCGGCAGCCAGAATGCGATATAGATATTCGCCAGACCACACAGAATAAAAAATAGCGCCCAGGCGATATTCAGACGCCCCCACACAGCCTGCGGCAGCGTCAGTTCTTTCCCCAGCATGCGCTGGATCAGTGGCTTCTTCATCACCCACTGGCTGATGAGGAGTGCACCCGCAAACAGGCCGTAAATCACCGTGACCTTCCATTTGATAAATTCATCATTGTGGAAGAACAACGTCAGGCCTCCAAACACCGCCACCATCAGGAAGGTGATGAGCGCCATCTTTTCAACTTTGCGATAGCGAACCCAGCTGTAAATCAGCACCACAGCCGTTGCCACAATCAGCGCCAGCGTGCCGGCATAAATGTCGTACAGCTTATAAAAAGCGAAAAATACTATCAGCGGTAAAAAATCAAGAAACTGCTTCATTCTGCGATCCCAGTTACTGACGAATTAACATGTACAGGCGGAACAAATAGACCAGCAGCACGGCTGAAATCAGATTGCTCAGCGTATTGGCGACAACCGCTCCGACGTTTGGCGTTAACACCGCAAAATTCGGCGCAAACAGCAACAGCAGAGTTTTGGCCAGCAGCCAGCTGATAACGGCCGGGGCGACCAGTCGCATATTGGCCCATGCGAGCCTGATGCTGCTGCGCATGGCGGTGAAAATGCCCATTTTGTCCTGCACAACCATTACTGGCGCGAATGAAAGCACGATAGCCAGCAGCACGCCCGGAACGACAACCAACATTATCCCCATCTGGACCAGCAGCGTGGTCAGGAAGATGAGGATAAACAGTTTTGGCAGCACCGGAGCGCTGGCCCCGATTGCACGTAACGCGCTGACGCGTTGGCCGGCAGACACCAGCTGGATCATCAGCAACACGCCACCCGCCAGAATGGCGTTGCCAATCAGGCCCGAGAAGGTAGATGCCGCAGATGCGCGCAGCAAGATTTGCTGTTGCTCTGGCGTCATATTCTGCACAAGGTCAAACAACCCTGCGCTGCCTGCAAGATTTTCCCCCTGGCTCAGCGTGGCAATCTGTTCATCACTGGGTGAGAACGCATGACCCAGCACCACCGTAATAAAGGCGCACAACAACGCGATCAGTAAAAAGGTAATGAACTGATTGCGGAAAAAATTTCCCGTGTCACGGTAGACAGACTTCGCCGTGATAGACATGCACTCTCCTTGAGTATTGCAGGTGTTAATTAGCCGGCAATTGTACACCGGATAACACGCTGGTGGCAGCATCAAGGCTTGTATGGAAAAGCATATCTTTGTAAAGCGGCGGTAATCCATAGCGGGCGCGGGCGCGATTGCATGCCTCATTGACCTGCCCATCCTCTCCCGACATCGCGAAAGTGCGACACGGGCTGGGGCGATCCGCGTAAATGGAACAGCGGGTGGATACCCCAGGCTCACCTTGCAGTGCCACACAGCGGCTCTGTTTTTGGTTGGTGCCGCGCATACAGCGCAGAAAAGGGGTTAAGGGTTCAGTGAGATCAACCGGAACGGTGCCGCCGCCATCGCTGGCTTCAGCCCAGTAGAAAGAGACTCGAAAATACGCACAACAGGCTCCGCACGTCATGCACGGGTTATGATCACTCATGGCACACCTGCAAAAGTAGAACGCATCAAATCACATTGTGAGAGCGATAAATTATCCAGCCGCTACAGGAAGCGCAAGAGAGGGAAAACAGAAAATTTTGTAACCATGAAATGCCAAAAATTGACGCGGTAACAACTTATTGCTTTATGAGGCGTCACCAAAAATTAACCTAGATCAATGAATGTTAACTTACTGGTTTTAATGTGATCTGTGTTAGATCACTTATTACTCATTTGTGAGTATATTCTCCTCCGCAATTAAAACCACAACGATGGAGCGGATATGAAAAAATTAGCGGTGGCAGCCCTTATCTTAAGCAGTCTCTCTGGCGGCGCGTACGCGCATGAAGCAGGCGAATTCTTTATTCGTGCCGGTTCGGCAACGGTACGTCCGACGGAAGGGTCCGACAATGTACTGGGTATGGGCGGGTTTAACGTCAGCAATAACACCCAGTTAGGCCTGACGTTCACGTATATGGCAACGGATAACATTGGCGTCGAGCTTTTAGCCGCCACGCCATTCCGTCACCGCGTCGGTTTAGGACCGACCGGGGACATTGCCACGGTGCACCATTTACCACCAACGCTGATGGCGCAGTGGTACTTCGGCGATTCCAGCAGCAAGGTGCGCCCTTATATCGGTGCAGGTGTTAACTACACCACCTTCTTTGATGAGAAATTTAACGATACCGGTAAAGAGGCCGGGCTCTCCGATCTCAGCCTGAAAGACTCGTGGGGCGTGGCGGGGCAGGTTGGTCTGGATTATCTGATTAATCGTGACTGGCTGATCAACGCCTCGGTCTGGTATATGGACATTGATACGGACGTGCGCTTTAAAGCTGGCGGCCAGCAGCAAAGTATCAATACCCGTCTGGATCCGTGGGTATTTATGTTCTCAGCAGGCTATCGTTTCTGACAGAAGATATATCCCCTGTCAGCCGGTGATTGCTGTATGGTGGTTGTTCCACACACCTGGCTGGAGGGGATATCCCCAACATCAAATTTGAGTGTCCGGTTTGTGCAGGTAAACAGTTTCAGTTCACGACGTTCAGCCCAGCACATAGCCTACCTCACGGTGCTATCTGTTCCGTTTGCGGAACACGTCTCACCATTCATTCATGCCTGCCGAAGCTCAGACGACGACGGTGGCCAAAGCCAGTAAACTAGAAAAGGCCTCTGAGAGGCCTTTTTAGATCGTGAAATCACTTCTGAATTAAATAACGAATGGTTGGTCCGTCCTGCTGGATATCCAGCACGGTATAGCCGTGATTTTTGGCATCAAGCGGAATGTTATTGATCGACTGGGGGCAATCGCTCACCACTTCCAGAATTTCACCTTTCTTTAGCTGCGGTAGCGCTTCAAGCGTGGCGACGGCCGGGTAAGGGCAAGGTTCACCCACCATATCGAGACGATAATCAGGCACGATCTCTTTCATGCGGCATTCTCCTGAGTTTCAGTTTTGGCGGTGGCGCGTCGGAAGAAGCGCTTCTCTTGTGCAACAACCAGTAAGAAGGCGATAAGCAGCAGGGCATAGGTCACCAGGAGCCCCCCGAGTGGACCAAAAGTATTCAGCAGGTTGACCTTGTCCCAGTTTGTTGCCAGTACCGGAGAGACGTCATCCCAGTAGTAGGCCAGAATGGTAGAGCCAATCACGTTACCCAGACCCACCCACCAGTAATGCACTTGGCCTTCCACAGCGCGATACATCCAGCCGGTTTCACACCCGCCCGCCAGCACGATGCCAAAACCAAACAGCAGTCCGCCAATGACGGCATTTGGGCCCGCCCACATGATTTTCGGTTCCACGCCGAGCTGAACGTAGCTGAAGATGCCGATCGCGCTCACGGCCATACCGGCAATGATCGCCTTCGCCATCATGCTTCGTCCGGTGATCCACATATCGCGAAACGCGGAGGTAAAGCAGATCTGCGCGCGTTCAATCAGCAGACCAAAACCGACGCCGAACAGCATGGCCAGGCCGAGTTTTGGCTGATTCATCGCCGTGCAAATCGCCCAGGCAACCATGGCAAAAAAGACCAGCATACCGAGGCGGAAGCGACGACGCGCCTGATCGGGTTTTTGCGTTAACGGAGAGGCAGCGCTAACTTTCGTCATTTTCACCGGAATGCGGAACAGCGGCAGCAGGGTGAATTTAGCACCGAAGTAGGAGCCGATGGCGGTGGCGACGGCAAAGAACCAGGCATGCAGCGAGAACTGCGGAATACCGGTAAAGAACGCGGCCAGATTACAGCCCATCGCCAGGCGGGCGCCAAACCCGGCAATGATGCCGCCGACCACGGCCTGCATAATGCGGATGCGGCTTTTCGGCATGCGCAACTTAACGTTGTTGGCCCACAGCGCGGCCGCAAAACAGCCGCCGAACATGCCAATGATCATCATCCCGTCGATGCGGGTCAGCGGTGTGCCCTCAAGATGGATCAGTTTGAAGTAGCCCCACTCTTCGGCATGGACACCTGCCAGCTGTAATAGCTGCCCACCCCAGCGGGTAAACTCGCCCGTAACAGCCCAGAAGGTGCCGGTAATACCGAAATAATAAGTAGAGAGAATGCCTGCCGCGATAACGGCCGGAACAGGTGACCAGAACTTAACCAGGTAAGTCTGTTTGAAGGAATGCCATGACATGAATAACCTCTGAACTCAGAAGGGTAACGCTAAAAAGAGCCCAGATCATACGCTTACGCGAAAGTTTGGAAAGTCATTCACACCGAAAATATCGACAGGATCAATTTTGACCTGCTTCTTTCAGGAAGAGAGAAGGGAAAACCGCCTGACGCCGGGGCCAGACGGTGTTAACGGTTACGCCTTGCGCGTGGCCGCTTTCATGGATGTGACAAATGCGTGTAACTCAGCCAGCATCTGCTCTGGCTTATCCACGTTCTTCTCGATAATTTTCACGATAGCCGAACCGGAAATGGCTCCGGCGGCTTTCGCGTCAATCGCCGCAGTAACCTGATCCGGTGAGGAAATGCCAAAGCCCTGAAGCGGCGGTGCAGCATGGTATTCTGCCAGCTTCTCCACAAGATGATGCAGCGGCAGCGCGGCTTTGTTTTCCGCACCGGTGACGCCCGCACGGGAGAGCAGGTAGGTGTAACCTCGTCCGTAAGAGGCAATCTGGCGTAACAGATCGTCATCGGCATTCGGTGGACAGATGAAAATCGGCGCGACGTTGTGGCGCATTGCCGCCTGACGGAATGGCGCAGACTCTTCAACGGGCACGTCAGCCACCAGCACGGAGTCAACGCCCACGCGGGCGCACTCTGCGTAAAACGCATCAATACCGCGGCTGAACACCAGGTTGGCGTACATCAGCAGGCCGATCGGAATGGTCGGGTGCTTCTGACGGATCGCCGCCAGCATTTCAAAGCACTGGCTCGGCGTCACGCCCGCGGCAAACGCGCGTAGCGTTGCGTTCTGAATGGTCGGGCCATCCGCCAGCGGATCGGAGAACGGAATACCGAGCTCCAGCGCGTCGGCACCGGCATCAATCAGGGTGTCGATAATCTTCAGCGACTGCTTCGGGCCGGGGTCGCCCAGCGTCACGAAGGGAACGAAGGCGCCTTCCTGGCGAGCTTTCAGTTGTGCAAATGCGTTGTCGTAGCGTTCCATCAGATTTCCCCTCGTGCTTTCAGAATATCGTGAACGGTGAAGATATCTTTGTCACCGCGACCGGAAAGGTTTACCACCAGCAGCTGCTCTTTTTCCGGGTTTTCCTTCATCATTTTCAGCGCGTGCGCCAGCGCGTGGGAAGACTCCAGCGCCGGGATGATCCCTTCATTGCGGCACAGTGTTTTGAAGGCTTCCAGCGCTTCGTCATCGGTGATGGAGACATAATCCGCGCGGCCGGTGCTGTTCAGGAACGCGTGCTGCGGCCCTACGGACGGGAAATCCAGCCCGGCAGAGATCGAGTAAGACTCCTCAATCTGCCCTTCATCGGTCTGCATCATTGGGGCCTTCATGCCGAAGTAGATACCCACGCGGCCATGCTTCAGCGGCGCACCATGCTCGCCCGTTTCAATGCCGTGGCCGGCAGGCTCAACGCCAATCAGCCCAACGCTGGTTTCGTCGATAAAATCGGCAAACATGCCGATGGCGTTAGATCCGCCGCCAACGCAGGCGATCACCGCATCCGGCAGGCGACCCTCTTTTTCAAGGATTTGCGCTTTAGTCTCTTCGCCGATCATGCGCTGGAATTCACGCACGATGGTCGGGAACGGGTGCGGGCCCGCGGCGGTACCGAGCATGTAGTGGGCGGTTTCGTAGCTGCCAGACCAGTCGCGAAGCGCTTCATTACAGGCATCTTTCAGCGTGGCAGAACCGCTGTGCACCGGGATCACTTCCGCCCCCATCAGACGCATACGGAACACGTTTGGCGACTGGCGCTCAACGTCCTTCGCCCCCATGTAAATGCGGCATTTCAGGCCGAGCAGGGCGCTGGCGAGCGCTGAAGCCACACCGTGCTGTCCCGCGCCGGTTTCGGCGATGATTTCGGTTTTACCCATCCGCTTCGCGAGCAGCGCCTGGCCAAGCACCTGGTTAGTTTTATGCGCGCCACCGTGCAGCAGATCTTCACGCTTAAGATACAGCGTAGTTTTAGTGCCTTCGGTCAGGTTGCGGCACTTTGTCAGCGCCGTCGGACGACCGGCGTAGTTTTTCAGCAGGTCAGTAAACTCCGCCTGAAACGCCGGATCTTTCTGTGCGCTCACGAACGCTTCTTCCAGCTGGCGCAGAGCGGGCATCAGGATTTGTGGGACATACATCCCACCGAACTCACCAAAATACGGGTTAAGTAATGTCGTCATCTTCTCTTCCTTAATATGCACGCAGAGTTTTAAATACCGATGCCAGCTTGCTGGCGTCTTTAATGCCCGGTTGGGACTCTACGCCTGAATTGAAATCGAGGCCTGCGCAGCCGGTTTTGGCCGCTTCCACACAGTTATCGGGGCTTAATCCCCCCGCCAGCAGGACATTGTCCAGCACTTCGCCACGCAGCAGTGACCAGTCAAAACGCTGCCCCGTGCCGCCCTGGCCGTTGTCGAGCACGTATTTATCAACATGCTTCAGGTTACGCGCGGGCAGGGTGGCGCCAACGCTTTGCGCTTTCCAGATCTGAACCTGAGGCGCCAGAGCATGTCGCAGAGCATCGATGTACGCCTGATCTTCATCGCCGTGCAGCTGAACCGCGCTCAGGGATAAAGCGTCCGCTTTTGCCGCAACGTCGTTAATATCCGCATTACGGAACACGCCCACGTAGCTCAGAGGCGCAGCCGCCATCACCTTGCGCGCCTGTTCCTCATTAACGGCGCGAGGAGAGGACTCAACAAAGATCAGACCACCATAGATTGCGCCCGCTTCATATGCGGCCTGCGCATCCTGTTCACGGGTCAGGCCGCAGACTTTGTTCTCACCCAACAACACGCGGCGCACGGCCGCATTAAGATCGTCGTGTTCCATCATCGCGGAGCCGATCAGGAAACCGTTGGCAAAGTGGCTGAGTTCGCGCACCTGAGCGTAGCTGTTAATCCCGGATTCGCTGATCACCGTGACGCCCGCGCCCAGACGCGGCGCAAGCTGGCGCGTACGGTTGAGGTCAATCGACAGGTCGCGCAGGTCGCGGTTGTTAATGCCGACCACTTTGGCTTCCAGCGCGATGGCGCGCTCCAGCTCCTCTTCGTTGCTCACTTCGGTCAGCACGCCCATATTCAGGCTGTGCGCGACGGCGGAGAGCTGGCGATACTGCTCGTCATCCAGAACGGAGAGCATCAGCAGGCAGGCATCTGCCTGGTAAAAGCGCGCCAGCCAGATCTGATACGGGTCGATAATAAAGTCTTTGCACAGAATCGGCTGCGGCGCGATGCCGCTGACAACGGGCAGAAAATCGAAGCTGCCCTGGAAATATTTCTCATCCGTCAGCACAGAAATGGCAGACGCATGATGCTTGTAGATACCGGCAATACGCGCCGGGTCGAAATCGTCGCGGATCACGCCTTTGGACGGAGACGCTTTTTTACACTCCAGAATAAACGCGGTACGCGCGCCCTGGAGCGCATCATAAAAACGACGGCTGCTCGGAACGACGTCATTCTGAAAACTGGCGAGCGGCTGCTGTTGCTTACGGGCTTCCACCCAGATGGCCTTATCGGCGACGATTTTCGCTAAAACGGTCTGCATTATTTACCCTCTTGCCGCAAGTGCGGTAACGCGATCGTAAGCTGCACCGGAGCGCAGTACGTCCAGAACTTTTTGGGCGTTGGCTTTCAGATCTTCCTCGCCATGTAAACGCATCAGCATGGCTACGTTGGCCGCCACGGCGGCCTCATGGGCGGCCTCACCTTTACCTTGTAATAAGCGCGTGAGAATGTCACGGTTTTCTTCCGGCGTGCCGCCCGCCAGGGCGTCCTGATGGTACGGGGTCAACCCGAAGTCAGCGGCCTCAAGCTGATAGTTCAGCACTTCGCCGTTATTCAGTTCCGCCACCAGCGTGGGCGCATGCAGGGAAACTTCATCCATCCCGCCGCTGTGTACCACGGCGGCGCGTTGGTAACCGAGGACGCGCAGCGTCTCCGCAATCGGCAGGACCAGTTCCGGGCTGTAAACGCCAATCAGCGCCAGCGGCGGGTGCGCCGGGTTAATGAGTGGACCGAGCACGTTAAACAGCGTACGGGTTTTGAGCTGCTGGCGAACCGGCATCGCGTGGCGGAAACCGGTGTGATACTTCGGCGCGAACAGGAAACAGACGCCCAGGTCATCCAGCGCTTCACGGGAACGCTCGGCGTTCATGTCCAGGTTGATACCGAAAGCCGCTAGCAGGTCGGACGATCCTGAACGGCTGGACACGCTGCGGTTGCCGTGTTTCGCCACCTTCAGACCGCATGCCGCGGCCACAAAGGCGCTGGCGGTGGAAATATTGATACTGTTACTGCCGTCGCCACCGGTCCCGACAATATCGGCAAACGGATAGTCCGGGCGCGGGAACGGGGCGGCATTTTCCAGCAGCGCGGTTGCCGCGCCGGCGATCTCCTGCGGGCTTTCGCCACGTACCTTCATGCTCACCAGCGCAGCGGCCAGCTGCTCAGGCTTCAGCTCGCCGCGCACGACAGCTGAGAACAGCTGATGGCTCTCCTGCTGGCTCAGGGTCTGAGCCTGATACAGTTTTTCCAGAATCGGTTGCAGGGTGTTGGTCTGCTCCAGCTTTTGTAGCGCCCAGTCGAGCGTTTGCTCCAGCAGACGCGCGCCGTTGGACGTCAGGATAGATTCCGGGTGGAACTGCATCCCGCAGACGCGATCCGCATCGTGACGCACCGCCATCACCATCCCTTCAAACGAGGCGTTAATGGTCAGCCCGGCCGGAATGTTGCTGCCGACCAGCGAGTGGTAACGCGCTACCGGAAGCGGGTTCGGCAGACCGGCAAACATCGCCTGACCGTCATGTTCAATACTTGACGCTTTACCATGGAGGATCTCCCCCGCCTGACCCACGTAACCGCCGTAGGCTTCGACAATCGCCTGGTGGCCGAGGCAGATGCCGATAATCGGCAGCTTGCCGCGCATACGGGTCAACAGCTCAGGCATACAGCCTGCTTCGCTCGGTGCGCCTGGGCCCGGGGAGAGCATCAGCACCGGGTTTTGCATGGTCGCCAGACGGTCAATTAGCGTCTGGGCCGGAACGTGGTTGCGATAGATAACGACATTGTGACCATTCGCACGCAGCTGATCTGCCAGGTTGTAGGTAAAGGAGTCGATATTATCGAGCAGCAGAATGTCAGCCATCAGAAAATCTCCTGTGCATGGTGTGCGGTAGCAATGGCGCGCAGTACCGCGCGCGCCTTACTGCGGGTTTCGTCGGCTTCCGACTGCGGAACAGAATCCAGCACAATCCCGGCCCCGGCCTGGACGGTGGCAATGCCGTCCTCAACGTAGGCGGAGCGGATCACGATGCAGGTATCAAGGTCACCGTGAGCGGTGAAATAGCCCACGGCACCACCGTAGCTGCCGCGACGGCGTCCTTCCGCTTCGGCGATCAACTGCATAGCGCGGACTTTCGGCGCGCCGCTCAGGGTGCCCATGTTCATGCAGGCGCGGTAGGCATGCAGAACGTCGAGGTCGTGGCGCAGTTCACCCACCACGCGGGATACCAGGTGCATGACGAAGGAGTAGCGGTCGACTTTGGTCAGGTCCGCCACGTAGCGGCTGCCAGGCGTGCAAATGCGTGCCAGATCGTTACGCGCCAGGTCAACCAGCATCAGGTGTTCGGAGAGCTCTTTATGGTCGGTACGCATCTCCAGCTCGATGCGGCTGTCGAGATCGCGGTCCAGGGAGCCATCGGCACGACGGCCGCGTGGACGGGTTCCCGCTATCGGGTAGATCTCAATCTGGCGGCTGGTGGCGTCGTACTTGAGGGAGCTTTCCGGCGACGCGCCAAACAGGGTGAAATCATTGTCCTGCATAAAGAACATGTACGGGCTTGGGTTGCTCTTTTTCAGCACATCGTAAGCCGCCAGCGGCGACGGGCAGGGCAGTGAGAAGCGACGGGACGGCACTACCTGGAAAATCTCCCCGGCACGAATCGCTTTTTGCATCTGACGTACCACCGCGCCGTACTGATCGTCGGTCTGACTCACCTCGCAGGTCATCTTTTCAACACGCTGCACCGGGAGCGCGGGCGGTGCTTCTGACATCTGATGTTGCAGTTGGGCGATGCGCTGCGCGAGGCGATTTTTCTCAGACTCAGACGGAGTGAAAAGGCTGGCCTGGATGCGGGTATATTTTTTCTGATGGTCGATCACCAGCAGGGTTTCGGCCAGGTAGAAACAGTAGTCCGGGCAGCGATTTCCCTGCTCGGTTTCCGGTAAATCTTCAAAGCCAGCAACCAGGTCGTAAGCAAACAGCCCGCCAAAAAACATTGCTTCGCGCTCAGCTTCCGGCACGGCCACCAGATTTTGCAGCAGGCGAAAGGCGTCAAAAACGGAGAGCGAGCAGAGGCGGGCATCCTCATCCAGCAGCTGGCTCACCGGCGGGAAATGCAGAATACGCAGGTCCGGGTGGCGTTCATTTTCAATGCCTGAAGGCAGCGCCGCATCCAGCAGCGGCAGGAGCGACGCGCCATTGTCAGACAACGCCCTGATAGTGACGGTGTCACCTAACGCGGTAATGCGCAGCGCGCTGTCAACCAGCAGCAGGCTTTTGAGGTCGTCCTTACTGTCGATATCAGCAGACTCCAGCAGCAGCGTCGCGGGACGTGCGCCGCACACCTGATGAAACAGCGCGGTAGGGTTATGGCGATAGGCCGCCTCGCAGGTCAGCAGTTCGAGATGAGGTTTGGCTGTTTGCATGTTGTTGTTCTCATATTCTGTTCAAAAAAAAGCCCGCTGGGTAGCGGGCCGGGTATCTGTTTGCATTTCGCAGACGCGTGACACTGCCCGAAGATCAGGAAGTACGCCACCAACCGTGCAGAGCGAAATGTGCTGTCATTTTCAGATACCTTTCTCGTGTGAACTTGCGTACTAGTTAACTAGTTCGATGGCGTGTTGTCAACCCCTGATTTCAGTATTTCACGGTTAGTCGGTATCATAGGGGCTTCGGATGTCTCCAACCTGTTATGGGAAGTGCTTTGAGCGATACCACCTACGCCGTAATTTATGATTTACACAGCCATACGCAGGCTTCAGATGGCCTGCTGACACCCGAAGCCCTGGTCCATCGCGCCGTTGAAATGCGTGTCGGCACGCTGGCAATAACCGATCACGATACCACTGACGGCATTCCCGCCGCGCGCGCCGAGATTGCCCGCAGCGGACTGGCGCTGGATCTGGTGGCCGGGGTTGAGATCTCGACGGTCTGGGAAAACCACGAAATTCATATCGTTGGCCTTAACATCGATACAGAACATCTGGCCATGCGTGCTTTTTTGCAAGAACAAAAAACACGCCGCAATCAACGCGCGGAGATGATTGGCGAACGTCTGGAAAAAGCGCATATTCCCGGTGCGCTGGAAGGCGCGCGAACGCTGGCGAACGGTGGGGCGGTGACGCGCGGCCATTTCGCCCGTTTTCTTGTGGATGCCGGTAAGGCGACGACCATGGCGAATGTCTTTAAAAAGTATCTGGCGCGCGGGAAAACCGGATACGTTCCCCCACAGTGGTGTACAATAAAACAAGCTATTGATGTGATTCATCATTCTGGCGGTAAGGCCGTGCTGGCCCATCCGGGGCGGTATAATCTTTCTGCTAAATGGCTGAAAAGACTGCTGGCACACTTTGCCGAATGCGGCGGTGAGGCGATGGAAGTTGCCCAGTGTCAGCAGGCACCCAATGAGCGTTCGCAGCTCGCGACCTACGCCCGTCAGTTTGGTCTGCTTGGGTCACAGGGTTCAGATTTCCATCAGCCCTGCGCGTGGATTGAACTGGGGCGCAAGCTCTGGTTACCCGCGGGCGTTGAGCCTGTCTGGCAGCTCTGGGAACAGCCACAGCAAATTGAAGAGAGGGAAGTATGAGTCAGTTTTTCTATATCCATCCGGATAACCCCCAGCCACGTCTAATTAATCAGGCCGTGGAGATCGTCCGCAAAGGCGGCGTTATTGTCTACCCAACCGATTCTGGCTACGCGCTGGGCTGTAAAATTGAGGATAAAGGGGCGATGGAGCGCATCTGTCGCATCCGCCAGCTGCCGGACGGCCACAACTTCACCCTGATGTGTCGCGATCTCTCTGAGCTGTCGACCTATGCTTATGTAGATAACGTGGCCTTTCGTCTGATTAAAAACAACACGCCGGGTAACTACACCTTCATTCTGAAGGGGACAAAAGAGGTGCCGCGTCGTCTGTTGCAGGAAAAACGTAAAACCATCGGCATGCGCGTGCCGTCGAACCCGATTGCCCAGGCGCTACTGGAAACCCTCGGCGAGCCGATGCTCTCCACATCGCTGATGCTGCCGGGCAGTGAGTTTACCGAGTCCGACCCCGAAGAGATCAAAGATCGTCTGGAGAAGGTGGTGGAGCTGATTATTCATGGCGGCTATCTTGGCCAGCAGCCGACCACCGTGGTGGATCTCACCGAAGACGCGCCAGAAGTGATTCGTGAAGGCGTGGGCGATGTTAAGCCTTTCTTGTAAGGGTGTAAGCAGATATACTACGCGGCCATCAAAGCAGGGCGCCGCCCTGTTTTTGACCTGATTCGACGCCTGTGAAGGCGACACCTGAGGAAGCTCAATGAGCGAGAAGTTACAGAAAGTGCTGGCGCGCGCCGGCCACGGTTCGCGCCGTGAAATCGAAGCCATTATTGAAGCAGGCCGCGTGAGTGTGGACGGTAAAATCGCCACGCTCGGTGACCGCGTTGAAATCGTACCGGGGCTGAAGATCCGCATTGACGGCCATCTTATTTCCGTGAAAGAGTCTGCTGAACAGATCTGCCGCGTACTGGCTTACTACAAGCCGGAAGGCGAACTGTGTACCCGCAACGACCCGGAAGGTCGCCCGACGGTGTTTGACCGTCTGCCAAAATTGCGTGGCGCCCGCTGGATTGCCGTAGGCCGTCTGGACGTGAACACCTGTGGCCTGTTGCTGTTCACCACCGATGGTGAACTGGCAAATCGTCTGATGCACCCGAGTCGTGAAGTGGAACGTGAATACGCCGTTCGTGTTTTCGGCCAGGTTGATGAGAACAAACTGCGCGACCTGTCGCGTGGTGTTCAGCTGGAGGACGGCCCTGCGGCGTTCAAAACCATCAAGTTTACCGGTGGTGAAGGCATTAACCAGTGGTACAACGTTACCCTGACAGAGGGACGTAACCGCGAGGTGCGTCGACTGTGGGAAGCGGTCGGTGTCCAGGTGAGTCGCTTGATTCGCGTCCGCTATGGCGACATTCTGCTGCCGAAAGGCCTGCCACGTGGCGGCTATACCGAACTGGATCTGACGCAAACCAACTACCTGCGCGATCTGGTTGGCCTGACGCCAGAAACCACGTCGAAAGTGGCGGTAGAGAAAGATCGTCGTCGCATGAAGGCGAATCAAATCCGCCGTGCGGTGAAACGTCATAGCCAGGTCAGCAGCAATCGCCGCTCTGGCAGCCGTAATAACAACGGTTAATTGAAAAGCCCGGTGAATATACCGGGCTTTTTTTTCAGTAATCAATCCCAATTTGCGCTTTGATACCCGCATCGAACGCATGCTTAACCGGACGCAGCTCGCTGACGGTATCGGCCAACTCCAGAATGTCCCGATGACACCCGCGCCCCGTGACGATCGCCGTCTGGTGTGCAGGGCGGTTCCTGAGGGCCTCCAGCACGGCTTGCAGCGGCAGGTAGTCATACGCCACCATATAGGTGATCTCATCCAGCAACACCATGTTCAGCGACGGGTCTGAAAGCATTCTTTTGGCATGCTCCCAGACGGCGAGGCAGGCTGCGGTATCGGTTTCCCGGTTCTGGGTATCCCAGGTAAAACCGGTTGCCATTACCTGAAACTCAACGCCATGCGGCTCGAGCAGATTACGCTCGCCGTTGGGCCATTCACCCTTGATAAACTGGATCACGCCCACTTTCTGCCCATGCCCGACTGCGCGGGTGGCGGTCCCAAATGCGGCGGTGGTTTTGCCTTTGCCGTTGCCGGTGAACACGATTAGGATACCGCGCTCGTCCTGAGCGGCCGCCACGCGTGCATCAACCTGTTCTTTCAGACGCTGCTGGCGCTGCTGATGACGATCATCACTCATTGCGATATCCCCGGTTTGCGGCCTGGCTGGGCATCGAAGGTCATTCCGGTTTTGCGACGGCTGTCGTCACCCATCAGCCACAGGTAAAGGGGCATGATATCGGCCGGGGTTTTAAGCTTCTGCGGATCTTCTGTCGGGAAGGCGCTGGCGCGCATTTTGGTGCGCGTACCGCCTGGATTAATACAGTTAACCCGCAGGTGGCGGCTTTGGTACTCTTCGGCCAGCACCTGCATCATTCCTTCGGTGGCAAATTTTGAGACGGCGTAAGCCCCCCAGTTCGCACGCCCCTGACGCCCCACGCTGGAGGAGGTAAATACCAGCGAGCCGGAATCGGAGTTGAGTAATAAAGGAAGCAAGGCCTGGGTCAGGAAAAACGTCCCGTTGACGTTAACCTGCATCACCTGTTGCCAAATTTCCGGATCCTGTTCATCCATCGGGCGCACTTCGCCCAGTAACCCCGCGTTGTGCAGTACGCCGTCCAGACGCGGATAATGTGTGCTGATCCGCTGGGCAAGGGCCTGACATGACGCTGGCGTGCAGGTCAGCAGATCGAGCGTATACCAGGGCGTGGGGGTACCGCCGGCGTTTTCGATTTCACGGGCGACGGCCTTGAGCTTTTCTTCATTACGTCCCAGCAGAATAAGGCTCGCACCGTATTCAGAATAGGTCAGCGCCGCTTCGCGACCAATCCCGTCGCTGGCACCGGTAACCAGAATGATGCGGTTCTGTAGAAGGTTTTTTTGTGGCTGATAATGCACGGTGGCTCCTCAGGCGCATTGGGCGTGACTTGCACCTTTATTTATGACTTTTCGGCTTTATGCCCGAAACAGCGTCAGAATTCAATCAGTCTACAGGACAGAACGCTGGGAAATTAACAATTTGCAAAGATTTAAACCAGAAACGGGGGATTCCTGAAGCCGCCTCGCAGAGGTAATGTCCAGAGCGAGACGCCTGCGCAGGGCTGTTGTACACTGGCGTGAAAGATTCGTGGTTAAATCAAGGTGGAACGCGTGGAATTACTTTCTCAGTATGGGTTGTTTTTGGCCAAAATCGCGACGGTGGTTATTGCTGTCGCGGTGATTGCCGTCCTGATTGTCAACCTGACGCAGCGTAAGCGTCAGCGTGGTGAGTTACGCATTACCCGCCTGAGCGAGCAGTATAAAGAGATGCAGGAGGAGATGTCTCTGGCGCTGCTTGACGATCATCAACAGAAGCTGTGGCTAAAAGCCCAGAAGAAAAAACATAAGCAGGACGCCAAAGCCGCGAAGGCGAAAGCTAAGCTCGCCACGCCACAGGCTGACGCAAAACCGCGCGTCTATGTGCTCGATTTTAAAGGTAGCATGGATGCGCATGAAGTCTCCTCTCTGCGTGAAGAAGTGACGGCGGTGCTGGCCGTGGCGACAGCCCAGGATCAGGTGGTGGTACGCCTTGAAAGCCCGGGCGGCGTAGTGCATGGGTATGGACTGGCGGCTTCGCAGTTACAACGTCTGCGGGACAAACAGATCCCACTCACCGTTGCGGTAGATAAGGTCGCGGCGAGTGGCGGCTATATGATGGCGTGCGTGGCGGATAAAATCGTCGCGGCACCGTTCTCCATTATCGGCTCGATTGGGGTGGTCGCGCAGATCCCTAACTTCAATCGTTTCCTGAAAAATAAAGAGATCGACATCGAACTGCATACGGCGGGTCAGTACAAACGTACGCTGACGCTGCTCGGCGAAAATACCGAAGAGGGACGGCAGAAATTCCGGGAAGATCTGAACGAAACCCACCATCTGTTCAAAGATTTCGTGCACCGCATGCGCCCAACGCTGGACATTGAGCAGGTGGCTACGGGCGAGCACTGGTACGGCACGCAGGCGCAGGAGAAAGGGCTGGTGGATGAAGTGGGTACCAGCGACGACCTCCTGCTCAACCTGATGGAAGGCCGTGAGCTGGTGGGGGTGCGCTTCACCCGACGTAAGCGCCTGCTCGACCGTTTTACCAATAGCGCGGCAGAAAGCGCGGATCGCCTGCTGCTACGCTGGTTGCAGCGCGGACAAAAGCCGCTGCTGTAAAGAAAAACGCGAGGCAGATGCCTCGCGTTTTCGTTTTAATCGACCAGGTGGTACTTCTCTGAGAGGGTATGCGCCAGGTATTTAAACATGTTAAACACGGCGGTGCTTTTCGGGGTGGGTAGCCCTTGTTCATCAAGGAAGTATTCACCGCTGAACACCAGCACGCCATTACGTTGTTCCACGCCAGTCGCTTCAATTCCCGCCAGGGTGTCTTCATGGTCGCGAATGAGTTTGTTTGCTTCGATAAGCAATGAAGCTCGGTCAATGGGTTGGGTCGTATTCTGCATATTCCACTCCTTAAACAGTGACAATAGTCTACGCCTGGGTCGCTTCGGGGGCAAATTTTCCCTGTTATCCGAGGGGATAAGAAACAGGGGCTGGCTGGCGGGATTTGCTTTTGCATGCTAATAAAGTTGCGTAACGAATTTTATCAGGTACAGTGTGCGCTTTCGTCATTCTGGCAACAGAATTGCTTGACATTCGACCGGGAATTCGTCACGAATGAACTTTGATGTGAGAAAAATACCCGAAAACTCAATGACCTGGATGTCGCCATTCTGACGTTCGGTAACACATAGGGGTTGATATCCCCTGACGATGTCGCAATATCAATGGCTCGTCGTCAGCGGAAGGGAAATCAACGTGCGGCGTATTCCTGGAAGAATTAAATTAGGTAAAGGTGAATATGGGTAAAGCTCTCGTCATCGTTGAGTCCCCGGCAAAAGCCAAAACGATCAATAAATATCTGGGCAATGACTACGTGGTTAAGTCCAGCGTTGGTCACATTCGCGATTTGCCGACCAGTGGCTCAGCCAGCAAAAAGAGCGCAGACTCTACCTCCACCAAAGGGGCTAAAAAGCCTAAAAAGGATGAACGTAGCGCGCTTGTCAACCGCATGGGTGTTAACCCATGGCACAACTGGGATGCACATTACGAAGTGCTGCCAGGCAAAGAAAAAGTCGTTAACGAGCTGAAACAGCTTGCTGAAAAAGCAGACCACATTTATCTCGCAACCGACCTTGACCGCGAAGGGGAGGCCATTGCATGGCACCTGCGGGAAGTGATCGGGGGTGATGACAAACGCTACAGCCGTGTAGTGTTCAACGAAATTACAAAGAATGCGATTCGTCAGGCGTTTGAAAAGCCGGGTGAACTGAATATCGACCGTGTTAACGCTCAGCAGGCGCGTCGCTTTATGGACCGCGTTGTAGGCTACATGGTCTCGCCGTTGCTGTGGAAAAAGGTCGCTCGCGGCCTGTCTGCGGGGCGTGTGCAGTCTGTGGCTGTTCGTCTTGTTGTTGAGCGTGAACGCGAGATCAAAGCGTTCGTCCCGGAAGAGTTCTGGGAAGTGGATGCGAATGTCACCACGCCGGGCGGCGATGCGCTGCCGTTGCAGGTGAGCCATCACAACGACAAACCGTTCCGTCCTGAAAATCGCGATCAGACCATGGCCGCCGTGGCGCTGCTGGAAAAAGCGCGTTATCAGGTTCTGGATCGTGAAGATAAACCAACCAGCAGCAAGCCTGGCGCACCGTTTATCACGTCAACTCTCCAGCAGGCGGCAAGTACCCGTCTGGGTTACGGCGTGAAGAAAACCATGATGATGGCCCAGCGCTTGTATGAAGCGGGTTACATCACCTACATGCGTACTGACTCCACCAACCTGAGCCAGGACGCTGTCAACATGGTGCGTGGCTATATCGAGGACAACTTCGGTAAGAAATACCTGCCGGACGGGCCTAATCAGTACGCCAGCAAAGAGAATTCTCAGGAAGCGCACGAAGCGATTCGTCCTTCTGACGTTTCCGTTCTGGCTGAATCGCTGAAAGATATGGAAGCGGACGCCCAGAAGCTGTATCAGCTGATCTGGCGCCAGTTCGTAGCCTGCCAGATGACGCCAGCGAAATACGACTCCACCACGCTGACCGTCGGCGCGGGTGATTTCCGCCTGAAAGCGCGCGGCCGTATTCTGCGCTTCGACGGCTGGACAAAAGTGATGCCTGCGCTGCGTAAAGGTGATGAAGACAGAACGCTGCCTTCAGTCAACAAAGGTGACGAGCTGTCGCTGGTTGATCTGGTCCCGGCTCAGCACTTCACCAAGCCACCTGCGCGCTTTAGCGAAGCATCGCTGGTGAAAGAGCTGGAAAAACGCGGCATCGGTCGCCCGTCCACCTATGCGTCAATCATTTCGACCATTCAGGATCGTGGATACGTTCGCGTTGAGAACCGTCGCTTCTATGCTGAAAAAATGGGTGAGATTGTCACCGACCGTCTGGAAGCAAACTTCCGCGAGTTGATGAACTATGACTTCACCGCGCAGATGGAAGACAGCCTCGATGAGGTTGCCAGCCATAAGGCAGAGTGGAAGAAAGTTCTCGACAGCTTCTTCAGCGATTTTACCAATCAGCTTGAGAAAGCCGAGAAAGATCCTGAAGAGGGCGGCATGCTGCCTAACCAGATGGTACTGACCAGCATCGACTGCCCAACCTGTGGCCGTAAAATGGGGATCCGTACCGCGACCACGGGCGTATTCCTCGGTTGCTCTGGTTATGCGCTGTCGCCGAAAGAGCGTTGCAAAACCACCATCAACCTCGTGCCGGAGAACGAAGTTCTCAACGTGCTGGAAGGTGACGATGCGGAGACCAACGCACTGCGCGCCAAACGCCGCTGTAAGAAATGCGGCACGGCGATGGACAGCTACCTGATCGATCCAAAACGCAAACTGCACGTTTGCGGTAATAACCCGACCTGCGATGGTTATGAGATCGAAGAAGGTGAGTTCCGTATCAAGGGCTATGACGGTCCAATCGTTGAGTGTGAGAAATGTGGTTCCGAAATGCACCTGAAAATGGGACGCTTCGGTAAGTACATGGCATGCACCAACGACGACTGTAAAAACACGCGTAAGATCCTGCGTAACGGTGAAGTTGCGCCGCCGAAGGAAGATCCGGTTCCGCTTCCTGAGCTGCCGTGCGAGAAGTCAGACGCGTATTTCGTGCTGCGTGACGGCGCTGCCGGGGTATTCCTGGCGGCCAACACCTTCCCGAAATCGCGCGAAACCCGTGCGCCGCTGGTAGAAGAGCTGTACCGCTTCCGCGACCGTCTGCCGGAGAAACTGCGTTACCTGGCCGATGCGCCACAGCAGGATCCGGAAGGCAACAAAACCGTGGTGCGCTTCAGCCGTAAAACGAAGCAGCAGTACGTGGCGGCAGAGAAAGAGGGCAAAGCGACCGGATGGTCAGCCTTCTTTGTCGACGGGAAATGGGTTGAAGGCAAGAAATAATCTTCCCTTACCGTAACTTACCTGTAAAAGGGCCGGACTTCCGGCCCTTTTTTATTACGTAGTTATTATTTTTTGTTCCGTACTATACAGCCTGGCTATAAATGATATAGTGGTTATAGTTAACCCGTTTCTTATTATCAAATCGTCTTAAGCGATTGACGCATGCGCTAAATCGGATGGTCTGGCATGAAATTACAGCAGCTTCGCTATATCGTTGAGGTCGTCAATCATAACCTCAATGTCTCTTCCACCGCAGAAGGTCTTTATACCTCTCAGCCCGGCATCAGTAAGCAGGTGCGTATGCTGGAGGATGAGTTAGGTATACAGATATTTGCCCGCAGCGGTAAGCACCTGACTCAGGTCACCCCGGCAGGACAGGAAATCATACGCATCGCACGGGAAGTGCTCTCCAAAGTCGACGCCATTAAATCCGTCGCCGGGGAACATACCTGGCCGGATAAAGGCTCTCTGTATATTGCCACCACGCATACACAGGCGCGTTATGCGCTTCCCGGGGTGATCAAAGGCTTCATAGAACGCTATCCCCGCGTTTCCCTGCATATGCATCAGGGCTCACCGACGCAAATCGCAGAGGCCGTGTCTAAAGGCAATGCAGACTTCGCTATCGCGACGGAAGCGCTCCATCTGTACGATGATCTGGTCATGCTCCCGTGCTACCACTGGAACCGCTCTATTGTCGTGACCCCGGATCACCCGCTGGCGGGGAAGGGCGAAGTGACAATCGAAGAACTGGCGCAATACCCGCTGGTGACCTATACGTTCGGCTTTACGGGCCGGTCTGAACTGGACACCGCGTTTAACCGCGCCGGATTAACGCCACGGATTGTCTTTACGGCGACGGATGCGGATGTCATAAAAACGTATGTGCGTCTGGGCCTGGGCGTTGGGGTTATTGCCAGCATGGCGGTGGATCCTGTCTCAGACCCGGATCTGGTGCGTCTGGATGCGCATGATATTTTCAGTCACAGCACCACCAAGATAGGTTTTCGTCGCAGCACGTTCCTGCGCAGCTATATGTATGATTTTATTCAACGCTTTGCGCCACATTTAACGCGCGATGTGGTGGATACAGCTGTGGCGTTACGCTCCAATGAAGACATCGAAGAGATGTTTAAAGACATTAAACTTCCCGCCAAATAATCACTCCCGGTATCTTTCTCCTGCGGAAAGATACCGTCATTCCGCTTTAAACCTGAATTAGAATTATCATCATCTACGCCCACTGTCATATATCGTCATAACCCATTTGATGACTATGGTTTTACTGTCGCAAATTTGCGACAAAAGTAGAAACTAATTTACAGCTGTGCAAATTATTCTTTTCAATTATTTATTTCTGGTCAAAAGATTGAATTTTCCCGGGCTCGGATACGTAAATTCACTGGCTTTTCGGCTAAAGTTTCTTTAGGATTTATCTCATCAGATGATTACTTGTGCCAATTGTTTGGTCTCTAAATGATAAGCGATATCGATTGTATGAGGTTAGCAATGCCGTCAGGAAGTGAAGAACCGCAAAGGGATCCCGCGCTTAAGCGTAAAGCCTGGCTGGCGGTCTTTCTTGGCTCTGCCCTGTTCTGGGTGGTGGTTGCTCTTCTTGTCTGGAATTACTGGGGGTGATTATGGTCATGACGGTGCGTACAGAAGCGAGAAAAGAGATGTGTCAGCTTCGTGACAATGCTCACAAAGCCCGTAAGGCGCCAGCAACCAGCGTGCCAGCTTCCTGGAAACTGACGCCGCAGCAGCAGGCCTTTATTGATGTGTTCGCGGAAGACGAACCCAAAAAACAATAATTTTGATTTTTGCGTAATGATGCAAATAGTCTGAATATAGACTGTGCACTTTTGTACTCCTTAATAAATACACATCAGCAATATAGAACGAGGGCAGACCTCGCAACCTTAAATAATTAAAGTCTGGTGTCCCTATGATGAATAACATGACAACCGTAAAATACTGGTCATGGCTCGGCGTATTCTCAGCGTCGATCCTCTTCTGGTGTCAGCTCCTCTGGCTGGCCTTGCACTAAATCGTAAAACCTCGCCACGGCGGGGTTTTTTGTTTTATCCCTCGCGTTGGACCATTCCTAAATTTATCAATTTGGGTTGTTATCAAAACGTTACGACATCTTTGTGTTATCTTTAATTACAGCCCTGATGATTGTCAGGACATCCCTGTTTTTAAGGAGGAGCTTATGTCGTTAACCCTACGCGAAGCCAGTAAGGACACATTACAGGCGGAAAATAAAACCTGGCGCTACTACAGCTTACCGCTGGCTGCCAGAACGCTTGGGGACATTTCGCGGTTACCCAAGTCGTTGAAAGTCTTACTGGAAAACCTCTTGCGCTGGCAGGATGGCGGCTCGGTTACCGAGGAGGATATCCAGGCTCTGGCAGGGTGGCTGAAAAATGCTCATGCAGACAGAGAAATTGCCTATCGCCCGGCCAGGGTACTGATGCAGGATTTCACCGGCGTGCCAGCGGTGGTGGATTTGGCAGCTATGCGTGAAGCCGTTAAGCGTCTCGGGGGCGATACGGCTAAGGTTAACCCCTTGTCCCCGGTAGACCTCGTCATTGACCACTCCGTCACCGTCGATCACTTTGGTGACGACGATGCTTTCGGCGAAAACGTCCGCCTGGAGATGGAACGTAACCATGAACGCTACGTATTTCTGAAATGGGGTCAGCAGGCGTTCAGCCGCTTCAGCGTTGTTCCACCGGGCACCGGCATTTGTCACCAGGTCAACCTGGAATATCTCGGCAAAGCCGTCTGGAGTGAATTGCAGGATAAAGAGTGGGTGGCTTACCCTGATACGCTGGTGGGCACCGATTCACACACCACCATGATTAACGGCCTTGGCGTTCTGGGCTGGGGCGTCGGTGGTATTGAAGCGGAAGCGGCCATGCTCGGCCAGCCGGTATCAATGCTCATTCCCGATGTGGTGGGCTTTAAGCTGACCGGTAAATTGTCCGAAGGCATTACCGCCACGGATCTGGTTCTGACGGTCACCCAGATGCTGCGTAAGCATGGCGTGGTGGGTAAATTCGTTGAATTTTATGGCGATGGTCTGGATTCACTGCCGCTGGCGGACCGGGCCACCATCGCCAACATGGCGCCGGAATATGGCGCGACCTGCGGCTTTTTCCCGATTGATAGCGTTACGCTGGAGTATATGCGCCTCAGTGGTCGCAGCGAGGAGCAGGTGGCTCTCGTTGAGGCCTACACCAAAGCGCAGGGCATGTGGCGTAACCCGGGTGACGAGCCGGTATTTACCAGTACGCTGGAGCTGGATATGGGCACGGTTGAGGCAAGCCTCGCAGGGCCAAAACGTCCGCAGGACCGCGTCGCCCTGAGCAACGTTCCGAAAGCCTTTGCCGCCAGCAATGAGCTGGAAGTTAACGCCGCACAAAAAGATCACCGTCCGGTGGACTATGTTCTGAACGGGCATCAGTATCAGCTCCCTGACGGCGCCGTGGTGATCGCCGCTATCACTTCCTGTACCAACACGTCCAACCCGAGCGTGTTAATGGCTGCCGGGCTGCTGGCAAAAAAAGCGGTAGAGCTGGGGCTCAAGCCACAGCCTTGGGTTAAAGCCTCCCTGGCGCCTGGTTCGAAAGTGGTATCCGATTACCTGGCACAGGCCAGACTCACGCCTTACCTCGACGAGCTGGGCTTTAACCTGGTGGGCTACGGCTGTACGACCTGCATCGGTAACTCTGGTCCACTGCCTGAACCTATTGAAATGGCGATCAAGCAGGGGGATTTGACCGTTGGCGCGGTACTTTCCGGTAACCGAAACTTTGAAGGGCGTATTCATCCGCTAGTGAAAACCAACTGGCTGGCCTCGCCGCCGCTGGTTGTAGCCTATGCGCTGGCCGGAAACATGAACATTAACCTGGCGACCGATCCGATTGGTCACGACCGCAAAAATGAACCGGTCTATCTGAAAGACATCTGGCCATCATCGCGCGAAATTGCGCGCGCGGTAGAGAAAGTTTCCACCGAGATGTTCCGCAAAGAGTATGCGGAAGTGTTCGAAGGCACAGCGGAGTGGAAAGCGATCGACGTGGTGGGTTCCGATACCTATGACTGGCAGGATGATTCCACCTATATTCGCCTGTCGCCATTCTTCGACGAAATGCTGGCGGAGCCTGCACCGCTGAAAGATATTCACGGCGCGCGCATTCTGGCGATGCTGGGCGATTCCGTCACCACCGACCATATCTCCCCTGCGGGTAGCATCAAGGCGGACAGTCCGGCAGGTCGGTATCTGCAAAGTCGTGGCGTGGAACGTCGCGATTTCAACTCCTACGGTTCGCGCCGCGGTAACCACGAAGTGATGATGCGCGGGACCTTTGCCAACATCCGCATTCGCAATGAAATGGTCCCAGGCGTGGAAGGGGGTATGACGCGCCACCTGCCGGATAGAGAGGTCATTTCAATTTATGACGCAGCCATGAAGTATCAGCAGCAGGGTACGCCGCTGGCCGTTATTGCCGGTAAAGAGTACGGCTCCGGTTCCAGTCGCGACTGGGCGGCAAAAGGTCCGCGTCTGCTCGGGGTTCGCGTGGTGATTGCCGAATCCTTTGAACGTATCCACCGCTCAAACCTGATCGGGATGGGGATCCTGCCGCTGGAGTTTCCGCAGGGCGTAACGCGTAAAACGCTGGGTTTGACCGGGGAAGAGCAGATTGATATCAGCGGTCTGCAAAATCTGCAACCGGGTAAAACCGTTCCGGTGAAGTTAACGCGCGCAGATGGAACGACAGAAGTGCTGGATTGCCGGTGTCGTATTGATACGGCAACAGAGCTGACCTATTACCAGAACGACGGCATTTTACATTATGTGATTCGTAAGATGCTGGACTGATAAAACTCGCCCGGCACATGTGCCGGGCGTTTTGCGTTTACTCGCTCAGCAGATGCCCCATTTTGGCAGCTTTGGTATCGAGGTAGTGCGCGTTTTTCGGGTTGCGGCCGACAATCAGCGGTACGCGTTCCACAATATTGATGCCCGCTTCAGTGAGGATTTCCACTTTTTTCGGGTTATTGGTCAACAGACGCACTTCGTCCACGCCCAGCAGCTTGAACATATCCGCGCACAGGGTGAAATCTCGCTCGTCAGCAGCAAAGCCGAGCTGATGGTTCGCTTCGACGGTATCGTAACCCTGATCCTGCAACGCGTAGGCGCGGATTTTATTCAGCAGGCCGATATTGCGTCCTTCCTGACGGTGATACAGCAGAACGCCACGTCCTTCCTCTGCGATATGAGAAAGGGCGGCTTCAAGCTGAAAACCGCAGTCGCAGCGCAGGCTGAACAGCGCGTCACCGGTCAGACACTCTGAATGAACGCGGGACAGCACCGGCGTTTGCCCCGAAATGTCGCCGAACACCAGGGCGACGTGATCTTGCCCGGTTGCCAGTTCTTCAAAACCCACCATCAGGAAATCGCCCCATGGGGTTGGCAGTTTGGCTTCTGCCACACGTTTAAGCTGCATGTGATTCTCCAGACCAGGCTGACACGTTTCGTGCCTTTGCCCCATTATGCTTTCTGTATCGGACTATTTTGCCACAAGCCCGGCAACTTCACCTAATCACCACCACGCTTTACAAACGTTAAACGCACAATCCGACATATCCACCAGAATGATGAAATTCAGTTATGATTGTGGTGCTTAGTGAAAAAGGAGAGGACATGCTTTCAATTGCCAGACGAACGGCCGCAGGAGCCGCCGTATTGCTCGTTATACCCCTGGTCGTTTGGTTCTCCGGCTGGATGTGGCAGCCCGGACAAAACGAGACGTGGCTGAAAGCCTTATACTGGATAACCGAGACGGTCACCCAGCCGTGGGGGATTATTACGCACGTGCTGCTCTGTGGCTGGTTCCTGTGGTGCCTGCGCTTTCGCCTTCGCGCGGCGCTGGTACTGTTCGCTATTCTCGGCGGCGCCATACTAATCGGGCAAGGGGTGAAGTCGTGGGTCAAGGATCGCGTGCAGGAACCCCGTCCTTTCGTCGTCTGGCTGGAAAAAACGCATCATGTTCCGGTGGATGAGTTCTACAATTTAAAGCGTAAAGATCGCGGTGCGTTGGTAAAGGAGCAGCTTGCAGAACAGCAGGATATCCCGACCTTTTTACGCAAACACTGGCAAAAAGAGACCGGCTTTGCGTTTCCTTCCGGGCATACGATGTTTGCTGCCAGCTGGGCGCTACTTGGCGTGGGACTGCTGTGGCCGCGTCGGCGTACCCTCACGATTGCGATTTTGCTGGTCTGGGCGACAGGCGTAATGGGCAGCCGGATGCTGCTGGGGATGCACTGGCCGCGTGACTTGGTGGTGGCAACGCTGATCTCGTGGGTACTGGTGACGCTGGCGACCTGGCTTGCACAACGTTTTTGTGGACCATTGACGCCGCCGCCGGAAGAGAAGGAAGAAATAGCCGAAAGGGAGTCTGGCGGAACCTGAAGGTTGATATTCCGCATTTTGACCATAAATCCATGTAGGGCGCGTTACTTTTTCCATTTCGCGCCCGCCACTAAAATGGTAGCTTATAAGGCTGATTGCAGTGAGTTGAACACGCTTTATACGCTCGAACCACATAACGGGAAGTCATGTGAAATATTTACTCATTTTCTTACTGGTGTTGGCGATTTTTGTCATTTCAGTCACATTGGGCGCGCAAAACGATCAACAGGTAAGTTTTAACTATCTGCTGGCGCAGGGCGAGTACCGGGTGTCGAGCCTGCTGGCGGTGTTATTCGCGGCGGGTTTTGTCATCGGCTGGCTTGTATGCGGCCTGTTCTGGCTTAAGGTTCGTGTTTCTCTTGTTCGCGCTGAACGTAAAATTAAACGACTTGAACATCAACTTACGCCTGCGTCTGACATTCCGGCGAGCTCTGGTGTGCCGGTAGTCAAGGAATAATCGAATATGCTGGAGTTGTTGTTTCTGCTTTTGCCTGTCGCCGCAGCCTATGGCTGGTATATGGGCCGCAGAAGCGCGCAACAAACAAAACAGGATGAAGCAAACCGACTCTCCCGTGACTACGTAGCGGGGGTGAACTTCCTGCTGAGCAATCAGCAGGATAAAGCGGTGGATCTGTTCCTCGACATGCTTAAAGAGGATACCGGCACCGTAGAGGCGCATCTCACCCTGGGAAACCTGTTCCGCTCGCGCGGAGAGGTTGACCGTGCCATTCGTATCCACCAGACCCTGATGGAAAGCGCTTCGTTGACCTATGAGCAACGGTTGCTGGCCGTGCAGCAGCTTGGGCGGGATTACATGGCCGCGGGGCTTTACGATCGCGCCGAGGATATGTTCTCTCAGCTGGTGGATGAGACGGACTTCCGTATCGGTGCGCTTCAGCAGCTTTTGCAAATCTATCAGGCCACCAGCGACTGGCAAAAAGCGATTGATACTGCTGAACGGCTGGTCAAACTCGGTAAAGACAAACAGCGCGTCGAAATTGCCCACTTCTATTGCGAGCTGGCTCTCCAGCAGATGGGTAGCGATGACATGGATAAAGCCATGGCATTGTTAAAGAAAGGCGCCGCGGCCGATCGCAACAGCGCGCGCATCTCGATCATGATGGGGCGGGTCTTTATGGCTAACGGTGATTACGCCAAAGCCGTGGAGAGCCTGCTTCGCGTTATCGATCAGGACAAAGAGCTGGTCAGCGAAACGCTGGAAATGCTGCAAACCTGCTATCAGCAGTTAGGTAAGCAGGACGAGTGGGTTGCGTTTCTGCGTCGCTGCGTTGAAGAAAACACCGGTGCCACAGCCGAACTGATGCTGTCCGACGTCGTTGAAGAGCACGAAGGGAGTGATACCGCCCAGGTATACATTACCCGTCAGTTGCAGCGTCATCCTACCATGCGGGTATTCCATAAGCTGATGGATTACCACCTTAATGACGCAGAAGAAGGGCGCGCTAAAGAGAGCCTGATGGTGCTGCGAGACATGGTGGGTGAACAGGTGCGGAGCAAACCGCGCTATCGCTGCCAGAAATGCGGCTTCACCGCCTATTCGCTTTACTGGCATTGCCCTTCCTGCCGGGCGTGGTCCACCATTAAGCCAATCCGAGGTCTGGACGGGCAGTGATTTTTTAAAACACCGCATTTTAGTTACAACATACTAATTGTTGTGGTAATTTCGTCAGCACCGTGCGGTCTGAGGTTCGGCAGGAAAAGCATTCGATTCTGTTCATTTACCCCGAGGGCAGGTAGAATGCACGCCGTTTATCTGTTCCGCGCCGCTGCGCGCCCATAGACGAAAAGGGCTGGTCATGACGTCTGTTACATCCTCCACTTCCCGCGTAGTTACCGATTCTCCCGTAGTTGTTGCTCTGGATTACAATAACCGTGACGCCGCACTGGCCTTTGTTGATGGCATTGATCCCCGCGATTGCCGTCTGAAAGTAGGCAAAGAGATGTTTACGCTGTTCGGCCCGTCAATCGTCCGCGATCTGCACCAGCGTGGCTTCGACGTTTTCCTCGACCTGAAATTCCACGATATTCCGAATACCACTGCGCACGCCGTAGCTGCGGCGGCTGAACTGGGCGTGTGGATGGTTAACGTTCATGCATCCGGCGGGGCACGCATGATGACGGCTGCGCGCGAAGCGCTGGTGCCGTTTGGCAATGACGCTCCGCTTCTGATCGCCGTCACCGTGCTGACCAGTATGGATGAATCCGACCTGCACGACCTGGGTGTGACGTTGTCACCTGCCGAACACGCGGAGCGTCTGGCGCGCCTCACGCAACAGTGTGGTCTCGATGGCGTGGTCTGTTCGGCTCAGGAGGCGGTTCGCTTCAAAGCTGAGCTAGGCCGCGACTTTAAACTGGTAACGCCGGGCATACGTCCGGCAGGCACCGAATCTGGGGATCAGCGACGCATCATGACGCCAGAGCAGGCGCTGAGCGCGGGTGTAGACTATATGGTGATTGGTCGCCCGGTGACGCAATCCGCTCATCCGGCAGAGACCCTGAAAGCGATTAATGCATCACTGAAAAAGGGGGCATAATGCGTGACGCCAACAGTCGTCTGGTCTATTCAACGGATACCGGGCGCATTGAAGAGCCAAAAGAGAAAGCTGAACGTCCGAAAGGCGATGGTATCGTGCGAATTCAGCGGCAGACCAGCGGCAGGAAAGGTAAAGGGGTTTGCCTTGTCACTGGCATTGATATGGATGATGCAGACCTGGTAAAGCTCGCCGCTGAACTTAAAAAGAAGTGCGGATGCGGTGGGGCAGTAAAAGACGGCATTATTGAGATTCAGGGTGATAAACGGGATTTAATTAAAACGCTGCTGGAAGCCAATGGAATGAAAGTTAAACTGGCGGGCGGCTAAAATAAATGAGCCACGGACATTGCCGTGGCTCTTTTTTTACGTGCGTAAGTCAGACCTGAAAATACAAAATATATTATTATACCGGTGAGAGCCGTTATGGTGATTATTTGCCCACCTGGTGACCGATAACACCACCTACGGCAGCACCACCTAATGTACCCAGCGTACTACCATCCGTTAATACTGCACCACCAAGCGCACCAGCACCGGCACCAATCGCGGTGTTACGGTCACGTTTAGACCAGTTAGAGCAAGCGCTCAGGGACATTGCTACAGTGATTGCCAGAACAGCGGCGGCTAATTTTTTGCTGGTAAAGGTCATAATACTTTCTCCTGAATTATCGATTCACGGAAAGGAATGCACTTTAAGTATAGACAATATCCATACTTAAATTCTGTTCCCGTGAAAGCTGGTCGCGCAGGTGTTTCATCATCACGCAGGTGATAGTCACTTCCTGTTATATCGCTAATATTAATTTTACGTGTTTAGAACGGTTTCAACAGGTAAAAACTCTTAAAGGCAGGGTCAGAATACTCTCAGAGAAAGGTTTAAGTGCGCCCATTATTCGGGCGCAGCAGGATAATCAGGCCGTTTTTTTCACAATATCGACAGTCAGGCCGTCTTGTTCTAATTGCTGGCGATATTCATCGCGCAAACGCTCATCCGTAATCACACGGCTGAAGCGCGAAGCCGGACCCATCGTATAAGGGTGTACGGCGCCAAACTTAGAGCTGTCGGTCAGCACTATCGCTTCACACTCTTTGGCGAGCACTGCGTTAACCACGTCTGAACGCATCATGTCGCGACCGGTAAAGCCGGTGTCGGGCTGCCAGCCGTCAATACCAATGAATGCTTTACTGAAGTGAACCTGCTGAACATATTGACGCGTTAATGGCCCCACCATGCTTTCGCTTTTCTTCTGGTAAATGCCGCCCAGCAGTATCACCTCGCACTGAGTTTCCTTCAACAGATGGGCGATATAGCTGCTTACGGTGATGATGGTAACGTCTTTTTGATCGGCGAGCGTGCGCGCCAGAAGGGCATTACTGCTGCCATTTTCAATAAAGACGGTCTCACCGTTATTCACTAAGGATGCAGCAAACTCCGCCAGCTCCCGCTTGAGCGCATAATTGTTCATCATGCGGGTTTCGACGTCGTCGCTGTCCAGTGGAACGGCATATCCGTGCGCACGCCGCAGGTAGCTCTGTTTTTCCAGCAGATTCAGATCCTGACGAATGGTGACTTCAGAAACGCCGGTGGCTTTAGCGAGATCGACCACGCTTACGCGTCCCTGATCGATCACCATCTGCAAAATGATTTGTTGTCGGGAATTCATAGCATCCATTTAAAAGGCAAGGGCGGAAACGACGTGGCTACACTTCCCACGGGGCTTTAGGTTGAGTGGATTCTGGAGCGTTATCAGCGCCGTTCTCAGCCAGCAGTTCAGACTTGAGGATTTCAAGGTTACGGATAGCAGAGTGATAATCGCCTGCGACAAGAATATCCAGCACAGTATCAATACGCTGTGCCACGGCTGTTGCATCAATGTTAGACATAAGCTCACCCTGAAGCGAAAAGTTAATATTATCAATGATGCAGAAAATTGATTCAAAAGAGAAGGTAAAAAATGCAATAACCAAAGTTCATAAATGAAAGTGATAAATTTGGCCCCCGTATGCTGCGGGTTGTAGGGGTGGATTAGTCTAAAACTGCGCGCAACGCGCTTTTTTATAAGAGGAATTCGACTATGACAGTTATCAACCAGACAACCTGCACATTGTTTACTGATGCTGAACGATTCACTCAACTGGCGGCTTATTATGAGGCCGAACGGCGTACGGTGTGGATGATGTTACGTGCCACGCCACGGCCTTGCTTCAATCATGCGCTGATCGAGGAGATCATGAATCTCTCCTGGCTGGTTCGACAGTCCGGATTTGTCGTTGATTTTTGGGTCACCGGATCGCTGGTCCCCGACATCTACAATACCGGCGGTGATTTACAGTTCTTCGTTGAGTGCATCAAAAACAACCGACGCGAAGCGTTACGCGCCTATGCCCGGGCCTGTGTGGACTGCGTTCATGCCGCCTCGCGAGGGTTTGATACCGGAGCTGTCACGCTGGCTATGGTGGAAGGAAGCGCGTTAGGGGGCGGGTTTGAAGCCGCGCTGGCGCATCATTTCATTCTGGCCCAGCGCGATGCCCGATTAGGCTTTCCGGAAATCGCGTTCAATCTGTTCCCGGGCATGGGCGGCTATTCACTGGTGGCGCGTCGTGCCGGCATGAAAATGGCGGAGGCGCTGATCTACAAAGGTGAGACGCATACGGCGGAATGGTATGAGCAGTATGGTCTTGTGGATCTCTTATTCGAGCCGTTACAGAGCTATGTTTCGGTGCGGACGTTTATCGACACGCTACAGCCGAAGCTCAACGGCGTAAGGGCCATGCTGCGTGCGCGTACGCGCGTGCTGCCACTTCCGCGAAGCGAGCTGATGGACATTACCGAGGATTGGGTTGATGCCGCCTTCTGCCTTGAACCGAAGGATATCGCCTACATGGAGCGGCTGGTTATGCTGCAAAATCGCCATCAGGCGACGGGCTTACGCAAAGCCAGCTAACGGACATTTCTGGCCTGATAGCGCTTTAGCCATCGCTCGAATGCGGCAGCGGGCATGGGCTTAGCAAAAAGATAACCCTGCCGTTCGTTGACGCCATTCTTCGTCAGAAAGGCGTCTTCTTTTGCACTTTCCACCCCTTCAGCAATGACCTGCAAATTTAACGCCTGCGCCACGGCGACTATCGCACGCACCAGCGACTGTGAAATAGACTGCTTATGAATGTCCCGCACGAAAGACTGGTCAAGCTTAATGGCATCGATAGGGAAGCGCGCCAGCTGCGACAGGGAAGAGTACCCCGTACCAAAGTCATCCAGGTGAATTTGCGCTCCCAGGCGGCTAAACTGCTGGATCACTGACAGGGCCAGCTCTTCATTTTCAATGAGACAGCTTTCGGTCAATTCCACGTCAATCGGGCAGTATTCAAAATTCAGGTCTTTCAGCGCCTGCTTCAGGTCGCTGAAGATGGTCTGGTCCGCCAACTGACGGGCGGAGACGTTGACCGCGACGCGAAGGTTGATCCCCTTGTCGCGCCATTTTGCCACCTGGCGCACCACATCAAGCATAACCCAGCGGCCCAGGGGCACAATCAGCCCTGACTCCTCAGCATAGGAGATAAACTCCATCGGCGGGATCAGGCCACGCTCTGGGGACTGCCAGCGCACCAGCGCCTCCAGACTTCTGACTTCGCCGCGCCAGGTTATTTTGGGCTGGTAGTGGATTAACAGCTGATCGTTATCCAGCGCTTTACGCAGGTTGGTATCCAGCCACAGGTATTCAAATACGCGCTGGTTCATCTCTGGCGAGAAGACGCAGAATTTGCCCCGGCCATTTTCTTTGGCGGTGTACATGGCGGTGTCGGCATTACGAATGACGCTTTCGCGATCGTTACCGTGCTGGGGCGCAAGCGCGATGCCCAGCGAGCAGCCGGTGTAAACCTCTATCAGTCCAATGCGGAAAGGCTGACGAAGTCGGGTCAGTATGCGCGATGCCATGGCTTCCAGCGCGCCCTGCGAGGTATCGGTGGCTAGCACGATAAATTCATCCCCACCCAGGCGCGCCAGGGTTTGTCCTTCGTCCAGGCAGCTCAGGATCGCCAGCGCAACGGCCTGTAGCAGCTGGTCGCCAAACATATGCCCATAGGCATCGTTCACTTTTTTAAAGTTATCCAGATCGAGATAAACCACGCCTACCTGGGTGTCACCCCGAGCGGTGATGGCATCAGAGATCAGCTCATGGATGGCGTTTCGGTTAGGCAAACCGGTAATCGTATCCGTATTGGCGAGTACGCGCAGGCGCTCCTGGGCCCGACGCTCTTCGGTTATGTCGGTACCTGAACAGATGAGGAAAATTTCATTTTTCCCGCTGCCGCTGTGAACAAATTTATTTCTGAAGAGAAACAGGCGCTGCCCTTTGCGGGTCTTGATCCAGCGTTCAACTTCGTACGAGCTGCCGTTACGAAAAAAACCGGTGATGTTGCGTTTGGAGGCCGCGGCTTCGCTACGGCTCATAAACAGTTTGAACACGTTTTGCCCGATAACTTCCTGTTCCTTCAGGCCCGTATATTCTTCACTTAAACGGTTGAAGCGCTGAATATTCCCGTTCTGGTCGAGGATCACAATCACGGAGTTAGCCTCGGACACTACCTGTTCGGCGAAGGAGAGCCCCTGCGCCAGGTCCCGCGCCACGGAAGGAGTATCGTTCCAGGCTGATGCCGTTCCTGCCCACTCATTTTTGTTAATTTTACGGCCGACAAGATGAACGGGAACGTCCACACCGTACAAGGGCAGGGTCATGGCAATGCTGGAGGTTATCACGGTGAGCTGGCGGATTAGCGCGGCCTGCTCATCATTCAGCGCCACCACCTGAATGATGTCAGCGCTTTCACTGGCAGCAAGATGAAGAGCATTGCTGTCTGCTGTCAGTCGCCACCAGGGGCTATGCGTACCCATGTAACGAAACAGCAAATTCTGCTCCAGATCGTCCATCACGTTTTCTCCCGCGGCTGCTGAGTAGCGCACAAATTATTCATTTGCAGTCGACAATGACGGCTCTCTTTTACTGTAGATAATTCTGGCGAAATGTGGCGATGGGAAACAGAAAAGTGTGAGAAAAAACGATGATTTTGCGGGAGATAATACAGAAGAGAACTCCCGGCCACCCCTTAACGGAACGGCCGGAAGTTTACGCGGTTATCAGGCGACAGGGCGCGCGATAATACTGCGGGTTTCCATGCGCACTTCAGCGATGGTGACATCAATCACGTCAGTGACCTTGTAAACCGTTTCGCCTTTAATTTGCACGGTCCCGTTTTCCTGGCTACAAACCAGTTCGTCGCGAACGGCATGCAGGAACGGGGCAGGAATAAAGGCAACGGCGCCATTATCCACCAGACGAACGCGCATACCGCCGCGGCTGATGTCAATGATTTCAGCCGGGAAACGGGTGTCAGTCCCTGCCTTATCATTCAGGAAGCGCGCGTATAACCAGTCGCCGACATCACGCTCCGCCATACGGTTGAGACGGCGACGTTCTGCCATCTGCAACGTCGTATCATCCTGTGGGCGGGCAACAGATTCCCCTTTGATGATCGCTTTCAGCAGACGATGGTTAACCATGTCGCCGTACTTACGGATCGGGGAGGTCCAGGTCGCGTAAGCCTCAAGGCCAAGGCCGAAGTGCGGGCCTGGCTCGGTGCTGATTTCCGCAAAGGACTGGAAGCGGCGAATACGGCTGTCAAGGAACCCTGAAGGCTGCGCGTCCAGCTCGCGGCGCAGTTTGCAGAAACCTTGCAGGGTCAGCACTTCCTCAGGATCGACGTGTACGTCATGGGTTTTCAGCAGGGCAGCCAGCGCTTCGGTGTTCGCCGGATCAAACCCGGTGTGCACGTTGTAAATGCCAAAGCCTAATTTGTCGCGCAGCACGCGGGCGGCACAAATGTTGGCGGATATCATCGCTTCTTCAACGATGCGGTTGGCAATACGGCGCGGCTCAGCGACGATATTCAGCACTTCACCTTTTTCACCCAGCACAAAACGGTAGTCCGGACGATCTTTGAAGACCAGCGCGTGAGTTTGACGCCATTCGCTGCGGCTCAGGCAGACGCGGTGCAGCAGACGAATTTGTGCGGCAATGTTGTCGGACTCGGGTTTCCAGCTGCCCGTGTTCTCCAGCCAGTCGGACACGTCGTCATAGGCCAGCTTGGCTTTGGATTCGATGGTGGCGGCGAAGAATTCAATATCTTCTTCAATGGTACCGTCAGCCGCAATGGTCATCCGACAGGCCAGCACCGGACGTACTTTGTGCGCACGCAGCGAGCAAAGATCGTCGGAGAGTTCACGCGGCAACATCGGAATGTTAAAACCCGGCAGGTAGTTGGTGAACGAGCGCACTTTGGCCATCTCGTCCAGCTTGCTGCCTTCGACAATCCATGCGGTAGGGTCGGCAATTGCGACGGTCAGATGCAGTTTGCCATCGGCTGTCTCTTCGGCATACAGCGCATCGTCCATATCCTCGGTGCTGGCGCTGTCGATGGTGACAAAGTCCAGTGCCGTCAGATCGCGACGTTCCAGACCTTCGTCCTGCATTTCAGTCGCCACGCCCTCAGGCGCTTCTTTTTCGAGGTTGTGGCGCGCCAGCGTCACCCACCATGGGACGAAATGGTCGTCGCCGAAGGTAATGTATTGGGTAAGCTCGGCGTAGAAACCGCGATCGCCTTTTAAAGGATGACGGCGCATCTCAGCAACCGCCCAGTCACCCTCAACAAAATCATGCTCAACGCCACGCGCGGCGCGGCACGGAATAGCATCTTTCAGGAGAGGATGGTCCGGCACGACAGAAAGACGATCGTCTTTTTTATGCACTTTCCCGACAAAGCGGGTCAGGAAAGGTTCGATCAGTGCTTCCGGCTCGGCAGACTCTCGTTCCTTTTCGGTATGAATAACGGCCGAAATGCGGTCGCCATGCATCACTTTCTTCATCTGAGGAGGCGGAATGAAGTAGCTCTTCTGCCCGTCAACTTCAAGAAAGCCAAAGCCCTTTTCCGTGGCTTTTACGACCCCTTCTGCACGCGGCGTCTGGGAATGCAGTTGCTGTTTAAGCTGCGCTAGCAGCGGGTTGTCCTGAAACATAATGTTCTATTTTCGTAGCCATTGAGCGGCTGACAGTTTTACGCGAATCTCACTGCTACAGCAAGCGCTCTTTAGGTAAAGAGTATGGTTATTCCTCTTTGCCGAGCGCCACGCGCAGACGGTCCAGCCAGCCATAAAATGCATCTCGGGTAAGCAGGTTGATGGCCTTCTCTGGCGAGAGTCCTGACCCGGTCAGGGGCGTTAACTGGGCGGCGCTAAAGCGATCCGGAGAGGCGACGAGCAGCGCACGAGCGGCTGAAAGCATCGAAGACGCAGGGCCTTCACTTCGCGGATGGTTAAGCAGAATTTCGCCCGTCAGATCAAGCAGCATCGGCTCATGACACAGCACAGGAGTAAGCGCTTCAAGCGCCGGTTCCGCCTGCCAGCGTGAGAGCGCCTCAAGCTGAAGCGCACTGGCATATTTTAGCTCAACCGCGGGTAGCGTGGCGGTCCATCTGCTGAAACTGACCGGCAGCGTATGGGGCTGAATGTGGTGCCCGGGCAGCCAGCGTACCGGATGGCCAAGCAATGCCTGAAATACCGCGACCACTCGCGCCTGAAAACCGACAAAGCCGATGATCTGGTTGATAAGCACAATGTCATACGTTGTGAGTCCAACCTCATCAAGCTGGTTTTGGGCTTTATCATCGATGACATCGGGTGAGCTGGCTAACTGGCGGGCATACTGGGTAATTTCTGCAAGGCGTCGATTGCTTTCCCGGGAGGAGTCCGGCCCCGGAAGAGGGGCGAGCAGAGCAGCGTAGTGGTTACAGAGCCGCTGAACGCCACACGCCTGGGCAACCGTTAATGCCGTACTCAGCCTGTCGTAGGCGCTGAGCGTATGCAGACGGTTCACGGGAGTATCAAGCGGGAACAAAAGATGACACAGGGTTCGGGCAGGCGTAAGCCAACCAGCGCAGCTTGCGAGAATGTCTTCAGGCAGGGCTAAATCGAGCAAAAAACGGTCGTCGACGTTAGCGGCTTCGGGCACCAGCGGCAGAACGTCCGTCTGCGAATGATTCGACTGGGTTTCATGATACCAGTGGCCTTTGCCGGAAAAACGGCGTTGTTCCATGGGCGTTCCTTGATCTCAAAATGGCGATCAATATCCTGGCGTAAGGCGGATGAGGGGAAAAATATTGTTAGGTGATAACAAATAGCAGAACGGAATAACGAGGGGCGGGTGGGGG
>NZ_JADBRE010000002.1:0-135966 GCF_014930525.1 Enterobacter cloacae complex sp. S1
ATCATAATTTCTCCATAATTAGCCGACCAGCGCTTATTCAGTTTATTTGACACGAATTGATAAATAATTTGACTAGGCAAGAATGTGATCCAGATCTACACTTACGGCACAGGCGAAAAACTCGCCTCAGGCATATCGCATTAAATAAGTATGAGAATAAAATTATGAAAAAAATCAAAACCGCTACAGCAGCGATGGTGCTTTCCGCACTTTCATTTGGCGTATTTGCTGCTGATAATATGACGCAACCTGCCAGTGACGTTAACAGCCCAATAGGGATCGCTAAAGCCTCGGATGTAGAAGCAGGCTCCAACATTGCCCCTGGCTCTCAGTCTACCGGCCAGTCAATGAATGATGCATTTGATGTACACAAGCTGGTGGCGGGTGAGTGGTCCTGATATTTCAACTGCCACGTGTGACGGAATATATACGCTGTCACAGCCTGTCGAAAACCGGATTATGACGTACCGGTTTTGGACCATAAATTATCGTAAAGATAGTTAAGATTTATTCAGTAAATTCACGGCACGTTTTCGCTGACAAAATATTAGCCCCAGATCATTGCGGCCCAGCGCAGCAGCAACATCGCGCCGCAAATAGCAATTAACACCACGACCATTTTCCAGTGCTTCACGGCAAATCTTTTTGTTGGCATAACCTAATCCTTGTCAGTTGATACCCTTAGTCTACCAAAATCTGCGCCAGAAAGCGCTCAACCCTGGACAACAGGTTATGCCGGAACACCGGTTCGGCTTAAAACCAATGGAATCTGTCAGCCAGAATCAATACCAGGCAAGCAGCGGAAAGTAGATTCAATATCACAACGGTTTTGCTGGATACATTCATGTGATACCCCTTCGATGTTTAAGGACCAAGTCAAGAATAGCTCAGCACTTTCGGATTGCGAGCCTCCGTCAGCAAAAGTTCATGAACGCAGACAAAAGGATGAACGGTTCAAACGGTCGCAGAAGGTGCATTCGCCCTTTCAATAGTGTTACCATTACCCTGCTTGCCGTAAATTCGCATTTATCTGAATCGGCAGGTGCATGATGACGAACCAATTTGACGATTGTTGGTCAGATGGTTTCGTAATCTACTGTTTAATCACGATTATTTTCTTTGTATATGCTCTTATGTGTGGGGCATCACTGCAAATAAGGATATAAAATGCCTGTAATTACTCTTCCTGATGGCAGCCAACGCCATTTCGACCATGCTGTTAGCCCAATGGATGTTGCCCTGGATATCGGTCCTGGACTTGCAAAAGCAACCATCGCAGGTCGCGTAAACGGTGAGCTGGTAGACGCGTCCGATCTGATTGAAAGCGATGCAACGCTTGCGATCATCACCGCGAAAGACGAAGAAGGTCTGGAGATCATTCGTCACTCCTGTGCGCACCTGTTAGGCCATGCTATTAAGCAGCTCTGGCCAAACACCAAAATGGCGATCGGCCCGGTTATCGACAACGGTTTCTACTACGACGTTGACCTTGACCACACTCTGACTCAGGAAGATATCGACGCGCTCGAGAAACGAATGCACGAGCTCGCCGAAACCAACTATGACGTCATTAAGAAGAAAGTCAGCTGGCACGAAGCGCGTGAAACCTTCGTGAAGCGCGGCGAGAGCTACAAAGTCTCGATTCTTGATGAAAACATCGCTCATGATGACAAGCCTGGCTTGTATCATCACGAAGAATACGTCGACATGTGCCGTGGACCGCACGTGCCGAACATGCGCTTCTGTCATCACTTCAAACTGATGAAAATCGCAGGCGCCTACTGGCGTGGCGACAGCAACAACAAAATGTTGCAGCGTATCTATGGTACCGCGTGGGCCGATAAGAAAGCCCTGAACGCGTACCTGCAACGCCTGGAAGAGGCGGCTAAGCGTGACCACCGTAAAATCGGTAAGCAGCTTGACCTGTATCATATGCAGGAAGAAGCGCCGGGGATGGTGTTCTGGCATAACGACGGCTGGACTATCTTCCGTGAACTGGAAACGTTCGTGCGCTCCAAGCTGAAAGAGTACCAGTATCAGGAAGTGAAAGGCCCGTTCATGATGGACCGTGTGCTGTGGGAAAAAACCGGCCACTGGGACAACTACAAAGATGCGATGTTCACCACTTCGTCTGAGAACCGTGAATACTGCATCAAGCCAATGAACTGCCCGGGCCACGTTCAGATCTTCAACCAGGGTCTGAAATCCTACCGCGATCTGCCGCTGCGTATGGCGGAGTTCGGTAGCTGCCACCGTAACGAGCCATCAGGTGCGCTGCACGGTCTGATGCGTGTTCGTGGCTTTACTCAGGATGATGCGCATATCTTCTGTACTGAAGATCAGGTCCGTGAAGAAGTTAACGTCTGTATTCGTATGGTCTACGATATGTACAGCACCTTTGGCTTCGAGAAGATCGTGGTCAAACTCTCAACGCGTCCTGAAAAACGTATCGGCAGCGATGAGACATGGGATCGCGCAGAGGCGGATCTTGCCGTAGCGCTGGAAGAGAACGGTATTCCGTTCGAATACCAGCTGGGCGAGGGCGCATTCTACGGTCCGAAAATTGAATTTACCCTGTATGACTGCCTCGATCGCGCATGGCAGTGCGGAACGGTACAGCTGGACTTCTCCCTGCCGCAGCGTTTAAGCGCCTCTTATGTTGGCGAAGACAACGAGCGTCAGGTGCCGGTTATGATTCACCGTGCGATTCTCGGTTCACTGGAGCGCTTCATCGGCATCCTGACCGAAGAGTTCGCGGGCTTCTTCCCAACCTGGCTTGCGCCAGTGCAGGTAGTGGTGATGAACATTACCGATTCTCAGGCGGATTACGTTAAAGAATTGACGCAGAAACTACAAAATGCGGGCATTCGCGTAAAAGCAGACTTGAGAAATGAGAAGATTGGCTTTAAAATCCGCGAGCACACTTTACGTCGTGTCCCGTATATGTTGGTCTGTGGTGATAAAGAGGTGGAAGCAGGCAAAGTTGCCGTTCGCACCCGCCGTGGTAAAGACCTGGGGAGCCTGGACGTAAGTGAAGTGATTGAGAAGCTGCAACAAGAGATTCGCAGCCGCAGTCTTCAACAACTGGAGGAATAAGGTATTAAAGGCGGAAAACGAGTTCAAACGGCACGTCCGAATCGTATCAATGGCGAGATTCGCGCCCAGGAAGTTCGCTTAACAGGTCTGGAAGGCGAGCAGCTGGGGATTGTGAGTCTGAGAGAAGCGATCGAAAAGGCTGAAGAAGCTGGAGTAGATTTAGTTGAAATCAGCCCTAACGCCGAACCGCCAGTTTGTCGTATCATGGACTACGGCAAGTTCCTTTATGAAAAGAGTAAGTCTTCTAAGGAACAGAAGAAGAAGCAAAAAGTTATCCAGGTTAAGGAAATTAAATTCCGTCCTGGTACCGACGATGGCGATTATCAGGTAAAACTCCGCAGCCTGATTCGCTTTCTGGAAGATGGCGATAAGGCCAAGATCACGCTGCGTTTCCGCGGCCGTGAGATGGCCCACCAACAGATTGGTATGGAAGTGCTTAACCGCGTCCGTGACGATCTGAGTGAACTGGCAGTAGTCGAATCCTTCCCTACGAAGATCGAAGGCCGCCAGATGATCATGGTGCTCGCTCCTAAGAAGAAACAGTAAGGCCTTCAAGCAGCAAAATCTGTGGAGCCTTCGGGCCCCATAGGTTTTGTTCGCCTATGTTTCGTTTATTTAACAATGCGAAGTGGAAGTTATTAAAATGCCAAAAATTAAGACCGTACGCGGTGCTGCTAAGCGCTTCAAAAAAACCGGTAAAGGTGGTTTTAAGCACAAGCACGCTAACCTGCGTCACATTCTGACTAAGAAAGCTACCAAGCGTAAACGTCACCTGCGTCCAAAAGCCATGGTTTCTAAAGGCGATCTGGGCCTGGTCATCGCGTGCCTGCCGTACGCATAAGTCGTTAACGTTTAACTTTTTTAACTTAGAATAGATACAGGAGAGCACACATGGCTCGCGTAAAACGTGGTGTAATTGCACGTGCACGTCACAAGAAAATTTTGAAACAAGCTAAAGGCTACTACGGTGCGCGTTCACGCGTATACCGCGTTGCCTTCCAGGCTGTTATCAAAGCAGGTCAGTACGCTTACCGTGACCGTCGTCAGCGTAAGCGTCAGTTCCGTCAACTGTGGATTGCGCGTATCAACGCAGCAGCACGTCAGAACGGTATTTCTTACAGCAAATTCATCAACGGCCTGAAAAAAGCCTCTGTTGAAATCGACCGTAAGATCCTGGCTGACATCGCAGTATTCGACAAAGTAGCGTTCACCGCTCTGGTCGAAAAAGCGAAAGCAGCACTGGCATAAGCCAGTTGAGAGAGGGGGCTTTGCCTCCTCTTTTCATTTAACACCATCAGAAGATTGACATTTATCCGTGCAGGCTTTTCAATAAGGTCTTAACGGTTTTTACCCTACAAGGTAACGCAAGCATGAATGCTGCTATTTTCCGCTTCTTCTTTTACTTTAGCACCTGACTTCAGGAGGCTAGCGCGTGAAAGATGAAACGAAAAACAGCGCCAGATAAGCCTCCCGATGGAGGCTTTTTTTGTGCCTGAAGTTAAGAGAATACGTCCAACAATTCGGTGTCTGCACCGACATAATGAGGAAAACCATGTCACATCTCGCAGAGCTGGTTGCCAGTGCAACGGCCGCCATTAACCAGGCCTCAGATGTTGCCGCGTTAGACAATGTCCGCGTCGAATATCTGGGCAAGAAAGGGCATTTGACCCTTCAGATGACTACCCTGCGTGAACTGCCAGCAGAGGAGCGCCCGGCAGCCGGTGCAGTGATTAACGAAGCCAAAGAGCAGGTACAGCAGGCGCTGAACGCGCGTAAAGCCGAGCTGGAAAGCGCAGTACTGAATGCGCGTCTGGCGGCAGAAACGATTGACGTTTCTCTGCCGGGTCGTCGTATTGAAAACGGCGGTCTGCATCCGGTTACCCGTACTATCGATCGTATTGAAAGTTTCTTCGGTGAGCTCGGCTTTACCGTGGCGACTGGCCCGGAAATTGAAGATGATTACCACAACTTCGATGCCCTGAACATTCCAGGCCATCATCCGGCACGTGCTGACCACGACACTTTCTGGTTTGACGCTACCCGTCTGCTGCGTACTCAGACTTCCGGCGTTCAGATCCGTACCATGAAGGAGCAGGAGCCGCCAATCCGCATCATCGCGCCGGGTCGCGTATACCGTAACGACTACGATCAGACCCACACCCCAATGTTCCACCAGATGGAAGGTCTGATTGTTGATAAAAACATCAGCTTTACCAACCTGAAAGGCACGCTGCACGATTTCCTGAACAACTTCTTTGAGGAAGATTTGCAGGTTCGCTTCCGTCCGTCCTACTTCCCGTTCACCGAACCGTCTGCGGAAGTTGACGTGATGGGTAAAAACGGTAAATGGCTGGAAGTGCTGGGCTGCGGCATGGTGCATCCAAACGTGCTGCGCAACGTGGGTATCGATCCGGAAGTGTATTCCGGCTTTGCGTTCGGTATGGGTATGGAGCGTCTGACCATGCTGCGCTACGGCGTAACCGATTTACGTGCGTTCTTCGAAAACGATCTGCGTTTCCTCAAACAGTTTAAATAAGGGCAGGACAGAACAATGAAATTCAGTGAACTGTGGTTACGCGAATGGGTGAACACCACGCTGGACAGCGACGCGCTTTCCAACCAGATCACCATGGCGGGTCTGGAAGTTGACGGTGTAGAGCCGGTTTCTGGCGCCTTCACCGGCGTGGTCGTGGGCGAAGTGGTTGAATGCGGTCAGCACCCTAACGCTGACAAACTGCGCGTAACAAAAGTCAATGTGGGCGGTGACCGTCTGCTGGATATCGTCTGCGGTGCGCCAAACTGCCGTCAGGGCCTGAAAGTGGCCGTGGCGACCGTCGGTGCGGTGCTGCCGGGCGATTTCAAAATCAAAGCGGCTAAGCTGCGCGGTGAGCCGTCTGAAGGCATGCTGTGCTCCTTCTCCGAACTGGGTATTTCCGACGATCACTCCGGCATTATTGAACTGCCGCAGGATGCGCCAGTTGGTACCGATATCCGCGAATACCTGAAGCTTGATGACAACACCATCGAAATCAGCGTAACGCCAAACCGTGCTGACTGTTTAGGCATCATCGGTGTGGCCCGCGACGTGGCCGTGCTGAACCAGACTGAACTGAACGTGCCGGAGATCGCTCCGGTTGAGGCAACCATCAGTGACGTGTTGCCGATACAGGTAGACGCGCCTGAGGCCTGCCCACGCTACCTCGGTCGTGTGGTGAAAGGTATTAACGTTAAAGCGCCAACCCCGCTGTGGATGAAAGAGAAACTGCGTCGCTGCGGTATCCGTTCTATCGATGCGGTCGTCGACGTCACCAACTATGTTCTGCTGGAGCTGGGCCAGCCAATGCACGCCTTTGATAAAGATCGTATCGAAGGTGGGATCGTCGTGCGCATGGCGAAAGAGGGCGAAACCCTGGTTCTGCTGGACGGCAGCGAAGCGAAACTGAACGCTGACACCCTGGTGATTGCCGATCACAACAAAGCGCTGGCGATGGGCGGGATCTTCGGCGGCGAGCACTCTGGCGTCAACGACGAGACGCAAAACGTCCTGCTGGAATGCGCGTTCTTCAGCCCGCTCTCCATCACCGGCCGCGCACGCCGTCACGGTCTGCACACTGATGCTTCTCACCGCTACGAGCGTGGCGTGGATCCTGCGCTGCAATACAAAGCGATGGAGCGTGCGACTCGCCTGCTGATCGACATCTGCGGCGGCGAAGCGGGTCCGGTTATCGATGTGACCAACGAAGCGACGCTGCCGAAGCGTGCGACCATTACCCTGCGCCGCAGCAAACTGGATCGTCTGATTGGTCACCACGTTGCCGATGCGCAGGTGACCGACATTCTGACGCGTCTGGGCTGCGAAGTTACTGAGGGTCAGGACGAGTGGAAAGCCGTTGCGCCGTCCTGGCGTTTTGACATGGAGATCGAGGAAGATCTGGTGGAAGAAGTGGCCCGCGTTTACGGCTACAACAACATCCCTGACGAGCCGGTGCAGGCGGGTCTGGTGATGGGCAGCCATCGCGAGGCCGATCTGTCTCTGAAGCGTGTGAAAACCATGCTGAACGACAAAGGCTACCAGGAAGTGATCACCTACAGCTTCGTTGATCCTAAGCTGCAACAGTTGATCCACCCGGGTCAGGAAGCACTGATTTTGCCAAGCCCGATTTCCAGCGAAATGTCAGCGATGCGTCTGTCCCTGTGGACGGGACTGCTGGGTACTATCGTTTATAACCAGAACCGTCAGCAAAACCGCGTGCGTATTTTCGAAAGCGGTTTGCGCTTTGTACCGGATACTCAGGCGAATTTAGGCATCCGTCAGGATCTCATGCTGGCCGGCGCCATCAGCGGTAACCGCTTTGAAGAGCACTGGGACCTGGCAAAAGGGACGGTTGATTTCTACGATATGAAGGGCGATCTGGAAGCGATTCTCGATCTGACCGGTAAATTATCCGAAATTGAATTCCGCGCAGAAGCGATTCCAGCCCTGCATCCGGGTCAGAGTGCGGCGATCTATTTAGACGGCAAACGTGTTGGTTTCATTGGGGTTGTTCACCCGGAACTGGAACGTAAGCTGGATCTGAATGGCCGTACCATCGTATTCGAACTGGAGTGGAACCCGGTTGCAGACCGCGTCATTCCTCAGGCGCAGGACGTCTCCCGCTTCCCGGCAAACCGCCGTGATATCGCGGTTGTGGTCGCTGAAAATGTGCCCGCAGCAGATATTTTGGCCGAATGTAAGAAAGTTGGCGTAAATCAGGTAGTTGGCGTAAACTTATTTGACGTGTACCGCGGCAAGGGCGTAGCAGAAGGTTTCAAGAGCCTCGCTATTAGCCTTATCCTTCAGGATACCAGCCGTACACTCGAAGAAGAGGAGATTGCCGCTACCGTCGCCAAATGTGTAGAGGCATTAAAAGAGCGATTCCAGGCATCATTGAGGGATTGAACCTATGGCGCTTACAAAAGCTGAAATGTCAGAATATCTGTTTGATAAGCTTGGGCTTAGCAAACGGGATGCCAAAGAGCTGGTAGAGCTGTTTTTCGAAGAGATCCGTCGTGCTCTGGAAAATGGTGAGCAGGTTAAACTCTCCGGTTTTGGCAATTTTGATTTGCGAGACAAAAACCAACGTCCGGGCCGTAACCCGAAGACGGGGGAAGATATTCCCATTACAGCCCGCCGCGTGGTGACCTTCAGACCCGGACAGAAGTTAAAAAGCCGTGTCGAAAACGCAACGCCCAAAGCAGAGTAATATGAACTAACTAAAAAGGCCGCTCACGCGGCCTTTTTTCTTTGCGCTATTTGCTAAACCCGCCGTAAAATCAATGATATCTCAACCGGATAACCTATCGTCTATGCTTGATCTTGCCCGCCGCCAGCACCGCTCCGATCTTCGCCGCCTGTGTCTGCTCGGGGTGCTGTTGATTGTCGCTACCACCGTCAGCCTGTGTGCGGGCGATCGGTGGCTGGGGCCGGAAAGCTGGTTTACGCCTGAAGGACAGCTCTTTGTCTGGCAGATCCGCCTGCCGCGGACGTTGGCTGTCCTTTTAGTCGGCGCTGCGCTGGCGCTATGCGGCACGATCATGCAGGCATTATTTGAAAACCCTCTGGCGGAACCCGGGCTTCTCGGGGTCTCGAATGGCGCAGGCGTCGGGCTTATCGCCGCCGTGATGCTGGGGAGAGGCGAGCTCTCCGGCTGGGGGATTAGCCTCAGCGCCATCCTTGGCGCGCTGTTGATAACCCTTATCCTTCTGCGCTTTGCCCGCCGCCACTTATCCACCAGTCGGCTGCTGCTTGCCGGGGTAGCGTTGGGGATCATCTGTAGTGCTCTGATGACCTGGGCCGTCTACTTCTCCACCTCCTTCGATCTGCGCCAGTTAATGTACTGGATGATGGGGGGATTTGGGGGTGTTGACTGGCGTCAGGGGTGGCTGATGGTGCTCCTGATCCCGGTCATCCTGTGGACGGCGTTCCAGGCGCTGCCTCTTAATATTCTCGCGCTGGGCGAAACGTCTGCTCGCCAGCTCGGGATGCCGATTGGATTCTGGCGCAACGTGCTGGTTATCGCCATTGGCTGGATGGTAGGCGTAAGCGTGGCGCTGGCGGGGGCGATTGGCTTTATTGGGCTGGTGATCCCGCATATGCTGCGCCTGTGCGGCATTACGGACCACCGAACCCTGCTCCCGGCCTCGGCGGTTGCCGGGGCGGCAACGCTGCTGATTGCCGATATCATCGCCCGGCTCGCCCTGACGGCCGCTGAGTTGCCCATAGGCGTGGTGACCGCAACGCTGGGCGCGCCGGTCTTTATCTGGCTACTATTAAAAGCTGGACGTTAAAACACAACCTGTAAGTCAACCTGAGGGAATGCTATGCAGTCTGATATTCTGAATACCGAAGTGACGACCATTGACGGCGAGAAAACCACGCTGGAAGGCTACAAGGGCAAGGTGCTGCTCATCGTGAACGTGGCGTCGAAATGTGGCCTTACGCCGCAGTATGAACAGCTGGAAAACATTCATAAAGCCTGGGAAAAAGACGGCTTTACCGTACTCGGCTTCCCGTGCAACCAGTTCCTGGGCCAGGAGCCGGGTAGCGAAGAGGAGATTAAGACCTTTTGCAGCACAACCTATGGCGTGACGTTCCCGATGTTCAGCAAAATTGACGTGAACGGTGAAAATCGTCATCCGCTGTATGCCAAACTGGTGGCCGCGGCGCCGACCGCCGTTGCGCCTGAAGAGAGTGGTTTCTATGAGCGTATGGCAAGTAAAGGCCGCGCGCCGCTCTATCCGGACGATATTCTGTGGAACTTCGAAAAATTCCTGATTGGCCGTGACGGTGAGGTCGTGCAGCGTTTTTCGCCTGACATGACGCCTGAAGATCCTATCGTGATGGAATCAATCAAGCTGGCGCTGGCGAAATAATGACGCTGCTGATGCAGCTCACGGACGTTGCCGGGAAGGGACGTCTTGAGCCTGTGACTGCCGCAGTCAACGCAGGTGAAATCCTTCACCTGGTTGGGCCAAACGGCGCCGGAAAAAGCACGCTGCTGGCGCGTATGGCGGGGCTGACCAGCGGGGAAGGGGAGATTACCTTCCTCGGGCAATCGCTCGTCGACTGGCTACCCGCTACACTTGCCTCCCGTCGAAGCTATCTGGTTCAGCAGCAGGTTCCGCCCTTTGCGATGCCCGTCTGGCACTACCTGACGCTGCATCTGCCTGACAAAAATCAGGTGGGATTGCTCAACGAGGTTGCTGCGGCACTCGGGTTAGACGACAAGCTTACCCGGCAGGCAAATCAGCTTTCCGGCGGCGAGTGGCAGCGCGTGCGTCTGGCCGCCGTCATCCTTCAGATCCATCCGGCGGGAAATCCTCACGGGCGGTTGTTGCTGCTGGACGAGCCGATGAGCGGGCTGGACGTTGCCCAGCAGGCAGCGCTGGATACCCTGCTCAGCGCGCTGTGTCGCAAGGGGATCGCCATCGTGATGAGCAGCCATGATTTGAACCATACGTTGCGCCACGCGCATCGGGTGTGGTTGCTGGCGCGTGGCAAGCTGATTGCCAGCGGAACGCGCGACAGCGTGCTGACGGCCGCCAATCTTGCGAGCGCTTACCACATGTCGTTCCGGCGGCTGGATATTGAAGGTCACAAGATGCTCATTTCCACGGCGCAGGAATAACCTTTCTTGCACAGCTGCATAGATGCACGCTAAATTATCGAAAGAACAAAAAAAGCAGAGGATTCGTCTGAAATGCGATTCTGGTTTCTCCTTGTTGCGGCGCTCTTTCTTGCAGGATGCAGCAGCCATCGTGCACCTCCGCCCAACCCACGGCTTTCCGATTCCATTACGGTCATTGCCAGCCTGAACGATCAGCTCAGCAACTGGCGCGGCACACCTTATCGCTACGGCGGCATGAGCCGGGGTGGGGTGGATTGCTCGGGATTCGTGCTGATGACCTTCCGCGATAAATTTGACCTCCAGCTTCCGCGTGAAACGCGTATGCAGGCGAAAATCGGCACTGAAATTGATAAAGACGAGCTCCTGCCCGGCGATCTGGTCTTTTTTAAAACGGGCTCCGGAGAAAACGGCCTTCATGTCGGCATCTATGATACCGATAATCAGTTCATTCATGCCTCGACCAGTCGTGGCGTGATGCGCTCCTCTCTGGATAATGTTTACTGGCGTAAAAACTTCTGGCAGGCCAGACGTATTTAACCGCTGCATAAAAATGCAGTGCGGAGGGCCTGGCGGTGAAAATAGACGTCGGGCTTTTCTTGCGGGTTGATTAAAGTTAAATTTTTTGCCCAATTATTTATGTCCGCATGTGCCTGTTTTATCTAAAACTGGCTATTATTCAATAACCAGGATAAAATTAATTTAGATTCAGGGAAAAATCTGAAAATTAATACGGAAAGAATGAAATTAATCTTATTAAAATCAAGACAGTGGAATTGTGCCTGCAATTGCTCCAGGATGTTCTCTCTCATCTTTAATGCAGGACAAGCGCGATGATTATTACGCTAGATAATGCTTACCAGTCTGAACTTTTACTCCTTCCGGCGCGTGATAGTGCAGGTTTGCTTAAAGGTTTAGAGATTTTGGTTAACTTTACTGGCGTGGGTGCGGACGTACGGATCCCGACTGAACTGGTTATCCCACATCTTTCTCAGGAAGATGAATTAGCGCTGTTTCAGGAGAAACTGCAATTACTCGATACCTGTAAGCTATTTTTTATTCAGCATCAGTTAATTGCATGGATCAATATTACACCTGCAATTGTTGAGTTTTTATTAACTAATGAGAACGCTGTTTCAATCCTCGAGCGTTATCCGTTTCTTGAGTTTACTGTTAATGAGAACTATCCAGGTTTAAATAACGGGAAAGACGATCCCTGTCTGGCAAGAATGGCGATCCATTTCCCCTTAGTACTGGCTAACTTTGGTGCAGGGGCATCTTCCCTTAAACCGGTTTATGATGGTCTGTTCAAACGGGTGATTCTGGATAAAAACTTTATCCAGCAGCGCGTGTCGGCACTCTCATTTGAGCCTTTTATGCGCGCCATTCTCTGGCAGATCGCGCCGCATTGTCAGTCGGTCATGGTCTCGGGAATTGACGATCACGGCATCTTACAACGTGTGCTGCCCTTCAATTTTGGTGCAATGCAGGGAAGCCTGTGGCCTGCCGTCCCGGCAGAGCGGGTCACGACTCTCGTTCAGCAATAACCCCTTTCTTCGCCCGTGTTTACGTCCAGGGAAACCCTCTACACTTAAAGCAGGAGGACTTATGACCCTGTCTTTTACTGCTCACTGGCACGATGAATTACCCGGCTTTTACACCGCGCTTAAGCCAACGCCTTTACAGAACGCGCGTCTTATCTGGCATAACGATGCATTAGCAGACTCGCTTGGCATCCCTGCGACGCTTTTTCAGCCAGAAAAAGGCGCCGGCATCTGGGGCGGCGAAACGCTGCTTCCGGGAATGAAGCCGCTGGCTCAGGTCTACAGCGGACATCAGTTTGGCGTCTGGGCGGGACAGCTCGGCGATGGCCGCGGCATCCTGCTGGGTGAACAGGTTCTGCCGAATGGCGAAACGCTCGACTGGCACCTGAAAGGGGCAGGGCTAACCCCGTACTCACGCATGGGGGATGGCCGCGCGGTGCTGCGTTCAACCATCCGTGAAGGTCTGGCTTCCGAGGCGATGCACGCGCTGGGGATCCCTACCTCACGCGCGCTGTCCATTGTCACTAGCGACACGCCGGTGGCCCGCGAAACGATGGAGCAGGGAGCGATGCTGGTCCGCTTGGCGGAAAGTCATCTGCGTTTCGGTCATTTTGAACACTTCTACTATCGCCGCGAGCCGGATAAAGTCCGCCAGCTTGCCGATTACGCCCTTCGCCGTCACTGGCCGCACCTGCAAAACGAGCCGGACCGCTATGTTCTCTGGTTCCGTGATATTGTCGCGCGCACCGCCTCAATGATTGCCCGCTGGCAGGCCGTCGGCTTTGCCCACGGGGTGATGAATACCGACAACATGTCCCTGTTAGGGCTGACGTTTGACTACGGTCCGTACGGCTTCCTTGATGACTATCAGCCGGGTTACATCTGTAACCATTCGGACTATCAGGGGCGTTACCGTTTCGACAACCAGCCTGCGGTGGGGCTGTGGAACCTTCAGCGGCTTGCGCAAAGCCTGTCGCCGTTTATCGACGTCGATGCCCTGAACGATGCGCTGGACAGCTATCAGGAGATCCTGCTGCGGGAATATGGTGTGTTAATGCGCAACAAGCTGGGGCTGATGACGCAGGAAAAAGGCGATAACGCGCTGTTGAATGGGCTGTTTGCCATCATGGCGCGTGAAGGCAGCGACTATACCCGAACCTTCCGTATGCTGAGCCAGACCGCGCAGCAGAGCGCCGCGTCACCGCTGCGCGACGAGTTCATCGATCGTCAGGCGTTTGATGACTGGTTTGCCGTTTACCGGACGCGTTTACAGCAGGAACAGATTGATGACGATACCCGCCAGGCGCGGATGAAGGCGGTTAACCCGGCGATGGTGTTGCGCAACTGGCTGGCGCAGCGGGCCATTGAGCAGGCAGAGCAGGGGGATTATACCGAGCTGCATCGGCTGCATATCGCCCTGCGCACGCCGTTTGCCGACCGGGAGGATGACTATGTCAGCCGCCCGCCGGACTGGGGCAAGCGGCTGGAAGTGAGCTGCTCAAGCTAAGGGGCGAGAAAAACCTGCGGTGCGGCGTGCGCCGGATGTCTGCCGACGTGCACCTGCGCACCGTACCAGTGTGCCAGCGCGTCGGCCTGCAAAACCGTCTCCGGTATGCCCTGAGAAACAATCCTGCCGTTGTGTAACAGCAGGATCCGGTCCGACCATAATGCGGCAAGATTGAGATCGTGCAGCACCACGCAGGCGTGAAGATGGCCCTGACGGGTCAGCGATTTCAACAGGCGCAGCAGATGCTGCTGGTGGTAGAGATCCAGCGCTGAAGTGGGTTCGTCGAGAAACAGCCAGCCGCGCGGCGTTCCGTCACGCCACAGCTGCGCCAGCGCGCGGGCGAGCTGGACGCGCTGCTGTTCGCCCCCCGAGAGGGCATGATAACGCCTGCCGGCCAGCGGCAGGCAACCGGTCAGCTGCAACACCTCACGCACAATCGACGGTTCCGGGTGACGCGTCCAGGGCGCACGCCCCATGCCAACGATCTCCTCCACCTGCCAGTCAAATCCAGGCTGAGACTGCTGGCGCATCACTGCCCGATAGCGGGACAGCGTCTGCGGATGCCATTCATCCAGCGCTTTTCCCGCCAGCGAACAGCCGCCGCTGTCGGGTTTCAGGTAGCCGGTCAGCAGCCGCAGCAGCGTGGATTTCCCCGCGCCGTTGGGGCCGATCAATGTAACCAGCTCTCCCTGCGACAGTGACAGCGAAACGTTATCTGTCAGCGTGCGGCCAGATCGGATAAAAGTAAGATTTTCAGCCGTATAACGTTCAGCCATGCTGTTCTCCACGACGAAAAATGAGCCATAAGAACCAGGGTGCACCAAGGATACTGGTGAGCAGGCCGACCGGCATTTCTGCCGGAGCGACCAGGGTGCGCGCGACCGTATCCGCCACCAACAGCAGTAATGCGCCCGCGAGTACTGTGCCGGGGAGGGTTGCCCGGTGATCGGCGCCCAGCCACATGCGCATCAGGTGCGGCACCACGAGTCCGACAAAGCCAATCACGCCGCTGACGGCGACAGCCGCAGCGACCAGCAGGGCGCTGCATAACAGTAATATTCGCTGTACAAGGGCAACGTCCACGCCAAGGTAATGCGCTTCCTCCTCACCCAGTTGCAGTAAATTTAACGCGCTGGCACAACGCCAGATCGCCAGAACGGCAGGCACCATCAGCGAGGTCACGGCGAGCAGCGTTGACCACTGTGCCTGACCAAGACTTCCCATTCCCCAGAGTGAAAGCTGACGCAGCTGGGCGTCATTGCTGACCCACGAAAGCACACCCACTGCCGCACCGCACAGGGCATTGATGGCGATACCCACCAGCAACAGACGTGACAGAGAGGGGTCACGCTGCTTGCTGAGCAGGAAGATCACGCCAGTGGCTGCCAGCGCCCCAAGAAATGCCGCCAGCATAGGGGCGTAAAGCATCACCAGCGCGGGCAGCGAGAGCGGGAGCACCACCCACAGGGCGACGGCCAGCGCCGCACCGCTGCTGATCCCGAGCAGGCCCGGGTCGGCCAGTGGATTGCGGAACAGCCCCTGCATGACGCAGCCGGCGAGCGCCAGCGACCCGCCAATCACCAGCGCCAGCAGCACGCGGGGCAGACGGATGGTGAGCCAGATCTGGCGTAGCGTCTCATCGCTGCCGCTCCACAGCACGTTCACCGGCAGGCGTAACGCCCCAAAACCGGTGGCCATGAACGTCATGACGGTAAGCAACCCCGCCAGAAGCCATAACGATAACGTGATGCGCCGGGACATCAGGGCAGTTGCTCCGCTCTGGCACGCAGCTGTTGTATGGCTTTCGGCGTGCGGACGCTGAAGCCCAGCAAGGCCATGTCATCAATAGCCAGCACCTGCTTGCTTCGTCCCGCTGGCGTTTGCGCCAGGCCGGGCAGTTTCCACAGATTTTCTTCGCCGCCCAGCGCGTTAAGGCCGTCCTGCGAAATCACCACCAGATCCGGCTGGCTGGCCATCACCCCCTCCTGCGAAAGCGGCTGATAGCGGGTAAAGCCCTGCATGGCGTTCTGCAACCCGGCGGCGCGTATTGCCGCATCCGCGCCGGTCTGTTGCCCGGCCGCCATTGCGGTCATTCCGCCGTGGCTGAGGATAAACAGCACCCGCTTGTTGAGCGGTGTTGAGGGCAGTGCCGCCAGCGCCTGACGCAGCGAGCTGCGCAGGGTTTCCCCTTGCGCCTCATGATGCGTCGCCTGAGCTATCACCCGTACTTTTTCGTCAATCGCGCGCAGGTCAGGCGTGCCGGGAACGGTAACCACCCGGACGTGGCTCTGTTCAACCTGTTTCAGCGCCAGAGAGGGCTGCGCCTGGTCGCTTGCCAGTACCAGCGTCGGGCGTACGGACAAAATCCCCTCCGCATTCAGCTGGCGAAGATACCCCACGTCAGGTAGCGCGTTTGTCGCCTGCGGCCACTGGCTGGTACTGTCGCGCGCAACCAGAGAAGACTCCGCGCCGAGGGCGTAGACGATCTCCGTCACGTCGCCGCCGAGGGCGACAATTCTCTCCGGCGCGGCGACGGCGACCAGCGGCAGGACGCTTAGCAGGGCAAACCATTTTTTCATGCGGCCAGCCCTTCTGGCGTCAGGGCGTCAATCTGGCGGCGCCACTGGCTCTGCTCAGGCTCGCCTTCGGTACGCTGCCCGTAGAGCTGGGCGATCTGAGTGCCGTCCGCAGCAAACAGCTCCAGGCTGGTAACGTGTCCGTCCGCCGTAGGCTTGCGCGTTACCCACGTCTCAGCGATAGTCTCCTCCAGCAGATGCAGGGTAAAGGTTGGGTTGAAGATGTTCAGCCAGCCCTTCATGGGCGTCAGTTTTTCCACCACACCGGTGAAGATCTGCACGCAGCCGCGGTTGCCGACGAAGATCATGATTTCGTTTCCGTCCTGTCGCGCCGTGTCCAGCAGCTGTGCCAGCGCGCTGTTATCCACCTTACAGGCCAGATCGTCACTCACCAGACGAAACGCCTGCTGGCGGCTCAGGTTATGGCGCTTCAGTAAGCTAAAGAACTGATGCACATCGGTCATGGCGCGCCACTCTTTCTCCACCGAGCCTGCATCAGCACCGTCGGAATGCGCAGGGGCATCGACAGCCTTCAGTGCCAGAGTGGGGTTATCGGCAATGATAAAACGGGTCAGCACGTCGCCCCAGGCGGCAACGTCGGTGTGATCCGTGGTGTAGACCTTCAGTAAAGCGTCGCCCTGATGATCGAAGAACTGAATGCTCTGACGTTCGCCGCGGGAGGTCGTTTCACTTATGTGAAACGCGCTCGCCCACTGGTTGAGGAACAAACGCAGATCCAGCGCGCGCGGATTTAGCACCAGCCCGGCGTGGCCGCCGAGGTGCTGGTTAGTAAACGCCCCGACCTGTTCGTGAACGGCGTATTCGTTACGGCAGATGCATTTGGTTTCCCCCACCGACTCCAGCGCTGCCAGAATCTCACGGATTTCACCGCGCAGCCGCCAGGCGTCGTGTCCAACGCGCGCAAATGCCAGCTCTGCTTCGCTGATGTGCATTAATCCGGCGATATCACGGGCGTACTTACCCGGATGTTCTTCTTTAAGCTCAAGCCAGCGTGTGTAGTGACCCATAATCTTATCCTTCTGAATCGTTGCCCCGAAGGGAATTACCATTGATAACTGACGAAGATCTTGCCGTTGCGGCCATCCTGTGGGATGCCCTGTGGTGACCAGTAGGCTTTGTCGAAGGCGTTCCCCAGCACGAGGGTGGTGGTGATGCCTTTGAACTGCTGCTGACCTTTATAGCTGACGTAGAAATCATTCACTGCGTAGCCAGGCTGCTCGCTGTAGCTGCTGCTGATGTGCGTTGAACGTTCGACGAAGGTGCCGATCCAACCCACGGAGAAGCCGCTTTGCGCCACGGGGATATCCAGCTTGCTGGTGACGGTGTCCGGGTTGATGCTGGAGATGTATTCGCCCGTGTCGGTATCTTTCCCGCGCGTGCGGTTGTAGGCCACGTCCAGGTTGAACAGACTGGTCGCGTAGGTCGCCATCATGTCCCAGCCCCAGATTTTGGCATTTGGTACGTTATAGGACATGGTGGTGGCCGCCGCAAAATCGACGGTAGTGGAGATGTAATCTTTCGCTTTGGTGTCGAAGTAGCTGGCTTTGAACTCCAGCGCGTCGTTGGCGAGCAGCAGATCGTCAAAACGTAGCCCAAAACCGAACTCCTGGGTTTCGTTAGTTTCCGGACGCAGGTTCGGGTTCGGCACCCAGTAGTTGGTGTAGAAGCTGCCGATAGAGAAGTGCTTCGAGTCGTTATACATCTCGCCCATCGTTGGCGCGCGGAAGGCCTGGGCGTAAGAGCCGAACAGCATCAGCCAGTCGGCTGGACTCACGGTTAACCCGGCGCGTGATGACCACTTATCCGCATCCACGTCGTCGTAACCGTCGCTGCTGCCGCGGTAGTTGTCGTAACGCGTCCCGCCGAGAAGCGTTACCGGCAGGTCGCGCAGGGTGATCTCATCCTGCAACCAGCCGGAGCTGAAGTCGATTTTCGCGTCCGGGAAGCCGGTGGTCGCGCCGCCAGGGTGTTGCTCCTGACGATAGTATTCCCCGCCGTAGGTCAGCAGGTGCGAGGCGAAGGAGTCGCTGAACAGGCGGGTGCGGTTTTCCACTTTGCCGCCTTTGGTAGTCTGCTTACGGAACTCGCCGCTGGCGTCGATGTTCTGGGCGTTGATCCGCGCTTCGGACCAGTAAATTTTCGCATCGGCGTTCAGCCAGTCGTTTCCGGCTGGCGCAATGCGGTAGCCAAGCTGGGCATCGCGCTGAATGGTGGAACGATCGGTCATCGGGTTACTGCTGCTGGCATCCGTGGTCTGCGGATTTTTCGGCTCCTGCGCGTCGTTGTTGTAGTAGCGCAGGGAGCCACTCAGCGTCTGCGCCGGATCGATTTTCCAGCTGCCTTTCGCCAGCATATTGTTGATGGATTCGTCGTTTGGCGCCCTCGCGCCGTCACTCTGGCGAATGTCGCCGCGATCGCGGCTGGACCAGGAAACCAGACCGTCCAGGGTATCGGTGCGTCCATAGGCGCTGGCGCCCATCCCGATGCTGTGATCGCCCGTTGCACCGGTAGCAAATACGCGATAGCCGCTGTTTTTACCTGCATCCAGCAGATCGCTGGCGTCGACGGTGTCATACGAAATTACGCCGCCCAGCGCGCCGCTGCCGTACAGCAAGGCGGAAGGGCCACGTACTACTTCAATACGTTTGATCAGCGCCGGATCGAGAAACGTGCTGTTCAGGTGTCCGGTATCAGTGCCCTGGCGCACGCCATCCACCAGTATCAGCACGCCACGGCGGTCATAGCCCCGGAGGTTAACGTCCTGACCATTGGTGCGCCCGGTGCCGTCCAGCGTCAGACCGGGCACCTTGCGCAGCAGGTCGGCGGCGGAGCTGGCAGTCTGGTTTTCCGGCGCGGTGGCGTCAATCACGCTCACCATCATGGGGGCTTCAAAGGCGCTGCGGGCATTGCCGGTGGCGGTGACGGTGATCTCGTCTGCGGCGGCAAACGTAACGCCCGGCAGGGTGCTGACAATCGCCAGCGCCAGAAGAGACGGGCGTAAAGACGCGGATTGCAGGTGTGGCATAGCAACTCTCCATAAGAATTGAAAAGCGCTGGCTGCCTGGGGATCACCTGGGTGGCTGGCGAATGTGTTGTCTGGTTTATTTAGTCAGGATCAGTTTTCCGGCATTGGTCTGGCGCAGCAGGTAGTGCTGGCCGTCATGCTCGATAATGACCCGTCCCTCCTCACCCAACAGGCTTTTGCTGTCGATTCGGCGATCGGTGGGAGCAGGGGACGGTGCTGTGTGTGTTTTTGTTGGCGTTGCCGCGCTGTTATCGGTAGGTGACATAATGTTTATAAATAACAATCAATGTAACAATGATAATCATTATCAATAAACTGCAAATTCACGGCAAGCGTTTTTGTGAAAATTGTGTGACGGGATCAAATTTGGGGGAGAGGTGCGGTCTGATGCCCTCACCCCGCCCCTCTCCCAAGAGTAGAGGGAGAAGGGCACGTACCGTAGGCCGGGTAAGCGCAGCGTCACCCGGCAGGATTTTAAAAGCGTGTGTCCACGGCTGAAGCCAGCTTCTCCAGCAGCAGCTCGCTGTCTTCCCAGCTCAGGCACGGGTCGGTGATTGACTGGCCGTAGACCATTTGCTGTCCGGCGACGATCTTCTGCGTGCCTTCTTTGATAAAACTCTCCGCCATAATTCCTGCAATGGCGGTCGAGCCGCTGCGGATCTGCTGGCAAACTTCCTCGCAGACGTCCAGCTGGCGGCGGTGCTGTTTCTGACAGTTGCCGTGGCTGAAATCCACCACCAGATGCTCCGGCAGGTCAAATTCCGCCAGCGTTTCGCAGGCGGCGGCAATATCTTCTGCATGGTAATTCGGTTTTTTACCGCCACGCATAATGATATGTCCGAACGGGTTGCCGCTGGTCTGGTAGATGGTCATCTGGCCGTTTTTATCCGGGGAGAGGAACATATGGCTGGCGCGTGACGCGCGGATGGCATCTACGGCAATTCGGGTATTGCCGTCCGTTCCGTTTTTGAAGCCCACCGGGCAGGAGAGCGCCGACGCCATTTCACGGTGGATCTGGCTTTCGGTGGTACGTGCGCCAATCGCGCCCCAGCTAATGAGGTCGGCAATAAACTGTCCGGTCACCATATCCAGAAATTCGGTGGCAGTTGGCACGCCCAGCTCGTTAACCTGTAACAGCAGCTTGCGCGCCAGCGTAATACCGTGATTCACCCGGTAGCTACCGTTCAGATCGGGATCGGAAATCAATCCTTTCCAGCCCACGACGGTACGGGGCTTTTCAAAGTAGGTACGCATCACGATCTCCAGGCGATCCTGATACGTGCTGCGCAGCGTCTGAAGGCGTTGTGCATAATCCATTGCCGCGTCCAGATCGTGAATGGAGCAGGGGCCAATCACCACCAGAAGACGTTTGTCTTCACCATTGAGAATTTTTTCGATGCGGCGACGGGAGGCCGTAACATGGTCCGCCACCTCGGCGGAAACGGGATGCAGCCGGGCCAGTTCAGCCGGTGTGACCAGGCTATCAATGCGCGCGGTGCGCAGTTCGTCGGTTTTATTCATGGAATGTCTCAGAAATTTTTTGCTTCATCGGCAGACTACCGGGAAGTGATGGGCATCACCTTAAACCAATCCCTGCTGATTTCAAGTTCGGGGCACGTCGCCCCGAGGATGGCGTAATAATAACTGAAACCGGAATAATGTACTAGCATATTAGTACATGCGGCGATTCAGCCCCATGATATCGAGGATTTTGGTGGCAATTTCTTCTACTGAATAGTTGGTACTGTTCAGCCAGGGAATTTGATTTTTCCGGTACAGCGCTTCGACTTCGGAGACTTCCATTCGGCACTGGCGCATCGAGGCGTAGCGGCTGTTCTCGCGACGTTCTTCGCGGATCGCTGCCAGTCGTTCCGGGTTGATGGTCAGCCCAAACAGCTTATGCTGGAGCGGCTTGAGCGCGGCGGGCAGCACCAGGTTATCCATATCATCGGCAATAAAGGGGTAGTTGGCGGCGCGAATGCCAAACTGCATGGCCAGGTAAAGGCTGGTGGGGGTTTTACCGCAGCGCGACACGCCGAGCAAAATCACCTGCGCCTGGTCGAGATTGCGTAGCGAGATCCCGTCGTCGTGCGCCAGGGTGTAGTCAATGGCGGCAATACGCGCATCGTATTTGGTCAGGTTGCCGGGGTTCAACCCGTGGGTACGGTGGGCGATCGGCGTCGGGTCGAGCTTCAGCTCGCTTTGCAAGGGAGCAACCAGCGCCTGCACGATGTCCTGACAGAAGCCCTCGCTTTGCAAAATGATGTTGCGGATCTCAGGGATCACAATGGAATAGAACACCAGCGGACGAACGCCGGTCTGCTGGTAAATGGCGTCGATCTGGTCCTTGACCGCTTTGGCCCGGCTCTCATTTTCCACGAACGGCAACGTGATGCTGTTTATCGATACCGGAAACTGCGACATCACCGCGTGTCCCAGCACCTCGGCGGTTATCGCCGTCCCATCAGAAATATAAAAAACGTGGCGATCGACAGCATTATCCATTTTATCCACCCTGAATAGCGTACGTAATTGCCTGAAAGCATAAATTAAAAAAGTTAATTTCACAGCAAAGAACTTATCTGAATTTAAAATGAAATGGTGTTTTTGATTTTCCTGAAAAGTGGATTTCATTTTTCGAATAGCGGCTTTATTTCTATGGTTTTTGCCGGAATCTATAGGAATCATCGGGTTAGCGAGTGCCGGGAAACTGTCCGAAAAGTTGAAAATTTAAATTGCTTACACGATTCACCGTTTTTTTAGCGGAAATAAATATGCCAGTATAAATACGTAGTCAGGTGTTTCTTACTCCGATCAAATATCACAAAAGGATTGTTTCGATGTCCAACAATGGCTCGTCACCGCTGGTGCTTTGGTATAACCAACTCGGCATGAATGATGTAGACAGAGTTGGGGGCAAAAATGCCTCCCTGGGTGAAATGATTACAAATCTGTCCGGTATGGGTGTCTCCGTACCTAACGGGTTTGCCACAACCGCCGATGCGTTTAACCTGTTTTTAGACCAGAGCGGTGTAAACCAGCGCATTTACGACCTGCTGGATAAAACGGATATTGATGATGTCACCGAGCTTGCCAAAGCCGGCGCGCAAATCCGCCAGTGGATCATCGACACACCTTTCCAGCCGGAACTGGAAAAAGCCATTCACGACGCCTACAACCAGCTCTCCGCTGACGATGCGCAGGCCTCCTTTGCCGTGCGTTCTTCTGCAACCGCAGAAGATATGCCCGATGCCTCGTTCGCCGGACAGCAGGAAACCTTCCTGAACGTTCAGGGTTACGATGCGGTGCTGGTGGCGGTGAAGCACGTGTTTGCTTCCCTGTTTAATGACCGCGCCATCTCCTATCGCGTGCACCAGGGCTACGACCATCGCGGCGTCGCGCTTTCCGCCGGCGTGCAGCGCATGGTGCGCTCGGACGTAGGCTCTTCCGGCGTGATGTTCTCTATCGACACTGAATCCGGCTTCGACCAGGTGGTGTTTATCACCTCCGCGTGGGGTCTGGGCGAGATGGTGGTGCAGGGGGCGGTAAACCCTGACGAATTCTACGTTCACAAGCCTACGCTGGCGGCTAACCGTCCGGCAGTGGTACGTCGCACCATGGGCTCGAAAAAAATCCGCATGATCTATGCTCCGACGCAAGAGCATGGCAAGCAGGTCACCATTGAAGATGTGCCGCAGGAGCAACGGGATCGCTTCTCACTGACCGACGCCGAAGTGGAAGAGCTGGCGAAGCAGGCGGTGCAGATTGAAAAACACTATGGCCGTCCAATGGACATCGAGTGGGCGAAAGACGGACACACCGGCAAGCTGTTTATCGTGCAGGCGCGTCCGGAAACCGTACGTTCACGCGGTCAGGTCATGGAGCGCTACACCCTGCACGCGCAGGGCAAAATTGTCGCGGAAGGCCGCGCAATTGGTCACCGCATCGGTGCCGGTCCGGTGAAAGTGATCCACGACATCAGCGAGATGAACCGCATTCAGCCCGGCGACGTGCTGGTGACCGATATGACCGACCCGGACTGGGAACCGATCATGAAAAAAGCGGCTGCCATCGTCACCAACCGCGGCGGCCGTACCTGTCACGCGGCTATTATCGCCCGTGAGCTGGGGATCCCGGCGGTAGTCGGCTGCGGTGATGCCACCGAGCGCATGAAGGACGACCAGAAGGTGACGGTCTCCTGTGCCGAAGGCGATACCGGCTACGTGTATGCCGATATCCTCGACTTCAGCGTGAAAAGTTCCAGCGTGGATACCATGCCGGACCTGCCGCTGAAGATCATGATGAACGTCGGTAACCCGGACCGCGCGTTTGACTTCGCCTGCCTGCCGAACGAAGGCGTGGGCCTGGCGCGTCTGGAATTTATTATTAACCGTATGATCGGGGTGCACCCGCGTGCGCTGCTGGAGTTCGACGACCAGGACGCAAAACTGCAAAACGAAATCCGCGAGATGATGAAGGGTTACGACTCGCCGAGAGAGTTCTATGTGGGTCGTCTGACGGAAGGGATCGCCACGCTCGGCGCGGCCTTCTACCCGAAACGCGTGATCGTGCGTCTGTCGGACTTTAAGTCCAACGAATACGCCAACCTGGTGGGCGGCGAACGCTACGAGCCGGAAGAAGAGAACCCGATGCTGGGCTTCCGCGGCGCCGGGCGCTACGTGTCGGAAAGCTTCCGCGACTGCTTCGCGCTGGAGTGCGAGGCGGTAAAACGCGTGCGCAACGACATGGGGCTGACCAACGTGGAAATCATGATCCCGTTCGTCCGTACCGTGGATCAGGCGAAGGCGGTGGTTGATGAGCTGGCGCGTCAGGGGCTGAAGCGCGGCGAGAACGGGCTGAAGATCATCATGATGTGTGAAATTCCGTCCAACGCCCTGCTGGCCGAGCAGTTCCTGGAGCACTTCGACGGCTTCTCCATTGGCTCGAATGACATGACGCAGCTGGCGCTCGGCCTGGACCGCGACTCCGGCGTCGTCTCTGAGCTGTTCGATGAGCGTAACGAGGCGGTGAAAGCGCTGCTCTCCATGGCCATCCGCGCGGCGAAGAAACAGAGTAAATATGTCGGGATTTGCGGCCAGGGTCCTTCTGACCATGAAGACTTTGCGGCCTGGCTGATGGATGAGGGGATTGATAGCCTCTCCCTGAACCCGGACACCGTGGTGCAGACCTGGCTGAGCCTGGCAGAGCTGAACAAGTAAAACCTGCACAACCTGAAAAAGGCGAGGATATCTGTCCTCGCCTTTTTTATTTTCCTGCGAATATGCTCGCCATCACAAATAAAGCAAAAAACCAAATATCATAATTTATCTGTTAATTTAGACAATTGTTAGCGGGCAGGGCGTTGCTAATACTTGAGCCTTACCGCGTACATCCGTCGGGATGATGCGCGACTGGTTGAAATACGTTTTAACCTGATAAAAAGGCAAATAACAATGACAATCTCCTCTGTATTACGTACCAAAGATAAAATAGGTTATGGCCTCGGCGATATGGCCAGCGCGCTGGTCTGGCAAACGGCAACGTTATTTCTCGCTTATTTCTATACGGACGTATTCGGTTTGCCTGCCGCCATTATGGGCACCATGTTTTTAGTGGTGCGCGTGGTCGATGCGTTTGTCGACCCGTGCATTGGCGCGCTGGTGGACCGCACTCAGACCCGCCACGGTCGTTTTCGTCCCTGGCTGCTCTGGTTTGCCATTCCGTTTGGCGTGAGCTGCCTGATTACCTTCTACGTCCCGGATGCCGGGGCGACGGCAAAAATTGTTTATGCCTGCGTAACCTATGCCATCCTGAGCCTGATCTATTCCGCGATTAACGTCCCTTACTGTGCCATGCCCGGTGCGCTGACGCTCGACCCGCGCGAACGCCACTCGCTGCAATCCTGGCGCTTTGGCCTGTCGTTTATCGGCGGGTTGATTGTAACGGTCATCGCGCTGCCGCTGGTCTCATTATTAGGCCAGGGGAATGTGCAAAAAGGCTATTTCTATGCCATGAGCCTGATGGGGCTGCTGGGTATTGTTTTATTCTTCTGCTGCTTCTTTATGACCCGGGAGCGTTACTCGCCGCGCAATGACACCTCCGGCTCGATGCTGACGGATTTAAAACTGCTGGCCGCCAATAGCCAGTGGCGAATTGTTTTTCTGTTTAATATTTTACTGTTAACCGCCGTCGTGACGCGTGGCTCTGCGACCATGTATTACGTTAACTATGTTCTGTTACGTCCGGAACTGGTTTTTGCCTTTATTGTTTCCGGCATGGTGGCCTCCTTAAGCGGCGCATTATTATCTGAACGTCTGCTGGGGAAATTTGACCGGGTGCGTGCCTATCAGTGGACCATTATTTCTTTCGTTATTTTTGGCGCGCTGATTTTCTTCATTCCGCCTTCACAGGTGTGGCTGATATTCGGTCTGAATATTGTGTTTAGTTTTATTCAGAACCTGACCACGCCGCTGCAATGGACCATGTTCTCCGATGTGGTGGACTACGAAGAACACCGTAGCGGCCGCCGCCTTGACGGGCTGGTCTTTTCTACCGCCCTGTTTGCCATCAAATTTGGGCTGGCGCTGGGCGGGGCGGTGGTCGGTTGGGTGCTTGGCATGGTGGATTACGCGCCGGGTCAGGCAAACCAGGCGCCTCACGTTCTCGCAACCATCAATGCCCTGTTCACCCTGATCCCCTGCGCGCTGTTCCTCTGCATGGTGGCGCTCCTTGCCATCTACAAACTTAACAGCCGACTGGTGGACAGCATCGCCCGCGAGCTGGCCAGCAAACGCGATAGTCGAAACGATACGGGGCAGCTCAGCCCGGCAACCCAATCCGCACTACAGGAGTAAACCATGACTGCGATCTACAAGGACGCGGGACGTTCCGTACACGAGCGTGTCGCTGATTTACTGGCGCGTATGACGCCGGAAGAGAAATTTGCCCAGATGCACGCGTACTGGCTGATCCTTGATGAACACGGCAACCACCGCGAACGCAGCGATCTGAGCGATGAATTCGCCGGCGTGAGTGAACAGGCGTCCCTCAGCGAAAGGCTGAAGCTGGGCGTCGGGCAGATCACCCGCCCGCTCGGTACGCACATTGTTGATGCAAAAACCGGCGTGCGTGCCGCCAACCGCCTGCAACGCATGATGATGGAGGAGACCCGGCTCGGCATTCCGGCGCTGTTTCATGAAGAGTGTCTGGTAGGGCTGCTGTGCAAAGATGCAATGCTGTTCCCGTCGTCGCTGAACTACGGTTCTACCTGGGACCCGGCGCTGGTGCAGCGGGCGGCGGAGCAGATTGGCAAAGAGGCCCGATCCGTCGGGTGCCAGCAGGGGCTGGCCCCGGTGCTGGATGTCTCGCGCGATGTGCGCTGGGGACGGACGGAAGAGACCTTTGGGGAAGATCCGTGGCTGGTAGGGGTGATGGCGACGGCGTACGTGAAGGGGTTGCAGGGCGATAAGCGCGATCTGCTGGCGACCCTGAAACATTACGTCGGCCACTCCTTCAGCGAAGGGGCGCGCAATCATGCGCCGGTCCATCTCGGTTTCAGCGAGCTTAACGATACCTTCCTGCTGCCGTTTGAGATGGCGGTAAAGCTGGCCAACGCCGGTTCGGTGATGCCAGCCTATCACGACATTGATAATCAGCCAGGGCACAGCGACCATTTTCTGCTCACCACCGTGCTGCGTGAACAGTGGGGCTTCGACGGCATTATCGTGGCGGATTACGGCGGCGTCAGCCTGCTGCACCAGCACCACGGGATTTCTCACGATCCAGCACAATCGGCGGCGCTGGCGTTTAACGCCGGGCTGGACGTGGAACTGCCGAAGGATGACTGCGCGCGTCATCTGGCTGAAGCGGTAGAGTGTGGGCTTATCTCAATGGCGAAAGTGGATGAGATTGTGGCGCGCGTGCTCAGTGAAAAATTCCGTCTTGGGCTGTTTGAAAAACCGTACGCCGACGAAGACGGTATCGATTTGCAGAATGAGGCGACCCGGCAGGTGGCGCGCGAGGTGGCAACAAAATCGATCACGCTGCTGGAAAATAACGGCATTTTGCCCCTCGGCGGAAAACCCCGTGTAGCGGTAGTGGGGCCGACGGCGGACGATCCACTGGCGTTACTGAGCGGCTACAGCTTCCCGGTTCACCTGATTATCAGCGATATGGTTGAAGAGACTTCGCAGGTGACCACCCCGCGCGCGGCGCTGGAACAGTACCTTGGTGCATCGCTGATACGTTACGCCAAAGGGTGCCACATTATCGAAAAACGGATGGCGGGCGCGCCGGTGTTCCCGGGCGACAGCGGCGGTAAACCGATGCAGCAATCGCCGGTTTCACAACGCACGGATCTGATCCCCGACGCCGTGAGCGCGGCAAAAGAGAGTGACGTGGTGGTGACCTGCGTGGGCGACCTCGCCGGACTATTCCAGAGCGGCACCGTGGGGGAAGGTTCGGATACCGATTCGCTGGATCTGCCGGGCGTGCAGCAACAGCTGCTGGAGGCGCTGGTGGCAACCGGTAAGCCAGTGATTGTCGTCATGACGGGTGGGCGTCCTTATAACCTTCAGGGGCTGGAAGAGAAGGTGGCCGCGCTGATGATGGCCTGGGCGCCGGGGCAGGAAGGGGGCTGGGCGATTGCCGATGTCTTAACCGGCCGCGCGGAGCCGCAGGGCAGGCTGGTAGTGAGCGTGCCGAAAAACGCCGGGGCGATGCCGTACTACTATAACCACAAGCTGAAAAGCGGCGGCACGCCGTTTGCGTTCCATTTCGGCGCACTTTACCCGTTCGGTTACGGTCTCGGCTGGACGCAGTTTCGCTGGGGCGCGGCCCGCCTGGCGGAAAGCTGCGTCCCGATCGACGGAGAGGTGGCGTTAAGCGTCGATATCACCAACACCGGCGAGCGCAGCGGCAGCGAAGTGGTACAGGTGTACGTACGCGATAAAGTCGCCACGCAGGTGCGTCCGCTTCAGGAGCTGAAAGCGTTCCAGCGCGTTACGCTTTCACCGGGAGAAACCGCCACGCTGACCTTTACCCTGCCGGTGGAGATGTTTAATTTCACCCGCCGGGACGGGAAGCGGATTGTCGAGCCAGGGGAATTTGAGCTACAGGTTGGCGCGTCCTCGGCGGATATACGCGAGGTGGTGAACGTTCTGGTAACCGGGGAGACGCGGGAGCTGGCGGGGGAATGGCGCATGCTCAGCCGCTGTGACATTACACGGGCGTAAAAAAGATAAAAAAAAGCCCATCGTGGGAGATGGGCAAAGACTACACACAGCAATTCGTTGTTTCACTCAGGGGATTTCCATGCTTATAAATCAAGGTGTTGATTTATAACCGTGTCTTAATAGTAGGCATGCCAGTATTTTGAGTCGATCGGATTCGTCTCAATAGTTAAAGGCAGGTAAAGATTTCTTGAAGAGAATGACGGTTTTAGGCAGGAAAAGGCGGGTCTGACCAGTGCACAGAGAATAAATAGTTTAGCAACGTTTAAGTATTGCTGTGGAGAGTGTAGGCCGGGTAAGCGTTAGCGCCACCCGGCCTACGTTCTTACTGCGCGTTCTTATCTTCCAGTTCTTCAAGTTCGCTTAAGATGACGTCAGGGTCGGTTCCCGGCGGCGGCACTTCATGCACCCAGGCGGAGAAGAGACGCCAGGTTACCGCAAGCAGCACCGGACCGATGAACAGGCCAATCATGCCGAAGGCAATTAACCCCCCTATCACCCCGGACAGGATCAGAATCAGCGGCAGGTCAGCGCCCATGCGGATGAGGAGGGGACGGATCACGTTATCCATGGTGCCCACCACGCAACTCCAGACCAGTAGCACCGTGCCCCAGGTCGTGTCCCCCGTCCAGTAAAGCCAGATAATGCAGGGAACCAGCACCAGCAGCGGACCGAGCTGAGCCAGACAGGTCATCAGCATGACGACGGTGAAAATGGTGGCATAAGGTACGCCGGAAATTGCCAGCCCGATTCCGCCAAGTACAGCCTGCACCAGCGCTGTGACCACCACGCCGAGCGCTACCGCGCGGACGGCCTGGGCTGCCAGCAGCACGGCCGCATCGCCGCGTTTACCTGCCAGTCGGGTGGCGAAATGACGTACCCCCAGCGCAACCTGCTCGCCGCGCCAGTACAGCAGGGCGCTGAAGACCAGCATCAACGTACAGTGCATCATGAAGCGACCAATGTGCGCAGCCTGCCCCACAAACCAGGTGGTGGTTGTGCCGATGTACGGACGTACTTTGGCCATCAGCGCGCTACCGCCCATCTCCAGCAGGCTGTGCCAGCCGCTGTACAGTTTTGCGCCCACAACAGGAATGCTGTTCAGCCACGCGAGATCCGGCAGCGTCATATCACCGCTGGTGACCGCGCGAATAACCGGGCCGCTACTGTCAACCAGGCTGTTAACCAGCAGTGCAATGGGAATAATAAACAGCAGGAACAACAGCAGCGTCATCACCAGCACGGCCAGGCCGCGGCGACCAAACAGCAGTTTCTGCAAACGTAAGAGTAAAGGCCAGGTCGCGACGACGACGGTCGCGGCCCAGGCAAATCCGAGCACGAAAGGACGAACAATCCACAGACACGCAATAATCATAATGGCTAAGAACAGCACCGACAGCAGTATCTGCGCGACATCCCTGGGCTGACGAAGATTGACCATAAACGAAACTTTCCTTAAATGAACACCAGCAAGGCTGATGGGAATATAAACCGCATCTCTCTAATCATTAGTGATTTCAGCGATTTTTGACAGGCGGATTTTGCCCGTAATTCTACGAAGCACATAAGAAAAAAATGTGATAAAACTTTCCAGACACAACGCAAACGATTTCACACTATTCTCATTAGGGTCGACAGCAATGATCCCACAGATTTCTCAGGCACCGGGCGTCGTTCAGCTGGTGCTTAATTTTTTGCAGGCACTGGAGCAACAGGGTTTTACAGGTGACACCGCCACCGATTATGCCGACAGGCTGACGATGGCGACCGATAACAGTATTTACCAGCTTCTTCCCGATGCCGTCGTTTTCCCGCGCTCTACCGCCGATGTGGCGCTCATCGCCCGTCTGGCGTCGCAGGAGCGTTTCAGCACCCTGGTCTTTACCCCACGCGGCGGCGGGACGGGTACCAACGGGCAGGCGCTGAACCAGGGCATCATCATTGATATGTCCCGCTATATGAACCGCATCATTGAGATCAACCCGGAAGAGGGGTGGGTGCGAGTGGAAGCGGGGGTGATCAAAGATCAGCTGAATCAGTTTTTGAAACCTTACGGCTATTTTTTTGCGCCAGAGCTTTCCACCAGTAACCGCGCGACCATTGGCGGGATGATCAACACCGATGCCTCGGGGCAGGGCTCGCTGGTCTACGGCAAAACCTCCGATCACGTTATGGGTGTGCGGGCGGTGCTGCTGGGGGGCGATATCCTCGATACCCAACCGATGCCGATCGAGCTGGCCGAAACGCTGGCAAAAGAGAGCACCACCAGCGGACGGATTTATCGTACCGTGCTGGAGCGCTGCCGCGAAAATCGCGAACTGATCCTCAACAAATTCCCGAAGCTCAACCGCTTCCTGACGGGCTACGATCTGCGCCATGTCTTTAATGACGATCTGAGCCAGTTCGATCTTACCCGCGTACTGACCGGGTCAGAAGGGACGCTGGCCTTCATCACCGAAGCGCGTCTGGATATCACCCGGTTGCCAAAGGTGCGCCGTCTGGTGAATGTCAAATACAACTCCTTTGACTCCGCGCTGCGTAATGCACCGTTTATGGTGGAGGCGCGGGCGCTGTCGGTGGAAACCGTCGATTCAAAAGTTCTGAACCTGGCCCGGGAAGATATCGTCTGGCATTCGGTGAGCGAACTGATTACCGACGTGCCGGATAAAGAGATGCTCGGCCTGAACATCGTCGAGTTCGCCGGGGATGACGCAGAGCTGATTGAGAGCCAGGTAAGCACGCTCTGCCAGCGTCTGGACGAGCTGATTGCCCAGGGGGAAGGCGGCGTCATTGGCTGGCAGCTGTGTAACGATCTCTCCGGCATCGAGCGAATCTACGCGATGCGTAAAAAAGCGGTGGGGCTGCTCGGCAACGCGAAAGGGGCGGCGAAGCCGATTCCGTTTGCGGAAGATACCTGCGTGCCGCCGGAACACCTTGCTGATTATATTGTGGAGTTTCGCGCGCTGCTCGACAGCCATGGTCTGAGCTATGGCATGTTCGGGCACGTGGACGCGGGTGTGCTGCACGTGCGCCCGGCGCTGGACATGTGCGACCCGCAGCAGGAGATCCTGATGAAGGAGATCTCCGACGAGGTCGTGGCCCTCACGGCCAAATACGGCGGCTTGTTATGGGGCGAGCACGGCAAAGGATTCCGCGCCGAGTACAGCCCGGCGTTTTTTGGCGAACAACTTTACGCCGAGCTGCGTAAGGTGAAAGCCGCTTTTGATCCTGATAACCGCCTCAACCCGGGAAAAATCTGCCCGCCGGAGGGCATCGATGCGCCGATGTTGCAGGTGGACGCCGTCAAGCGCGGCACCTATGACCGACAAATTCCGATTGCGGTACGCGCTTCCTGGCGCGGCGCGATGGAGTGCAACGGCAACGGGCTGTGCTTCAACTTCGATGTGAAAAGCCCGATGTGTCCGTCGATGAAAATCACCAGCAACCGCATTCATTCCCCGAAAGGGCGTGCCACGCTGGTGCGCGAATGGCTGCGCCTGCTGGCCGACCGCGGCGTTGACCCGCTCAAGCTGGAACAGGAGCTGCCGGAAAAACGCGCCAGCCTGCGCGGGCTTATCGAACGCACCCGCAACAGCTGGCATGCGAACAAAGGTGAATACGATTTCTCGCATGAGGTGAAAGAGGCGATGTCCGGCTGCCTGGCGTGCAAGGCGTGTTCAACCCAGTGCCCGATTAAAATTGACGTACCGGAATTCCGTTCCCGCTTCCTACAGCTGTACCACACGCGTTATCTGCGCCCGATGCGCGATCATCTGGTGGCGACGGTGGAGAGTTACGCGCCGCTGATGGCCCGTGCGCCAAAAACCTTTAACTTCTTTATCAACCAGCCGCTGGTGCGCAAACTGTCTGAAAAACATATCGGCATGGTGGACCTGCCGCTGCTGTCGGTGCCATCGCTCCAGCGTCGGCTGGTGGGGCACCGCTCGGCGAACATGACCCTGGAACAACTGGAAGCATTAAGCCCTGAGCAGAAAGCGAAGGTGGTGCTGGTGGTGCAGGATCCGTTTACCAGCTATTACGATGCCCAGGTGGTGGCCGATTTTGTCCGACTGGCCGAGAAAATCGGCTACCAGCCGGTGGTGCTGCCGTTCTCGCCGAACGGCAAGGCGCAGCACATTAAAGGCTTCCTCACCCGCTTTGCGAAAACCGCGCAGAAAACTTCAGATTTTCTGAATCGCGTGGCGCAGCTCGGCATGCCGATGGTGGGCGTCGATCCTGCGCTGGTGCTCTGTTACCGGGATGAATATAAGCAGACGCTCGGCGATAAGCGCGGTGATTTTCAGGTCTTACTGGTACACGAGTGGCTGCCTGCGGTGCTGACGCAAACGCCCTCTCAGGAGGTGAGTGGAGAAGCCTGGTACCTGTTTGGGCACTGCACCGAAGTGACGGCGCTGCCCACGGCGCCTGCCCAGTGGGCTTCTATCTTCGCCCGGTTTGGCGCGAAGCTGGAAAGCGTTAACGTGGGCTGCTGCGGTATGGCCGGAACCTACGGCCATGAAGTCAAAAACCACGCTAATTCGCTCGGCATTTACGAGCTGTCGTGGCATCAGGCGATGCAGCGCCTGCCACGCAACCGCTGTCTTGCGACGGGCTACTCCTGCCGCAGCCAGGTGAAACGGGTGGAAGGTAACGGCGTCCGCCATCCATTGCAGGCTTTACTGGAGATTATCGGATGATCTGGAAACGTGCGGTCACCCTGGAGGCCTTAAATGCCATGGGCGCGGAGAACATGGTCGGTTTGCTGGACATCCAGTTCACGCGCATTGGCGACAACGAACTGGAAGCGACGATGCCAGTAGACAGCCGCACTCATCAACCGTTTGGCCTGTTGCACGGCGGCGCGTCCGTCGTGCTGGCCGAAACGCTGGGGTCGGTGGCGGGCTACCTTTGTACGGAAGGAGAGCAGAAGGTGGTGGGTCTGGAGGTCAATGCCAACCACATCCGCTCTGTTCGCAGCGGGCGCGTGCGCGGCGTCTGCCGGGCGCTGCATGCCGGAAGCCGTCATCAGGTATGGCAGATTGATATTCTGGACGAGCAGGATCGCCTGTGTTGTTCATCCAGGCTGACGACGGCCGTTGTGTAAAGTTTCCGGATGTCTTGCTTTTGGTCAAAAATTAGCCGCCTGATTGTGATATACTGGTCACGTTTTGAACATAAGCGAGGACATCATGGATACTGAAATAACCCCAACACAGCTGGCAATTGAATATTTACGTCGCGATAAAAGCAATCTGTCTCCCGCGCAGTACCTGAAAAAGCTGAAACAGCTTGAGCTGGAATTTACGGATTTGCTGGCGCTCTCTTCAAACGAACTGAAAGAAGAGATCTACTTTGCCTGGCGGTTGGGCGTTCACGTCCATTAAGCAGTGAAGAAAAGGCCGCAAGCGCGGCCTTTTTTGTGTCTGACATTCAGTATCTGGCAGGCAGTTTGTTAATTTTAATCAGCCGGCCTTCTTCCATTTCGATGAACCCGCCCGTTTTCAGGTCAGCCAGGATCCGCATTACGCCGCTGCGGGAAAGCTGGGTTTTATCCCTGATATACCTTTCCGCCGTCACGCTGCGTCGGTAGCTGTCATCTTCCTGCATCAGCAGCACGAGCTGCTGGCGAATCATCTCGTACGCGGTTGGCGCGCCTTTCGGCATGACGTTGTGATAGAGGCGGTTATAGACAAACATCAGATGATTAGAAAGCAGCCCCCACAGCGCCTTCTCTTTGATAATTTCAGCCACTCGATCGGTCGTGAGCACACCAATCAGGCAAGGCGTAACCGTTCGGAGGTAGTCATTAAAATAAATGTCCGTCAGGTTAGCGAGGCCAAACAGGGCGGGACTGCGCGCCGTCGAAAGCATCATGTCGTCGCTTCTTCTGTATATGGCGACCGTGCCATCAAGAATTAAATAACACATGCTCTGCCCGTCAACCTGGAGATCAAGTTGCTCGCCGGGATCGGTTTTATGCGTGGCGCAGTGTGCCTGTAAATGAGAAATCAGTTCCTGAGCATAGGGAGAGCCGCGATGCGATGGTTTGTCAGAAGACATGGCGTTAACCTGAAAAGAGACTGTACTCTCTATAGTGTCGCTCTTCTTTTCCACCTTCTCCAGAGATAAATACAGCCTCAGTACTTACGAGGTAAGTGATGGATCTCAACTAGTACGCCACGCTCCATGGTGATGTATTTCCCCGTCCGCAACTCCGCGAGGATCCGCATAATGCCGCTGCGTGAAAGATAGGTGCGGCTTTTGATATAGGCCGCGGCGGTAATGTTTTGTCTTATGGCTTCCGGCTCCTGCATCAACTCAACCAGTTGAAAGCGGATAATGTCATAAGCCGACATTTGCGATATCTGGGCGCAATGTTCGTAGACGCGCGATGCGGTATAGATCAGCAGGTTTGAGAAGTGCTCCCATAAATTCTGTTGTGCGACAACATGATTGAAACACGACAGCGAAACGCTGGCCACCTCTGAGGTTTCCAGCGCTCTGACGTACAGGTGTTCAGACGATAACTGGCTGCTCACGCCGAGTAGAAATGGCGCGGATTCAGAATTTAAGACGATACCGTCCCCGCGACGGTGCAACGCCACGCTGCCATGCAACAGTAAAAAGCATTGACGGGTATCGCCGGAGCAATAATGGATAATTTCTCCTCTGGCAATAATGCCTCTCTCCGCATGCGGCAAAACATTATCGATTATTTTTTCAATGTGCTTAAAAGGCTTAGCGCCGAGCACTGTTGACTTATCAATTTCTGACTCAGGCGCGAATCGGGTATTCATGTGAGACCTCACTGACTGATGCGATCATTTTTTGATCGGCATAAAGAATTATCTTAAAAACCAGCAGGGCAGGGAATGTTTGCGGCGAGTCTAATTATAGACTCGCCTGTTTTTGAGTGTTAATTAATTGAAATTGAAACCTTTTTCATTCAGTTCTAAAAGTAGACTTTGGCCATTATTCTTAAGGTGTTTCCGAGTGAATATGTTTTGTAATTGTTAGAAGAGGGTCTACAGCTAGACCTCAAAATTGATTGTATGTGCAAAAAGAGTTGTATAAATTTTGACTCGTCGGAAGGGCTTTTATTTCTGCAACTGAATGTCGGTAATAAATAGAGTAATACGGGATATAAAGTTATGAATAAAAAATTGATGATGGCAATGTTAGCGGCAGGTTCTGTACTCACCATGACCAATGCATTCGCAGCGGCCGGTACCGTTAATTTTAACGGAAATATTCTGGATTCTGCCTGCGACGTTGATGTGGCATCCCAGAATCAGGTGGTGGTATTAGGCGATTATTATAAAACGGAATTCCCGACAACCGGGGCGAGAACGGCTGCGACGCAGTTTAATATTATTTTGAAAAACTGTCCGGTAACGGTCACCAATGCAAAAGTCCGTTTTGACGGTACGCCGGATTTAGCCAACGCCAGCCTGCTGGCGATTGATACGTCCGTGGCGGGGGCGGCCACCGGGGTGGCGATTAACCTGATGACGGCAGATAAAGCCGATCTGCCGCTGCACGGCAGCAACAGCTATATCTACCCGCTCAGCAGTACGGCTGATAATACGCTGAACTTCTACGCGCAGTATATCTCCACCGCGGCATCCGTGACCGCGGGCCCGGCTAACTCAGTCGCAAACTTCTCTGTGGTGTACAACTAAGTCATTGCAGTAATCAGCAGGGGGCCGCCCGGCCCCTTGTTTTATGAGGTATTAAAATGCGTTTTATCACGACAACGGGCCTGGCTATGGCGCTGTTACCGCTGACGTTAACATCCGCCAGTGCAGGAGTAATTATTGGCGGCACCCGTATTATTTTTGATGGGGCTAAAAAAGAGGCGTCAATAGGTATTACGAATCCTGATAACGTTCCTTATTTAATCCAGTCGTGGATAGATGTCCAGGATGAGCAATCGGGTAAAGCGCCTTTTATTATTACGCCACCGCTGTATCGGCTGGACGGCGGGCAAAAAAACCTTGAGCGTATTGTCATGACAGGCTCGCTGCCTCAGGGGCAGGAGAGTTTATTCTGGCTGAACATTAAAGCTATTCCGTCAGCCTCAAAGCAGATGAACTCGCTGCAAATTGCCGTCAAAACGCGCATCAAATTAATTTATCGGCCAGAGACTCTTCGTGCGTCTACCCCCGAGGAGCAAGCCAATAAATTAACCTGGCGTCGTGCGGGGAATACCCTTCAGGTTAATAACCCTACGCCGTACGTTATCAATTTCAATGAAATTACGTTAGGTAATAAGAAACTTGACGATGTCACGTACGTGATGCCTTCAGGCTCAGCCCGTTTTCCGTTACCGAATGGAACCAGTGGCAATACGCTGACGTTTAAAGTCATTAACGATTATGGCAGCCCTGGCGAATTACACCGGGCCAGTTTGTGATCCTTACGCGTTAATCAGGTGTTCGTCATGACAACGGCATTAAATACAATGCAGCCTGCGCGCCTGGCAATATTTATTGCCCTCGCGCTTGCTGGTGTCTCTCCCACACTGTATGCCAGTGAGACGTTTAATACGGAACTGGTAGAGCTGGATAATCCCGGAATGGGGAAAGCGGATTTATCTGCCTTTGAATCCGGCTCGCAGGCGCCCGGGACATACCACGTTGATATTATTCTTGACGATCGGCTGCTGGAAACGCGGGATATTCGTTTTATGGCAGTGAAGGATGCGAACGGCAGTGAAACGTTGCAGCCGTGCCTGAGTATCGGGCAGTTAAAAGCGTGGGGCGTGAAAACGGCGCTTTTCCCGCAGCTCGACGCCGGGGAAGGAGAATGCGCCGATCTCAGGGCGATTCCACAGGCCAGCGCGGATTTCCAGTTTGGCGCCCAGCGTCTGGCGATCAGCATTCCACAGGCGGCCATAGACCTGCCAGCAAGAGGTTACGTTCCGCCGGATATGTGGGATGAAGGCATTACCGCGGCCATGCTCAACTACAGCCTGAGCGGGGCAAACAGCCGGGCAAGAAGCGGGGCAGGCACCCGCAGCGACAGCCAGTATGCAAACCTGCGGCCGGGGATCAACGTCGGTCCCTGGCGGTTACGCAACTACACCACCTGGTCCCGCGATGCGTCCGGCCAGGATAAGTGGGACAACGTCTATACCTGGATGCAGCGCGCAATTATTCCCCTGCAAGCCCAGCTTACGCTCGGAGACAGTTCCGCGCCTGCCGATGTCTTTGACAGCATGCCGTTTCGCGGCGTCCAGCTGGCGTCTGACGACGATATGCTGCCGGATTCCCTGAAAGGCTATGCGCCGGTGGTGCGCGGTATTGCGCGAACTAACGCGCAGGTCGTGGTGCGTCAGAATGGCTATCAAATCTACCAAAGTTATGTGGCGCCGGGTGCGTTTGAGATCGCGGACATGTATCCCACCGGCGGCGCGGGCGATCTTGATGTGACGATCGTCGAAGCTGAAGGCAGTGAGCAACATTTCACCCTGCCGTACGCTTCGCTGCCGGTCCTGCAACGGGAGGGGCGCCTGAAATATGCTCTTACCGCCGGGCAGTATCGCTCGTATAACCGTAGCGTGGAGAAAACCCCCTTCGGGCAATTGACCGGAATTTACGGCCTCCCTCACGGTATTACGCTCTATGGCGGCGTCCAGGAGGCAGATAAGTACCAGTCGGCGGCTCTGGGGGTGGGCAAGAATATGGGCGATCTCGGGGCGATATCCGCAGACGTCACTCAGGGCTGGTCAAAGCCGGAGCATGCCGTGAAAACAAACGGTCAGTCGTGGCGGGCCCGATACAGCAAGAATTTTATTAATACCGGGACGAACTTTTCGATTGCCGGGTATCGCTACTCGACCCGCGGCTATTACGGGATGCAGGACGTCCTCGATTCGTACGGCGACAGCAGCGCGCTTCAGGACAGGCGACGTAACCGTGCCGAGCTGACGATGAGCCAGACGCTGGGGGACAACCTGGGCGCGCTTACCCTCAGTGCGGCGCGGGAAGATTACTGGAATGACGGTAAGTCGATGGCTTCGTGGAGCGTCGGCTATAGCAACTACTGGCACAACATCAGCTATGGCCTGACATGGACCTACAGCAAAAATGTCCGCTCAGCGTCAGAAACCCGCGACAGCCAAAAAAACGCTGACCACGACCAGCTTCTGGCGTTCAACATCAGCATTCCGCTGGATAAATTTTTGCCGCAGACATGGGCTAACTATGGCATGAACGCCAGCGGGAATAACGGGACGACGCATAACGTCGGCCTGAACGGGGTAGCGCTCGAGAACCGTGCCCTGAGCTGGAACGTACAGCAGGGATACGGCACAGAGGGCGTGGACTATACCGGCAATGTTAACGCGGACTACAAAGGCGCCTATGGCGAAGTCACGGCAGGTTATGGTTATGACAAAAACAGTGAACGCCTGAATTACGGGCTGCAAGGCGGCATTCTCGCCCATGCTGATGGCATCACGCTTTCCCAGCCGCTGGGGGAGACCAGCGTCTTAATCAAAGCCCCCGGCGCCCACGACGTGGATATCCGCAATCAGCCCGGTGTACGGACAGATTTTCGCGGATATACGGTCGTGAGCAACCTTTCTGTCTACCGGAAAAACGATCTCACCCTCGACCCGGAAACGATGCCGGACGATGTCGAGCTGGAGATCAACACCCGCACGGTGACGCCGACGCGGGGAGCGGTGGTGAGAGCCGATTATCTGCCGAAGTCAGGTCGCCGGGTGCTGATGACCTTGACCGACAGCGACCGCGCCGTTCCGTTTGGGGCGGTGGTCACCCTTGTGGGTGATGACAGCGGCAGTTTTATTGTCGGCGATCGCGGTCAGGTATATTTAACCGGGATGCGCGAGCAGGGAACGTTAGTCGCTACATGGGGAAGTCAATCCAGTCAGCAATGCCGCGCTGATTTCACGCTGCCGAATCACTCAACGTACGGTGGGATCGCTGATATGCGCGCCACCTGCCGTCAGGAACGCTAACATGAAATGTCTTAACGCGATGCTGCTGCTCTGTTTGCTCGCGGCGGCAAATATGGCTCGTGCCGGTACCTGCACCACCATCACCCCGCAGCTTTCCACCCTGTCCGTGGGGACGATCAACGTGCAGCGCGATGCGCCTGTCGGCACGGTGGTATTTTCCGGCGCGGCGTCAGCCACAGGCTCCTATCTTACCGGGTGTACGAATCCGCTGATGCTGGGATTCAGCCTGCGCTACAACGGTGCCACGTTGAGCAGCTACGGCAACCATGTTTACAACACGAACGTCAGCGGGATAGGGATACGCTTTTCTTCCAACGGCTATTTTGAAAACCCGAGCAATACGTTCTCCTACAATGCGCAGACCTCCTATGTGGACTGGTACGGTGAGAGGATTGAGCTGGTGGTAACTGGCCCGGTCTCATCGGGAGTATTAACCCCCGGGACGATCGGCGTCGTGACGCTTCAGGGAAGCGACGGCCTCTACCGTGACGGTCTGACCACGCAGCTCACCTCCGGCACCATCAATGCCCTGGCGTGGACGGTGAATACGGCCCAGCTGACGTTTCCGATAGGGGATATTCCCGCCTCGGCGTTCGGCTCCACGGTGGGCACCACGCCGACGGGGGCACAGAACACGCAAAACCTGGGCTTAACCTGTGCCGTCGGAACCAATATTACGGTCTCGCTCAGTGGAATACAGAATCCGGATAGCGCCAATACCAGCGTGATGGCCTTAACCGGGCAGGGAAATGCCGGCACTGCGAAAGGGGTGGGGGTGCAGCTTATCTATAACGGTGCACCGCTGGTGATGAACAGCCGACTATTCTTGCGGCAGTCTGCCGGGGGGCAAGAGACGTTGCCATTAACGGCCCGATATTACCAGACGTTAACCCGCGTGGAGTCAGGTTCAGCGAATGCCTCCGCCACCCTTAATGTGACCTACCAGTAGCAGGTAAGAAGATGAAAATAAGATGCAGGACACTGCTTTTACTTGCCTTACTCAGCGGGAAGGTATGCTCCGCTGATAGCGTCAACATCGGTGTGACGGGAAATATCGTTGCGTCGCCGTGCATATTTAATGGCGGCAGTAACAGCCTCGATGTCAACCTGGGCAATATTCAGGCAACCAATATGGCGACGCCGGGCTCAACATCGGATCCGGTGCCTTTCAGTCTCCTGTTTACCCAGTGCCCAACCGGAACGCAGAGTGTGACCGTCGCTTTCACCGGCAGCCCCGATCCCGAGGCGGGCGCGGACTATTTTATGAACAGCGGTTCGGCCACGCATGTGGCGATAGCCATGCGCGATGCCCAAACCGGCGCGTTTAAAGGAACAGGCACCAGCATGACCCAGACCATTGCCGCGGACAGAACCGCGACAATGGCTATGCTGGCCTCGGTAAAATCCATGCCGGGAGGCGCCACGCCGGGGAGCATCAGTGCGGTTGTGGTGATGACGATGCAGTACAACTAAATGCCGGTGACAAGCCTTTATTAAAGACGTTGGTGTGAACTATGTTAAATATTCTGATTCAGGAAACGGATCTGTTTTTTCAGGCTGGGCTACAGGACTTTTTCGAGGATTTTTTTAAGCATAACTTTCATCGCTCCATCACATTTCAGCTGGCACTGACCAATGAAAACGTCAGCCAGGCTGATATTATTGTTCTTTCATTATGTCAGGGGGAAACGCTGACCTGTTTTCCGGAGTTACTGGCCCGGCAAAAAGGAATTGTGATAGGTCTCGTCGACGATGAGCTGCGCTTTTCGGCGCTGCCTTCCTGCTTTCAGGACATTATTTTTCTTCCGCGCCGGGCGTCGCTTGACCGTATTAGCGGCGTTCTGTTTATCGCGTGGTTCAGGACGCAACTACCGGGTTACACGTTGAATAAAAAGACCTGTTTCGACTGCCAGCATAAAGGTTTATCCCGGCAACAGATTCGTATTATGGTCAATTTTTACCGGGGGCTGTCGGTAGTGCAGACCGCGAACGCGTTGAAGATGAGCGAAAAAACGGTCTTTACCCATAAATATATGATGATGCAGAAATTTAATCTGCGAAGCGATTACGAGCTGATCGTACTGTTGAGAAGGCTGATGGAGAAAAAGAGCCGTCCGAACCTGCTTCGCGATTACCAGGAAAATAATTATGCACAACAAATAGCCTAAAACAGCAGCGGATAGCTGGCCGGGCAGCGATAGCCGCCACCCGGCAATGCATTTAAACGTTAACCGCAGCGATCAACCGCGTCTTCATGGTCTGGTACGCGGAAGCCGCAAAATCCTCCGCCCAGCGCTGGTCCTCGATCGCCTCCAGCTGCACGGCGCAATATTTCGTTTCCGGCGTTCTGGAGATTGGGTCGAGATTATCCTGCGTCAGCTCATTACAGGCGCCAATCCACCACTGGTAGGTCATATAGATTGCTCCCGCATTGATGCGCTCGCTGATGCTGGCGCGCGTGATCACTTTACCCCGGCGTGAACGTACCCAGACCAGCTGGCCCTCGGCAATCCCCCGTTCATCCGCATCGGCCGGGTTCATTTGCACCCGGCCCGGCTCGTCAGCCAGGCTTTGCAGCGCCGCGCAGTTCCCGGTCATTGAGCGACAGGAGTAGTGACCCACTTCGCGCACCGTGCACAGAACCAGCGGGTAATCCGCATCCGGTGTCTCCGCCGGGGCGCGCCAGGGGGCGGCAAATAGCTGTCCTTTGCCAGTAGGGGTGTCGAACTGATTATCCTTGTACAGGTAGGGGGTGCCGGGATGATCGAGGGATGGGCAAGGCCACTGCACATGGCCCATCTCGCCCATTTTTTCGTAGGTCACACCGTAGAAGAGGGGGCACAGCTCGCGCATTTCGTCCCAGATCTGCTGGTTATCCTCGTAATGCATGGGATAGCCCATCTCCGTGGCCAGCAGGCTGATGATCTCCCAGTCGCGCCTGACGTTGCCGCTGGCCTCAATGGCTTTGCCGAAACGCTGGAAGCCGCGATCGGCACAGGTGAACACGCCGGCGTGTTCTCCCCATGAGGTGGCAGGGAGCAGCACGTCAGCCACCTCTGCCGTTTTGGTCATAAAGATGTCCTGCACCACCACAAAATCGAGCGCCTCAAAGCCGCGGCGGACCAGTCCCAGATCGGCTTCTGTCTGAAGTGGATCTTCCCCCATGATGTAATACGCTTTAATCTTTCCTTCCAGCGCGAGATGTGGCACTTCGGTGATACGCGTCCCGACGCGATCGTCCATCCGGTTGACATTGATTTTCCACGCATCGGCAAATTTCAGTCTGACCGCCGGGTCAGTGACGTCCTGGTAGCCGGGGAACATATTGGGCAGAACGCCCATATCGCAGGCACCCTGAACGTTATTTTGCCCCCGAACCGGACCCACGCCGACGGCAGGTCGGCCCAGGTTGCCGGTCAGCAGCGCCAGGCTGGAGAGACCTTTCACCACATCGACCGCCTGACCAAACTGCGTGACGCCCATTCCCCACATCACCGTTGCTGAAGGCGCCGCTGCGAACATGCGCATTGCCTGACGAACATCCCGCGCGCGGATGCCCGTCAGATGTTCAACCTGCTCGGGTGCGTAATCTTTTACCGTCAGCCGGTACGCCTCAAGCCCTTCGGTAAAGCGGGCAACGTAGTTTTTGTCGTACAGTTCCTCTTCCAGCAGGACATAGCCAAAGGCATTGACCAGCGCCATGTTACTGCCATTTTTTAGCTGAAGATGAAGATCGGCAATGCGTGCCGTTTCAATATGACGCGGATCGCAGACGATGATTTTAGCGCCATTTTCACGTGCTTTAAGCACACGTCGGGCGACGATGGGGTGAGAGTCGGCGCAGTTATAGCCGAATACCAGCAGGCATTTTGAGTTTTCAATATCGTTAATGGAATTGCTCATGGCGCCGTTGCCGAGGGTCTCCTGTAAACCGGCAACGGACGGACCGTGACAGACGCGGGCGCAGCAGTCGACGTTGTTAGTATTCAGCACCGCTCGGGCAAATTTTTGCATCACATAGTTGGTCTCATTGCCCGTTCCCCGTGAGGAACCCGTAGTCATAATGGACCGAGGGCCATACTGTTCTTTGATGCTTTTAAGCCTGTGAGCGGTATAGCGAATGGCCTCTTCCCAGGTAACAGGGGTAAAGGCCTCACCTTTGCTGTAGCGGATCATGGGCTGCGTCAGACGGGGGGTAAGCAGCCGTGTGTCGTTAAGAAAGTCCCAGCCGTAGAACCCTTTCAGGCAAAGCGTGCCCTGATTGGTTACGCCATCAGCGGCTTCGGCACGGATAATCCGGTTGTTTTTAACGACGAGGTTTAGTTTGCAGCCTGCACCGCAGTAGGGGCAGACGCTGGCGATTTTTTTCATCAATAACAGACCTGTTAAGAAATGAAGCAATGTTTACTGGAAAGCCCAGTCCCTTAGCGGACTAAGCAGGATCCATGCCACATTCAGCGTTCTTGATTAACAGGGCGTTAGAGGAGAGAGGGTGTGTCATCGTCAGTCTGTTCGTCAGAATTGACGATGACACGCTATCCGTAGGGATGGGGGAGGCGTTAAAGATCGTCCATGGTGTAACCGACGACAATTTCCAGCGTCTTGCGGATCACATCCGCCTTAACGACATCGTCGGTGGATTCCAGCGTCTGGATTAGCCAGAGAATGATCGCTTTGTTGGTCAAATGACCTTCGGAAGCGAGAACACAACGAACCGCAGTCGAAAAAATGGCAGACTCTTCAGCAAAGCGATCGCCTGCGTGACGGAAATACTCCGACAACGCGCTATCTAAAAAGGCCGAGTGGTATTCGGGTTGAAGCTGAATATTTTGTCTCATTTGTTCTCACCGTAGCTGTAAAGTTGTAGTCAATGTATCTTTTTAGGATCGGACGGTTTTCCATTTCCAAATAACGGCACTACATTGTCTCGGTTATTTTTGAGAGATCCCTCTCTCTGTATTCGTCCTTGTGCGGTTCTGCGACCTTTAAAAGCGATCGTACCAGAGCTGATTTCAGCTATCACTCGCGCTAATGTCTCCCGCCGCTGGGGATCCGTTTCATATGCTTGCATGTTACGCAGACGCTGAACCAATCCCTCGGTCGTCACGGGACCGCGCTCCTTCAAAAGTGAAAGAGCGGCTTCTCCAATAAGCTGGTCGATCAGTCTGTCCGCATCACTGCTGTTCATGACATTAACGTTCGAAGAGCAGGCCAAGAAGCATGTGATAATGATGTTCCTCTTCCGGGCCATTGGCCTTTTCAAGGCGACTCAACAGTTTTGTGCAGAGCGATTTGCGATTCAGATTTCGCCCGTCGCTAAGAATTTCAACAACAACCTGACCCAATGTTTCCTGTTGGGTTGGAAGCGCGGCTTTTTCGAAGTACTGCGCAATCGCTGTTGCCGAGTCTGCGAGGTGTCCGTTCTGCTGCATGTTTCGCTCCTGTAAATTTTCGTAATCAGTAACGTTACATTTAAGGTATACATAATTTTCAAATCTGTACATTTAAAATGTACAATTTTTTAAAGATTTTATAATATATTTTATAAAATCATTATTTATCAGGTGCTTATTCTTATACGATTTACTGCGGGATTCACAAGATATATTGTACAATCCGAAGCGGCGTTGCAGAGTTGTACAAGCCCGTAAATGACGCAAAAAAGCCGTGTAAATCGTTGAGATGTAAATTATTTGTTGGGCAATTAATGTGCTATAACAGAGTTCTCCCCACGTGTTTTCGTGGTCACCCCCACAATCTTCAGGATTAGCATGCTCACAACCATCATTTACCGCAGTCATATCTGCGAGGACGTTCCAGTTAAAGCGCTGGAAGACATGGTCGCTGCTGCAAATTGTCGAAATCGCCAGTTCGATGTGACGGGGATTTTGCTGTTTAACGGCACACACTTTTTTCAGTTACTTGAAGGGCCTGCTGATAACGTTAAGGAGATCTATCAGCTCATCTGCCACGATCCGCGGCATCACAACGTGGTCGAATTATTGAGCGACCACGGGCCTTCAAGGCGTTTTGGCAACGTGGGTATGGAGCTCTTTGACCTTCGTCAGTACGACACCGACGAAGTGCTGCAACAGGTTCTTGATAAAGGCACAACCCGCTATCAGCTGACCTATAACGATCGCGCCCTGCAATTTTTCCGCACCTTCGTTGAGTCTACTGAAAAATCCAACTACTTTGAGCTGCCTCCGGCTGACGCCTGGGAATTTGTCACCGAAAACACGCCGTTATCCTCCCAGCCGACAGTAGTGGCAAAGGGCGCGGACTGTAGTTTCGCATTTCAACCTATCGTCGATCCGTTTATGCAGCAGGTGGTTTCCTGGGAAGCCCTGATCCGCACGCCGTCCGGTGAGTCTCCGGAAAGCTATTTTGCCAACCTGTCGCGTGAGGCGCTGTACGAATCGGATCTGAAGAGTAAGCAGGTGGCTTTGTCGATGGCCAGCGCGCTGGGCCTACAGACTCAAACGTTATCCATCAATCTGCTGCCGATGACGCTGGTCAATGTTCCTGGCGCCGTCGATTTTTTACTGACGGCAATTGAGGCGAACGGTTTTGTGCCGGAGCAAATTGTGGTCGAGTTCACCGAGAGCGAGGCGATCTCGCGCTTCGAAGAGTTCACCAGCGCAGTCAGACAGCTTAAAAGCGCCGGGATCAGCGTGGCCATCGATCACTTTGGCGCGGGATTCGCCGGTCTGCAACTGCTGGCCCAGTTCCAGCCGGACAGAATCAAGATCAGCCGTGATTTGATTGCCAACGTACACAAGAGCGGCCCGCGTCAGGCTATTATTCAGGCGATCATTAAATGCTGTGCGTCTCTGGAAATTCTGTTCTGTGCGGTAGGCGTAGAGCTGGCTGAAGAGTGGATGTGGCTGGAATCTGCCGGGGTTTCTCAGTTCCAGGGACACCTTTTCGCCAGCCCGCGTCTGGGGGGCGTTCCGGCGATTGCCTGGCCTGATAAAAAGTACGATTTATAAAAACCTGTACGTAACTGTTAAGAGTAACCTGTACGTACGGCGAAATTTATACAACAATACATTAACGAGTGAGTGGTTCATTGAGCCATTCACTTGTCTCAGAACGAGGAGTTAGTTATACAAATGATTTGTACAATCTGATAAGGTTGGTTTGGTTAGGTATGGAAGTAATGTGCGTGAGGGAGTTAATGGCCTATTACAGTATCGGCGAAGTGGCCGAACGATGCGGTATCAACCCCGTTACGCTGCGTGCCTGGCAGCGCCGTTATGGATTGTTGAAGCCGCAGCGAAGCGAAGGGGGTCATCGTCAGTTTGACGATGAAGATATCCTGCGTATCGAAGAGATCAAGCGCCTGATGAAAACGGGTGTTTCGGTCGGTAAAGTAAAAGCGCTTCTTGAAAATACAGAAGTGATGACTCAGGGTAACTGGGCATCGTTTCAGGAAGAGATGTTAACCGTTCTGCGCTATGCCAGCCCGGCAAAACTGCGTGCCAAAATCGGCGAATTCCGCCGTGACCATGCGATGGATGTTCTGATAGATAACATCATCACCCCTGTGCGTCAGCGAATGAACCAGGACCAGAATACGGTGCGTCACATGGCGAGCCTGCTGGACGGTGTCCTGATTGAGTTTGCCGTTGCAAGCCTGGGTGAGTCGCGAAAAAAAGCAGGTAAGGATGCGCTGCTGATTGGGTGGGAGTGCGACGACCGTACGCATTTGTGGCTGGAAGCGGCCCGTCTTGCCTACAAAGGATGGCATATCGACGTGCTGGCTGAGCCGATTGATTCTCCACGTCCTGAACTCTTCCCCGGGCAAAAAATCTTCGTCTGGACCGGTAAAGCGCCTACGCCTCGTCAACAGGAGCAGCTCGACCACTGGCGTGAACAGGGTTTCGCCGTTTCGTTCCATCACTGATGTTAAGGGGGCCAACGGTAAACCGCCAGTGCGGGATTTTGCCTTCTGGCGATACGACAGGGGTATCCGCGAAGATGCATAGCATCAGTACCCCTGTCATATCGTCGGTTTATTCCATCATCAGGTTGTCTGAAATATTCATACTGGCCACGGATTCAACTTTCCACACGCCATCTTCCTTGACCATGCAGTCAATCACGGTGTGATCCCGCTTTTTGCCGAATGAGATATAAACCTGCATACAGGCGGCATCGTAATCCAGCGCCCGCGCACTGACGATGCCCCAGTCATCTTCATATCCCTGAGCCTTGATGAACATATCGACGTCAGGCACGTCATATTCATCTGGATCCAGCTTATCCATGGCTTTGAGTTTGCTGATAGTTTCGCGGGTTACATATGGCCTCAGCGCTTCATAGTTTTTCAGGGGCTCTTTCCCGATAATAATTTGCGAGATGTACCACTTATTAAACTGAAGGGCAGCGGATACCTCAGGGGGGAACTTCTGTGCAGCGGATGCGAGAGTGGGCAGAAGCAGGATCGCCAGAATTATTTTTTTCATGTCAGTCATGCCTGTAAATTGCATACGCTGGCTTTAATTCCCGGTATTCCTTTCCCGGATACATTGTTCGCTGAACAAAATCAGAGCACCAGACGCCGTTCCCACCATAGATGCAAGCGTGGCCATATGGGTGGTGCGCAGTGGGCTGGATCACCGCCACATCGCCCTCAACAGGGTCACCGTAAACCTGGTGGAAGCCCGCCAGAATTAAATTGCTTTTCATATCCTTAGCATAATGTGTGTTCTGTAGATTAGCACCGCCGGCGCGAATGGATTTCGAAACAAATTCTGCACATCTTTTCTGGCTATACTGACCTGCATGCTGGCGAGCATGAACTGCGGCTTTATGGGCACTCCACATAATTTAATCCCTTATTGAATAAATGGTTAACAAGGGAAACATTACGCCGAAAAAAGATGAGTTTATGTAATTAATCATGATCGAAATTTAACCACTATCAGACTGATAAATAATGGTTAACTTATCCATCAAACGTCTTTATGCGCGCCCAGGTAAGGCAAAAAAGGATTAAAAAGAACCTGGCTTAAGGGGGAGGCATACGTAAAAAATGTATATGGTGGCTGCGCGTACTTTAGCTATCTTAAAAATAGGTATTTCCAATACAATTTTTATCATTGCCCGTCATCTTACCGCCTTTCTTATGAAATGCATTATTTATCAATGCATTGAACAAATCTAACCATCCCATCCGCATCCCATCACAGGGTCTATGCTTAATGAAAGTAGCCAAAAAGGGCGGTTTAGCCCAAAGCCCCTGCTCGCAGGGGGTTGAAGTGATAATCGTTATCACTAACATGGTGTTATGCCCTGGTGGCTTATCAGATGAGGTGGACCTATGGAACTGCATTCAGAAACCTTCAATCCGGCCGATTTTGCCTGGCGTGGCTTAACGCTGACGCCCGCGGCGGCGGCGCATATTCATGAGCTGGTGGCAAAAAATCCCGACATCCTCGGCGTACGCTTAGGCGTTAAGCAGACTGGCTGCGCGGGATTTGGCTACGTGCTGGACACCGTAACCGAACCTCAAAAGGACGATCTGGTCTTTGAAACCGACGGTGCAAAGTTATACGTCGCGCTACAGGCGATGCCGTTTATCGATGGAACCGAAGTCGACTACGTTCGGGAAGGTTTAAACCAGTTATTCAAATTTCATAACCCGAAAGCCCAGAACGAATGCGGCTGCGGCGAAAGCTTTGGGGTATAGGCGGTACTATGTCTCGTAATACTGAAGCAACGAGTGATGTAAACACCTGGAGCGGCGGACACCTCAACTATAAAGAGGGTTTCTTTACGCAGCTGCAAACCGATGAGCTGGCGAAAGGCATCAACGAAGAGGTCGTGCGCGCCATTTCGGCGAAACGTAACGAGCCGGAGTGGATGCTGGAGTTTCGTCTGAGCGCATTCCGCGCGTGGCTGGAGATGGAAGAACCCCACTGGCTGAAAGCGCATTACGATAAGCTGAACTATCAGGATTATAGCTATTACTCTGCGCCCTCCTGCGGCAGCTGTGATGACACCTGCGCCTCGCAACCCGGTGCCGTTCAGCAAACCGGCGCGGAGAACAGCTTCCTGAGTAAAGAGGTGGAAGAGGCGTTTAATCAGCTCGGCGTGCCCGTGCGCGAAGGCAAAGAGGTGGCGGTAGACGCCATTTTTGACTCCGTCTCGGTGGCAACCACCTACCGTGAAAAACTGGCGGAGCAGGGGATCATTTTCTGTTCCTTTGGTGAAGCCATTCACGATCACCCCGAGCTGGTGAAAAAGTATATTGGTACCGTGGTGTCGAGTAACGATAACTTCTTCGCGGCACTGAATGCGGCGGTGGCGTCAGACGGTACTTTTATCTACGTGCCGAAAGGCGTGCGCTGCCCGATGGAGCTCTCGACCTATTTCCGCATCAACGCGGAAAAAACCGGCCAGTTTGAACGCACCATCCTGGTGGCCGATGAAGGCAGCTACGTTAGCTACATCGAAGGGTGCTCCGCTCCTGTGCGCGACAGCTACCAGCTGCACGCGGCGGTGGTAGAGGTGATCATCCATAAAGATGCGGAGGTGAAGTACTCTACGGTACAGAACTGGTTCCCGGGCGACGGCAACACCGGTGGTATTCTGAACTTCGTCACCAAACGCGCGCTGTGCGAAGGCGAAAACAGCAAAATGTCCTGGACACAGTCAGAAACCGGCTCCGCCATTACCTGGAAATACCCGAGCTGTATTCTGCGCGGCGACAACTCCATCGGTGAGTTTTACTCCGTGGCGCTGACCAGCGGTCATCAGCAGGCCGATACCGGCACCAAGATGATCCACATCGGTAAAAACACCAAATCGACCATCATCTCCAAAGGGATCTCTGCCGGTCACAGCCAGAACAGCTATCGCGGGCTGGTGAAAATCATGCCGACGGCAACCAACGCGCGTAACTTCACCCAGTGTGACTCCATGCTGATTGGCGCGGACTGCGGGGCGCATACCTTCCCGTATGTCGAATGCCGCAATAACAGCGCCCAGCTTGAGCATGAGGCAACTACGTCACGTATTGGTGAAGATCAGCTTTTCTACTGCCTGCAACGCGGGATCAGTGAAGAAGATGCGATTTCAATGATCGTTAACGGCTTCTGTAAGGACGTGTTCTCTGAACTGCCGCTGGAATTTGCCGTTGAAGCCCAGAAACTCCTCGCCATTAGTCTTGAACACAGCGTCGGTTAAGGAAAGCACATGTTAAGCATTAAAGATTTACAGGTTAGCGTGGAAGAGAAAGAGATCCTGCGTGGCCTCAATTTTGACGTCAAACCGGGTGAAGTTCACGCCATCATGGGGCCAAACGGCTCCGGGAAAAGTACGCTTTCAGCGACGCTGGCAGGACGCGAAGATTATGAAGTTACCAGCGGCTCCGTTGAGTTTAACGGCAAAGATCTGCTGGAGATGTCGCCGGAAGAGCGTGCCGGCGAGGGCATCTTTATGGCCTTCCAGTATCCGGTGGAAATTCCGGGCGTCAGCAACCAGTTCTTCCTGCAAACCGCGCTGAACGCGGTGCGCAAGTATCGCGGCCTTGAGGCGCTGGATCGCTTTGATTTCCAGGATCTGATGGAAGAGAAGATCAAGCTGCTGAAAATGCCGGAAGATCTGCTGACCCGCTCGGTAAACGTGGGTTTCTCCGGCGGTGAGAAGAAACGTAACGATATTCTGCAAATGGCGGTTCTGGAACCGGCGCTGTGCATTCTCGATGAGACCGATTCAGGGCTGGATATCGATGCCCTGAAGATCGTTGCCGACGGGGTGAACTCCCTGCGTGACGGCAACCGCTCATTTATCATCGTGACTCACTATCAGCGAATTCTGGATTACATCAAACCGGACTATGTCCACGTGCTTTACCAGGGACGCATTGTGAAATCCGGTGACTTTACGCTGGTTAAACAACTGGAGGAGCAGGGTTATGGCTGGCTTACCGAACAGCAGTAATGCACTTCAGCAGTGGCACCGGCTGTTTGAAGCGCAGGGTGGAGCGCGCTCTGAACAGGCTCAGCACCATCTCCAGCAGATGCTGCGTCTCGGTTTACCGACGCGTAAACATGAGAACTGGAAATATACCCCGCTGGATGGCCTGCTGAACGGCGAGTTTGTCACCCGTCTGGCGCAGGTCAGCCCCGATCAGCGCGACAGGCTGGCGCTGAGCGTGGATGCCGTGCGTCTGGTGTTTGTCGACGGTCTGTTCCGTGCGGAGCTGAGCGACAGCGTGCAGGAGAGCGGGTTCGATATCGTCATTAACGATGAACGTCAGTCGCTGAACGCGCCCGTTCAGCCTGAAGTCTTCCTGCACCTGACAGAGAGCCTGTCGCAATCTGTCACCCATATTCGCGTTAAGCGTAACCAGCGCCCGGCGAAACCGCTGCTGCTGATGCATATCACCCAGGGCGTTGAGGGTGATGAGATTAACACCGCCCACTATCGCCACCATCTTGAGCTGGCAGAAGGGGCGGAGGCGACGGTGATCGAGCATTACGTCAGCCTTAACGACACCCGTCATTTTACCGGTTCGCGTCTGACGATGAACGTGGCGGCCAATGCCCAGCTGCACCACATCAAGCTGGCGTTTGAGAATCCGCTCAGTCACCACTTCGCCCACAACGATATTCTGCTGGGCCAGGATGCCGCGGCGTACAGCCACAGCTTCCTGCTTGGCGGCGCGGTGCTGCGCCACAATACCAGCACCCAGCTGAACGGTGAAAACACTACGCTGCGTATTAACAGCCTGGCGATGCCGGTGAAGTCAGAAGTGTGCGACACGCGCACCTGGCTTGAGCATAACAAAGGCTACTGCAACAGCCGTCAGCTGCACAAAACCATCGTCAGCGACAAAGGACGTGCGGTGTTTAACGGCCTGATCAACGTGGCGCAGCACGCCATCAAAACTGACGGGCAGATGACCAACAACAACCTCTTGCTGGGACGTCTGGCAGAGGTGGACACCAAACCACAGCTGGAAATCTATGCGGACGACGTGAAATGCAGCCACGGCGCGACGGTCGGGCGTATTGACGATGAGCAGATGTTCTACCTGCGCTCGCGCGGGATAGACCAGCAGGCCGCGCAAAAGATGATTATTTACGCCTTTGCGGCTGAGCTGACGGAAGCGCTGCCCGATGGCGGACTTAAACAGCAGGTGCTGGCCCGTATCGGTCAGCGTCTGCCTGGAGGCGAAGCATGACATTTCCCGTAGAGAAAGTCCGGGCAGATTTTCCGGTACTGACCCGTGAAGTGAACGGTCTGCCGCTGGCCTATCTCGACAGTGCGGCCAGCGCGCAAAAACCAAATCAGGTGGTGGATGCGGAAGCCGAGTTTTACCGCCACGGTTATGCGGCGGTACATCGCGGGATCCACACCCTGAGCGCCGAGGCGACCCAGCGCATGGAAAACGTGCGCACGCAGGTTGCGGCCTTCCTCAACGCGCGTTCGCCGGAAGAGCTGGTATTCGTGCGCGGCACCACCGAAGGGATCAACCTGGTGGCTAACAGCTGGGGCAATGCGCAGGTGCACGCGGGGGATAACATCATCATCACCCAGATGGAGCACCATGCCAACATCGTGCCCTGGCAGATGCTCTGTGAGCGTGTGGGGGCGCAACTGCGGGTGATCCCCCTGAATGAAGACGGCACGCTCCAGCTGGAAAAGCTGGACGCCCTGCTGGACGACAGAACGCGGCTGGTGGCGGTGACCCACGTTTCAAACGTGCTGGGGACGGAAAATCCGGTGGCGCAGATCGTCGACAAAGCCCATCAGGTTGGTGCGAAAGTGTTGATTGATGGCGCCCAGGCGGTGATGCACCATGCGGTTGACGTTCAGGCTCTGGACTGCGATTTCTACGTCTTCTCCGGGCACAAGCTGTATGGCCCGACGGGCATCGGCGTGTTGTATGTGAAAGAGGACATTCTCCAGGCCATGCCGCCGTGGGAAGGGGGCGGGTCAATGATCGCCACCGTCAGCCTGACGGACGGCACAACCTACGCCCGTGCGCCCTGGCGCTTCGAGGCGGGTACGCCCAACACGGGCGGGATCATCGGGCTGGGCGCGGCCATTAGCTACGTCTCTGAAACGGGGCTGGCGGCGATTCAGGAGTACGAACAGCTGCTGATGCATTATGCCTTGCAGGAGCTGGCCAGCGTCCCGGAACTGACCTTATATGGCCCTGCTGACCGTCTGGGTGTGATAGCCTTCAACCTCGGCAAGCATCACGCCTATGATGTAGGCAGTTTCCTTGATAATTACGGCGTCGCCGTACGTACCGGGCATCACTGCGCGATGCCGCTGATGGCGTATTATCAGGTACCGGCCATGTGCCGCGCATCTCTGGTGATGTATAACACAACGGAAGAGGTCGACAGACTGGTGGCGGGACTAAAACGTATTCACCAGCTGCTTGGCTAACGGAGAGGCGAGAGATGGCAGATTTGCCGGACAGAGATAAATTGCTGCGCAACTTTGGGCGTTGCGCGAACTGGGAAGAGAAATACCTTTATATTATCGAGCTGGGCCAGCGCCTGCCGCCGCTCAGCGAAGAGGCGCATAACCCGGACAACATCATTCAGGGCTGCCAGAGCCAGGTCTGGATCCTGATGCAGCAGACGGATGAAGGCGTAATTGAATTACAGGGTGACAGCGATGCCGCCATTGTGAAGGGGCTTATTGCCGTCGTATTTATTCTTTATCACCAGATGTCGGCGCAGGATATTGTCGCCTTTGACGTTCGCCCGTGGTTTGAAAAAATGGCCTTAACCCAGCACCTCACCCCGTCCCGATCCCAGGGACTGGAAGCGATGATCCGCGCCATACGCGCCAAAGCCGCAATCATTAGCTAAACTGACAGAACAGCATTCATTCTGTTTCGCGAGGTGGTTTCCACCTCGCTGGTTTTTCAGCTTTCTGACGTTTGGTCAGTGAATAAGGAATCTCAGCATGAAGCGCGCGTCTCTAATAACTCTATTACTCCTTGGTTCGCTCAGTGCTGTTAATTCAGCCTGGGCGGTTGATTATCCTTTACCGCCCGCAGGCAGCCGCCTGATTGGGCAAAACCAGACATACACCATTCAGGAAGGTGACAATAAACTTCAGTCTATCGCTCGTCGCTTTAATACCGCCGCACAGCTGATCCTTGAAACCAATAATACCATTGCACCGGTGAACCCTGCGCCAGGAACGGTCATTACGATCCCTTCCCAGATGCTACTGCCGGACACCGAGCGCGAGGGCATTGTGGTGAATCTGGCGGAGCTGCGTCTTTACTTCTATCCGCCTGGCGAAAATATCGTGCAGGTCTATCCGCTGGGTATTGGTCAGCTTGGGCTGGAAACACCGGTCAGCACCACCCGTGTGAGTCAGAAAATCCCTAACCCTACCTGGACCCCCACAGCGGGCATCAGAGCGCGCTCACTGGCCCAGGGCATTAAACTGCCGCCTGTGGTACCCGCAGGGCCAAATAACCCGCTGGGGCGTTTTGCGCTTCGTCTGGGTATCGGGAATGGGGAATATCTTATTCACGGCACCAGCGCGCCGGACAGCGTAGGGCTGCGGGTCAGCTCGGGTTGTATGCGGATGAACGCGCCCGATATCAAAGCGTTGTTTGAGCAAGTGCGCGTCGGCACGCGGGTGCAGATCATCAATGAGCCGGTGAAGTTCTCCGTCGAGCCGGACGGCAAACGTTATATCGAGGTGCACAGGCCGCTGGCGCAGGCTGAGGGCGAAAACCCACAGACGGTGCCGTTCACGCACTCGGCGGCGTTTACCGCCTTTGCAGCGGAGTCAGGTAGCGATAAAACGCAAATCGACAAGGCCCTGGCGCGCAGAGCGGGGATCCCGGTTGCCGTGTCAGCAGGCAGTGGTTCTTCAGCCAGCAATTCTGTCCTGTCGGTACAGAACAGTCGTGTCTCAGCGGCGGTGGCGGAAGGCGAGGGAGAGAAAGCGCTTCAGTAGAGGTTTGACGAAGGCAAAAAAAATGGCGCACAATGTGCGCCATTTTATTAACAGGTACTATTACTTACGGTATTTAGTAGCCTGGTTGTCCAGACGCTGGTTAGCGCGAGCTGCGTCGTCTTTAGCAGCCTGAACGTCGGAACGCATTGCGTTCACGTCGTTGCTCAGCTGGTCAACTTTAGCGTTCAGAGTCTGAACGTCAGAAGACAGCTGATCGATTTTAGCGTTGCTGGAGCAACCTGCCAGCAGAGTAGAACCCAGGATTACCGCGCCCAGTACCAGTTTAGTACGATTCATTATTAATACCCTCTAGATTGAGTTAATCTCCATGTAGCGTTACAAGTATTACACAAAGTTTTTTGGGTTGAGAATATTTTTTTGATGGGATTACGCCTATTTTTGATCGTTCGCTCAAAGAAGCAACGAAATCGGCAATTTTGACGAAAAAGCTATGTTAAAAAAGGCATTTTTCATCGGATTCATCTTAGATAAATCGCGATTAAATAGAAAAACCCGATTTGCTTTTTGAATAGTTCTGGTTAAAGGCGGGAATAAAAAAAGCGCCCCGAAGGACGCTTTTTAACAAAACAATAATTTGTTCGTGAAATATTACAGCACGTGAACAGATGCAGTGTTGGTGGTGCCGCTTGGAACCAGCGCGCCAGAAACCATAACCACCACGTCGCCTTTCTGGGCCAGGCCACAATCAACCAGTTCCAGAGCCACTTCTTTACCCAGACGATAGAAATCATCAGTAGAGGCAATCTCTTTCACCAGGTGTGGGATTACGCCTTTGCTCAGCACCAGCTGACGCGCGGTGGTTTCGTTGGTGGTCAGCGCCAGAATGGTCGCATCCGGGAAGTATTTACGCACGGCACGCGCAGATTTACCGCCCTGGGTCGCCACGACAATCAGTGGGGCTTCCAGTTTCTCAGCGGTTTCTACCGCACCACGGCACACGGCTTCGGTGATGCGCAGTTTACGGCTGTCGTTGTTGTAATCCAGACGGCTTTTCATCACGCGGTCGGTACGCTCACAGATGGTCGCCATGATGCCGACCGCTTCCAGAGGGTATTTCCCTTTTGCAGATTCGCCAGACAGCATAACGGCATCGGTACCGTCGAGGATGGCGTTTGCTACGTCGCCTGCTTCAGCGCGGGTAGGGCGTGGGTTTTTGATCATGGAGTCCAGCATCTGCGTTGCGGTGATAACCACTTTACGCGCGCGAACACATTTCTCGATCATCATCTTCTGCGCGAAGATTACTTCTTCAACCGGGATTTCAACGCCCAGGTCGCCACGCGCTACCATGATACCGTCAGACGCTTCGAGGATTTCGTCGAAGTTGTTCAGGCCTTCCTGGTTTTCGATCTTGGAGATGATCTGAATGTTCTCGCCGCCGTGCGCTTTCAGGTGCTCACGGATCTCAACCACGTCAGAACGTTTACGGATAAAGGAGGCAGCAACGAAGTCCACGCCTTGTTCGCAGCCGAAGATCAGGTCTTGTTTGTCTTTTTCAGCCAGCGCTGGCAGAGCAATGGACACACCCGGCAGGTTAACGCCTTTGTTTTCGCCCAGATCGCCGTTGTTCAGCACTTTACAGATAACCTTGTTACCTTCGATCGCGGTCACTTCCATGCCGATCAGGCCGTCATCCACCAGCACGGTGTTGCCAACGGACAGATCGCTGGTGAAGCCTTCGTAGGTCACGGCAACGATTTCGTTATTACCTACAACGGATTTGTCGGTGGTGAAGGTGAAGGTCTGGCCCGCTTTCAGGGAAACGTCGTTACCGCCTTCCAGTTTGATGGTGCGGATTTCAGGACCTTTGGTGTCGAGCAGGATTGCCGCTTTTTTCCCGGTCTTGCTCATCACGTTGCGCAAGTTCTGGATACGCTGACCGTGTTCAGCATAGTCGCCGTGGGAGAAGTTCAGACGCATCACGTTCATGCCGGCATCCAGCATTTTGCTCAGCATCTCTTCGGATTCGGTTTTCGGGCCGATAGTACAAACAATTTTCGTCTTTTTCATGACAGTCTTAGTCTTTAAGTTGGGAAGGATATGGAAATCTCGCTCCGGGGGCGCACCGCCGCGGAGTCAAACCTGTGTTGCGAAAGAGTATATGACACGCACTAAGAATAGGTGACATCAAATGAGCGTGCAGAAGAAAGTGTGCCTGAGTGCCAGCCCAACGAAGGAGAGGAGAAGTTGTACGTTGTTTTTTGTATTCCAAGCGCTGAAACCATTCACCAGGGATTTGGCGCGCATTATACGCTGATTTACAGTAAAAAGGAAAATGGAAACAGCGTTTCAAAACAATCTGTGCAGATTCACATAAGTTTGTTATCAAGGCGTTAAGGTCTAATGTCATCTTATGACGGCAGGCGCAACGCCCGCCGTTTTTTGCTCACTTTTCCAGCGCCTGCTGAAGGTCGGCGATCAGATCCTTCGCATCCTCAATCCCCACCGACAGGCGGATAAGCTGCGGCACAATACCGTTTGCAAGACGCTGCGCCAGTGGTATGGAGGCGTGGGTCATGCTGTAGGGCTGGCTCACCAGACTTTCCACACCGCCCAGACTTTCCGCCAGGGTAAAGAGCGTAAGATGACGGATCACCTCTGTCGCGCGTTGCGCATCGCCTTTAATCACAACGGAGATCATGCCGCCCGGCAGCGCCATTTGTCTGCGTGCCAGCGCATACTGGGGATGTGACGCCAGCCCGGGATAGAACACGCGGTCTACCTGAGGATGCTGCTCCAGCCATTGCGCAATTGCCAGTGCGTTGGCGCTGTGCTTCTCAACGCGCAGTGAGAGGGTGCGAATCCCCCGCAGCGTCAGGAAACTGCTGAACGGATCCAGAACGCCGCCAACCGCGTTTTGCAGATAGCCCAGACGCTCCGCGAGATCCTTATTTGCCCCGACAACAGCCAGCCCGGCAACCACGTCTGAATGACCGTTGAGATATTTAGTGGCGGAGTGGACCACTATATCGAACCCCGCCTCCAGCGGCCGGTGAATGACCGGGGAGGCGAAGGTATTATCCGCCACGCTGATCGCATTATGGCGCCGGGCAATGTCCGCGATGGCCTCCAGGTCGGCCAGTTTCAGCAGCGGGTTCGTTGGCGTTTCCACCCAGATCATGCGCGTGTCCGGGCGAATGGCGGCCTCAAGCCCGGCTACATCGTCCGGCTTAACCCAGCTCACCTGTAACCCGGTGCTGCGCTTGCGCACGTTTTCGATCAGGCGATACGTACCGCCATACACGTCGTCAATGGCGACGATATGGCTGTCTTTATCCAGCAGTTCGAGCACGGTGGAAATGGCTGCCAGCCCTGACGCGAAAGCGTACCCGCGCGTGCCGCCTTCCAGTTCGGCGATGGCGGTCTCCAGCGCGTGGCGGGTTGGATTGCCGCTCCGGGAGTATTCGTAGCCGGTATGTTCACCCGGTGCCGGTTGCGCAAACGTCGACGTGGCGTAAATTGGCGGCATCACGGCGCCGTGCGGGTCGTGATACTCACCGCTGTGAACGCTGAGGGTGGCCAGGTTTTTCATCTTTTGCTCCTTTTATTTTGTCAGGCGGTTACGCCAGGCGGTGAGTACGTCACTGCGTGTGATCAGACCCAGAAAGCGATCTTCGTCATAAATAATCGCCACCAGGCCACGGTCAAAGATGGCGTACAGGGCGCTCTCCGGGGCCTGCTTATCCAGATATTCGACCTGACGCGTCATGGCCGCCGTCACGGGGAGAGAGAAGCGATCGGCATCTCCCCCGATGTGTCGCAGCAGGTCCCACTCGTCGATGATGCCGACGACCTTGTCGTTATCGAGCACCGGCAGCTGGGAGATGTCGTACAGGCGCATGCGGGCCAGTATGGTGGAAAGCGTGTCGTCCGGGGCGGCAGTCACCGTCGCGCCTTCATCGTGGCGCAGGGCAATATAGTCCGAGAGATCGCCTGCCTGCGGACGCGAAATCAGCCCTTGCTGACGCATCCAGTCGTCGTTGAACATCTTCGATAGGTATTTATTGCCGCTGTCGCAGGCGAAGGTGACCACACGTTTTGGCGTAGTCTGCGCCTGGCAATATTTCAGCGCCGCCGCCAGCAGCGTGCCGGTGGAGGAGCCTGCCAGGATCCCTTCCGTTTTTAGCAGATCGCGGGCGGTGGTGAACGCCTCGCGATCGGTAATGCGCCAGGCGCGGTTAACCCCTTCGATGTGCGCCAGCGGAGGGATAAAGTCTTCGCCAATCCCTTCAACCAGCCACGATCCGGCATCCTGATGGCGTCCGTTTTCAACCTGGTCCGCCAGCACCGACCCGGCCGGATCGGCAAGCACAAATTCCGTCTGCGGCGAATGTTCTGCAAACCACGCCTGTAAGCCACCCAGCGTACCGCCGGACCCCACGCCGACGACGATGGCATCGATCTGGCCGTCAAGCTGTTCAAACAGTTCCGGTGCGGTAGTGGTGCGGTGCGCCAGCGGATTGGCCGCGTTATTGAACTGATCAATATAAAACGCGCCTGGCAGTTCGTTCGCCAGCCGCCGGGCATAATCCTGGTAGTAGGCCGGATGCCCTTTATTCACATCTGAACGGGTCAGCACGACCTGCGCCCCTAACGCGCGCAGGTGGAAAATCTTCTCGCGGCTCATTTTGTCCGGCACCACCAGGATCAGCGAGTAGCCCTTCTGCGCCGCAATCAACGCCAGCCCCAGGCCGGTGTTCCCCGCCGTGGCTTCAATAATGGTGCCGCCGGGCCGTAGCTGGCCCGTACGCTCGGCTTCATTAATCATCGACAACGCGACGCGGTCTTTAATCGAGCCGCCGGGATTCTGGTTTTCCAGCTTCAGAAACAGCGAGCAGGGGCCGGTGTCCAGCTTGTGCAGCTGGATGAGCGGCGTACGGCCAATCAGTTCGGTGACGGAGTGGTAAAGCGTCATGGTCATGTCCTGTGAAGAGGTGATGACCGGATGATAGAACCATGAAATTTTCTCAATAAAGAACCTTTCACTGAGTTTTAGAACGGAAAGGAATAATCCTTGTGTTTTCAGATGGAAAGACAGCAAGACGTAAAGTTGTCCGGATGTGAGGATGGCTATATCCGCATAAAGTGCTGCAAAATTAGCCGATTTCGTCGGGTGAGTAAGACCTGATATGCAAATGGCAGATAATTATTGCTGATATTCATCTAAATGCTTTTCACCCGCCAGTTCGCTGCTTATTCCTGAGCGTTATAAGAAATTCTTTTTTGGTCATTTAAAAGCTGATAACGGCTGTTTACTATCTTTTGGACATCCATACTGCTAAACCGCTATATGCGAAACGGATAACGAATAAGAATGATTGTACTCAGCAATATTTCGAAGGTTTTTGACAACGGGAAACAGGCGCTGACAGCCGTAGATAACGTCAACCTGACGATAGAGCAGGGACAGATTTACGGGATCATCGGTTACAGCGGGGCCGGGAAAAGTACGCTGATCCGTCTGCTGAACGGTCTGGAAAAGCCCAGCGCCGGCAGCGTCACCATTAACGGTCAGGATATCTCCGCCGCGAAGGGAGAAGCGCTGCGTCAGGCACGCCTGAAAATCAGCATGGTGTTCCAGCACTTTAATCTGCTTTGGTCGCGCACGGTGAAGGAAAACATCGCCTTTTCAATGCAAATTGCCGGTGTGCCAAAAGCGCAAATTCAGGCTCGCGTTGCCGAGCTGGTGGAGCTGGTCGGCCTGAAGGGGCGCGAGAATGCCTACCCATCCCAGCTGAGCGGCGGGCAAAAACAGCGTGTGGGCATTGCCCGCGCGCTGGCCAATCATCCGGACGTACTGCTGTGTGACGAAGCCACCTCGGCGCTGGATCCGCAGACCACCGATCAGATCCTCGATCTGCTCCTGGACATTAACCGTCGCTTTAACCTGACCATCGTACTCATTACGCATGAGATGCACGTGGTGCGCAAAATCTGCGACCGCGTGGCGGTGATGGAAAACGGCAAGGTGGTGGAAGAGGGGGACGTGCTGAGCGTGTTTACGCATCCGCAGCAGCCGATCACCCGGCAGTTTGTCCGCCAGGTGAGCCAGTACGCGGAGGAAGAGACCTTCAACACCGAACTGGCAAACGATCTGGAAGGCACGGTGATCAGGCTGACCTTCACCGGGCACAGCACGCACAGGCCGATCGTCGGTGAACTGACCCTGCGCTACGGCCTGCCGTTTAACATCCTGCACGGCAAAATGACGCAAACCGCCCACGGTGTTTTCGGGCAGCTCTGGGTGCACGTGGTGGCATCGGACGAACAACTGAACAATATCCTCGCCGACCTGAAGCAAAGCGATATTGAAGGCGAGGTAATCAAGCATGGCTGAAGAACTCTTTCCGCACCTGAAGTGGGATCAGCTTTGGGCTGCAACCCAGGAGACGCTTTACATGACCGCGCTTTCCGGCGTGGCGACGTTTGTCCTGGGGATCGCGCTCGGTCTGGCGCTGTTTTTAACCGCCCGCGGCGGGTTATTCCACAACCGCACGGTCTACAGCGTGATGTCGATTGTGGTGAACGTGTTCCGCTCGATTCCGTTCATCATTCTCATCGTTCTGCTGATCCCGTTCACCAAGACCGTTGTGGGGACCATTCTCGGCGCTAACGCTGCGCTGCCCGCCCTGATTGTGGGCGCGGCGCCGTTCTACGCCCGTCTGGTCGAGATTGCCTTGCGAGAAGTAGACAAAGGAGTCATTGAGGCCACGCGTTCGATGGGCGCGCGGCTGAGCACGTTAGTGTTTCGGGTTTTATTGCCGGAATCTTCACCCGCACTGGTTTCAGGTATGACGGTGACGCTGATTGCGCTGGTGAGCTACAGCGCAATGGCAGGGGTGATAGGTGCCGGCGGTTTGGGAAATCTGGCTTATCTGGAAGGATTCCAGCGCAACCATGGTGACGTCACGCTGGTGGCAACGGTGACCATTCTGATCATCGTGTTCATTATCCAGTTCTGCGGCGATGCCATTACTTCACTGTTAGATAAACGCTAATAAATACACACAGGAACCACATCATGAAAAAGACACTGACACTGATCGCCGCCGCAACCCTGAGTGCCCTGAGCTTTGCCTCCTGGGCGGACACGCTCACCGTGGGGGCGTCCAACACCCCGCACGCGGAAATTCTGGAGCAGGCTAAGCCGATTCTGGCGAAGCAGGGGATCGATCTGGAGATTAAACCGTTCCAGGACTACATTCTGCCAAATACGGCGCTGGCGGGGCATGACATTGACGCAAACTATTTCCAGCACATCCCTTACCTGAACAGCGTCCTGAAAGATCACGCGGGCGATAAGGATTATGACTTTGTCAGTGCGGGCGCAATCCACATTGAGCCGATCGGTATCTATTCGAAAAAATACAAATCGCTGAAGGATCTGCCGGAAGGCGGCAAAATCATCATGCGTGATGCGGTTTCCGAGGAAGGGCGTATTCTCTCCATCTTCGAAAAAGAGGGTGTGATCAAGCTGAAGCCAGGCATCGATAAAGTGACCGCGCGCATCAGCGATATCGTGGAGAACCCGAAAAAGCTGCAATTCACCCCTAACGTTGAGGCATCTCTGCTGCCGCAGATGTACAACAACGACGAAGGTGCTGCGGTGGTGATCAACGCCAACTACGCAATTGATGCCGGTCTGGATCCGGTGCACGATCCAATTGCGGTTGAAAGCGGTGAGAATAACCCGTACGCCAACATCATTACCGTTCATCGCGGTGACGAGAAGAAGAAGGATATCGTCGCGCTGGTGAACGTGCTGCACTCCAAAGAGATTCAGGACTGGATCCGCACCAAATACAAAGGCGCAGTCATCCCGGTAAACAACTAATCTCCTGATTTTCCAGACGAAGCCCGGCGAACTACACGCCGGGCTTCTTTTTTGTATCCAGCCGACGAATGATTTAAGCTGACGGTTTAGGGCAACGGAGTGATGGCAATGGGCAATGTGACCAAAGACGAAGCGCTTTACCAGGAGATGTGTCGGGTGGTGGGCAAGGTCGTTCTCGAAATGCGTGATTTAGGGCAGGAGCCGAAACATATTGTCATTGCGGGCGTTCTGCGTACCGCGCTGGCGAACCAGCGCGTTAAGCGCAGTGAGTTGACCACCAAAGCGATGGAAACGGTGGTTAAAGCGCTGGCCGGCTAACTCGCCAGCGCTTCGCGAGCAGCTCAAGCGAGCAGCAGAGCAGGTAATAGATCACACCCGTGAAGATAAAAATGGCCGCCGGGTAAATTTGCACCCGGTTGTTGATCTGTCCCGCCACCGTGGTCAGTTCAGGAACGTTCACGATAAACGCCAGCGACGTATCCTTCAGCAGGCTGATAAAAATCCCCACCAGCGACGGCAGAATATTTCTCAGCGCCTGCGGCAGCAGCACGCGCCACAGCGTTTGCTGCGTACTGAACCCTTGAGAAAGCGCGGCCTCATTCTGGCCCGACGGCAGGGCTCTCAGTCCGGCTAACACCGAATGCATCACCGCAGCCGCGGTAAACCAGGCCAGCGCCAGCGTGACGGTCGTCGCGCCCGGGAGATCCCTGCCGGTTATCAGTGGCAGCAGATACCACATCCAGAATATCACGAAGATCAGGGGGATCCCGCGAATCAACTCTGCCCACGCAAACAGCGCACTGCGCACCACGCCGGGATAGCGCCAGGCGACGCAAGCCAGCACAATCCCGCCGGGCAGGGCAAGCGCGGCGGCGCCTGCGGCCATCAGCAGTGAGAGCAGTACGCCGCCGGGTTCTCCCGCAGCCGCACGTCCCCAAAGCAGATAATCCAGGTTTTCGACAATAACGTTAAATCCGGGGATCATGATATTTCCTCCCTGAATGGGGGCCGAGGCGCACCAGCACGCTTCCCGTCACCATCCCGGTAAGCAAGTAGAGCACCGTACCGACGGTGAAGGCTTCCAGTGCATGGGCGTTGTAACTTTCTATCTGGCGGACCTGGTAGGTCAGTTCGGCGAAGCCAATCCCGCTCGCGAGCGAGGAGAGCTTCATCAGGTTAAGGTACTGGCCGACGACGGGCTGCCAGGCGTTAGCGAGCCCCTGAGGCAGAAGAATGTAGCGAAACAGACGCCATGAGGAAAATCCCTGGGCGAGCGCCGCCTCCCGTTGCCCGGCAGGTACGGAATGCAGCCCCGATTCGACTTCTTCAATTAAAAACGCCGAGGTAAAGACGCCTAACCCCCAGGCGGAGCATAAAAACTCGGGCGTAAACCACCAGACGTCACCGGGCAAAATGGACCAGCTGTGGTCTGCGTTCACCGCGTCACGCAGCCCCTGCGGCAGCCCGTTCCAGGCGGCGAAATACCAGAACAGCAGCTGTACCAGCAGCGGCGTATTGCGAAACAGCGATACCCAGCCGCTGACGATCATTGTCCCGAAACGTCCCCCGGAAAGCCGCAAAAGCATAAAGAACAAGGCGAGCAGGCTGGCCAGCATAATCCCCGCCAGCGTCACCCACAGAGTGGTGAGAAATCCGGAGAGGATCCAGTGCAGGGGCTGTCCGGCCAGCACCCCCTGCCAGTCCAGAGCAGGCATTACAGTTGCTCCTGATGCAGCGGATCCAGCACTTTTTGCAGGAACCGCCTCGCACGGGGATGCGACGGTTGATTGAAAAATTGCGCCGGGGGCGCGGTTTCCAGAATTTTTCCGCCGTCGATAAAGACGATTCGATCGGCAATTTCCCGGGCGAACTGCATCTCATGGGTGACGACAATCATGGTGATCCCGCTGTGGGCGAGGGTTTTCATCACAAACAGCACTTCGCCAATCATCTCCGGGTCGAGTGCCGACGTCGGCTCGTCAAAGAGAATGATTTGCGGCGACGAGGCCAGAGCACGGGCAATTGCCACGCGCTGCTGCTGTCCGCCGGAAAGTTCAGCGGGGAAGCGGTGCGCCTTCTCCAGCATGCCGACCTTCTCCAGCAGCGCCAGCGCGCGATCCTGGGCGGGCAGGGGTTTCCAGCCGTGAACGTGCTCCAGTGCCAGGGTGATGTTCTGGCTGGCGGTAAGGTGGGCATAGAGATTGAACTGCTGGAACACAAACCCGACGCGGCTGCGTAACTGACGTAGCCTGCTGCCGGAAAGCTGTCCGGTCGGCTTGTGGTCGACCAGAATCTCCCCGCCGCTCAGGCTCTCAAGCTGGTTGATAAGCCGAATCAGGGTCGATTTTCCGGAACCCGAAGGGCCGAGAATGGCAACCACTTCACCCGGCATGATGGTGAGGTTAATGTCGGTTAAAACCGGATGGTCGCCGTAGCGTTTGTCCACATGGCGAAACTCAACGCTGGCCTGTTCCAGACGTGAAAAATCCGCGGCATTGGCCGCGGAGCGTGAAAATAAACCTGAGAGCATATTACCGGGCTTCTATTTTAAAGTTACGAGGCTGTGGAGCAGGGGTGCCTGGACCGAACCAGACGTCATAGATTTTTGCCGCCTGGCCATTTTTCTCCAGGGTTACCAGCTCATCGTTAACGGCTTTCAGCAGCGCCGTTTCACCCTTTTTCACCCCCACGCCAATCTCTTCTTTACTGAGCAGGTCGGGCAGGATTTTGAAGTCGGCTTTATCCGGCGCCTGCGCCAGCAGACCGGCCAGAATGGTGCTGTCCTGGGTAATGGCCTGCACGTTGCCATTGCGCAGTGCCGTCAGCGCCAGCGGGATGTCATCGTAAGAGAGGACGCGGGACTGCGGAAAACGCTGGTGCAGCGCCTGTTCACCCGTCGTACCTTTTACGGCGCCAATGCGTGCCCGGCTATAGTCATCAAGCTTGTCCGGTGATTTTGCCGGAACCAGGAACTGCTGGCCGGTGACAAAGTAAGGCGTTGAGAAATCAATGACCTGTGCGCGTTCCGGAGTGATCGTGATATCCGCCACGATGAGATCCGCTTTTCCGGACTGTAGCAGCGGAATACGGTTAGCCGGATTCGTGGCGACCAGTTCAAGCTTGACGCCGAGCGATTTCGCCAGCGCTTTGGCGAAGTCCACGTCGTAACCCACTATCTCATGCGTTTTGGCATCAATCGAGCCAAAGGGTGGATTGGCATCAAACGTGGCCACTTTCACCACGCCTGCTGCCTTGATATCCGCCAGCCGATCGGCCTGCGCCTGCGCTGAAACCAGGCCCCAGGCTGCCACTAATCCCAGAACCTGCGCCCGTTTTTTAAACCCTTTCATTTTTGCAGCCATAGTCATACGCCATCCCGTTGTTTTTGTTTTACCCCGTTACGCTCCCATAAGGGAATGCTATCGCCAAATAAGAAATCGTTCTTTGCTATGAGAAAAAAAGCATGAGTGAACAAGGTGTTAAAGAAGAGAGCAGACGGCGGGGCGCTATTTGCAGATCCTGCACATCGACAGTGGATTTTGATATTTCCCCCGGGCGCAATTTGGGTGTTTAACTGAGGACAGGTTAAGCGAGAAGGGTAATGACGATGAAAAAATGGATAAGCACGTTACGGCGGTTTTTTGCGCCCCGACCAGTGAATGCGGAGAACAGCGCGCAACGTGTTCTTGAGTCAATACTGCCTGTCGCCAGCCTGTATGGCGTGGACGTAGCCAACATCGACCCGGAGTGGTTCCATGATAAAACGTCACGCTGAACTGCGCCGGACGCGCGAAATGTACTGGAATGAGCTGTGCGTGGTGTCTGTAAAGCGAGGATGAAGGGAAAAATACCCAGGCTAATCCTCGGTAAATGATGGCCGTTTTGTTACCACTATCTCCTTTCACAGATGGAGATAATAATGAAACGGACAGTATTAACCCCCGCGCTTTCTGCCACCGCACTTCTGCTTACCATGCAGGCGGCACACGCTGGTCCACAGGCGCATGTTGTATGCAGTTATTCCCACACCCTCGGCGATGATGCCATTATGATGTTCGGCATGCCCAATGAGGCTATGCTGCACGATTTTTTTGGTAACGTGCACGCGGATGCTTACTCCAGCCGTGAATCTCTGCGTACCCAGGAAAACACCACCTGCGATAACAAAGCAGACAGCTCGGCCTACTGGGCTCCGTCGCTAAAATTGCCGGACGGAACGGTGGTCAAACCCGCCTATCAAAAAACCTATTATCAGGCATCGAACGTTGACGCCTGGCCGCTTCATCCGTTTCCGCCGGGGCTGTCGCTGCTGGCGGGCGATCATCATGGCACCGCGCCAAATACGCATATCACCTTTTTATGCGCCAATGGCAAGGGCTACACCACCAGAACGGGTGAAGTCTGCGGCTTACGCAAGGCGAAGGATGCCGTGCAGTTTAATATCGGCATTCAGTTCCCGAACTGCTGGGACGGGGTCAACCTGAAGCCCGCCCACGGCCTGGCTAACGCCACCTACGATACGAAAGGACAGTGTCCGTCCGCCTTCCCGGTGAAGATCCCGACGGTGAACATGAATATTGCGTACGTGCTCCCGACAATTAGCTCTCTGGATACCAGTAAAGTCCAGCTTTCCCTCGACCCCATCATGCATGGTAGTGAGCGTGAAGAGCGGTGGGGGAGCCTGTATACGGCGCATGCTGACTTCATGAACGGCTGGACGGAAGATGCCGCGCGATTTATGACCGACCTGTGCATGAACCGAGGAATGGATTGCGGCACCACCGTGCCGTATGGTTATTCAAAAGCGAAGGCTAACGTCTGGCTCAGCAGCATGGAACCGGCACTTTCACAGCCCGATCCCCAGGTCTTACTGGTGCAGGATAACTGGAAGAACGGTGGACGCACGAAAAACAGCGAAACATTGTCGCTGGTGAAGTTCAACATCCCTCCGCTGCCTGTCGGACAGGATCCTGCCAAGTTTAAATACCGCGTGAGAATTTATGGCGGGAAAGTGGAAACTGACGGCGCGGATCAAATCTTCTTCTATCCGGCGAGTAACGACTGGGAACCGGCCACCGTGAGCTGGCAGTCACGACCGTCCTGCAACTATCGCTCGGATGCGGTGCTGTACCTGAACCACTCCCGCGAATACCGGATGGTGGACGTGGATAAAGCGGTGCGCAAGGCGCTGGCAGAAGGGAAAACCGACATTTCGTGGTATATCGGCGGCGATCGTCAGGGAAATCACTATCAGTTTGAGACGGGGTCATCTCCCCAAAGCCTGATCCTGATGCTGACCGGGTTTAGCAAAACGCCGGAGATCTGATAGCCGGTAGCAAAAGGCATTCATAAAAAAAAGCACCGGGGAGCCCGGTGCTTTTTCTTCAGATCTTGCAGGCATCGCCGCAGTCGTCATCGGCGACAATCGCCTGGGCTTTTTTATCCGCATCGTCGAGACGTTCCGCGTTGCGCTCTTCTGCTTCATCCAGCCCGTTAAAGACTAAGTTATCGAGATCAATTTCCATGTGCCACCTGCGTTATTCAGTTTTTGATACTGGCACAGTATAAGTCAAAAAAAGCGGGCCAGGCACCCCTCAGCACATATGGATAATCCCTGCCATACTCAGTGCTTTATTGCTGAGGAAAGCCGATGATTACACTCTGTAAAACCTGCGGTACCGCTTACGATGAACAGCCCAAAAACTGCCCGATTTGCGACGATGAACGCCAGTATGTCCCGGTGACGGGCCAGGCATGGACGGACTTCGACAGCCTGACGACCACGCACACCAACAAATGGCAACAGCTGGAGCCGCAGCTGTTCAGCATCAAAACTGTTCCCTCTTTTGCCATCAACCAGCGGGCGCTTCTGCTGCGTACGCCACAGGGCAATGTTCTGTGGGACTGCATCGCCAACCTTGACCCGGCGACCAGAGCGTTAGTTAACGCGCTCGGGGGGATCAGCGCGATCGCGATTTCGCACCCACATTACTACACCACCATGCAGGAGTGGGCCGCGGCGTTTAACGCACCGATCTACCTGCACGCCAGCGATCGGCAGTGGGTGATGCGTGACAGCCCGGCGATACGCTTCTGGGAGGAGGACGCCCTGGAGATTATGCCCTTGGTGACTCTTCTGCGGCTGGGCGGGCATTTTGCCGGCGGCACGGTGCTGCACTGGCAGTCAGGCGACGGCGTGCTGCTGGCCGGTGATATTTTGCAGGTTACGCCCGGTAAAGACGCCGTGTCGTTTATGTGGAGTTATCCGAATATGCTGCCACTGCCTGCCCGCACAGTTGAGTCGGTGATTGGCCGACTGACAGGGAAAACGTACCAGCGCCTGTACGGGGCCTTTGAAGGGCAGAACATCCCGGCGAACGCGGATGAGATCGTGCAGCGGTCGGGCCAGAAATATATTGCTTGTCTCGGCTAAGGCGCGGTGGTTAAATTTTACGAGTGTGATCGCGATCATACCTAAACTAAAACAGATAAAAGAGAAATGGCTATGCAACATATCATTGAAGGTTTTCTCAGCTTTCAAAAAGAGATTTTCCCGCAACGTAAAGAGCTTTTTCGTAGTTTAGCGTCCAGTCAGAATCCCAAAGCGCTGTTCATCTCCTGCTCCGACAGCCGTCTGGTTCCGGAACTGGTTACGCAACAGGAGCCAGGACAGCTCTTTGTCATTCGAAACGCGGGCAACATTGTGCCACCGTTCGGGCCGGAGCCTGGCGGTGTCTCTGCGACCATCGAATATGCTGTTGTTGCCCTGGGCGTGACCGATATCGTTATTTGCGGCCACTCCAACTGCGGCGCGATGAAGGCGATTGCTGACAACGCCGATCTGGAGCCGATGCCGGCCGTTTCCCACTGGCTGCGCTATTCTGATGCGGCAAAAGCGGTGGTTGAGAAGAAAACCTGGGATAAGCCAATCGATAAAGTGAATGCGATGGTGCAGGAGAACGTCTTTGCGCAGCTGAGCAACATCAAGACCCATCCGTCGGTGGCGGTAGGCCTGCGCAACAACGCTATTCGCCTGCACGGCTGGGTATATGACATTGAAAGCGGCAAAATCCTTGCCCTGGACAAGAACACTAAATCGTTCGTGTCGCTGTCGGAAAACCCGGACGTCTTCTTCGAGTAACCCGCCCCGCAGGGCAGGGAAGCTCTGTTAAAATTCCATGAATGGTAACTTCCTTCGCACGCCCGACGCAGGTTTTCCAGCCGCTTTCGCCATCGCTTTACCAATTTCAGCGCACTCAGACAAACCCTGAACAAAGGGATGATCGTGCATTAGCCAGGGGATCGCCCCAAAAGCGATGCGCCCCCGCAGTGATGCAGGCGCCAGCAACGTATAGTCTTCCCCCACGTCCGGGACGTCATCGCCAGTTTCCGCAAGCTGTTTACGCAGGGTGGGGAAGGGAATGTCCTTGTTTTTGAGCGGCTTTTGCCCGCGCGCATCAATAAACACGTCGAAGCGGTAACGCTTTTCTGCCGTGGTGATGACGGTCTGATCGCTGCCGATATCCAGGTCGTAATTATCACCGAGTGCGACCACGCTAATGATCCCTGCCTCGCGCAGCGCCAGTAACCGGCGGATAGACTGCGGTGGAATGGCGGCATAATTATCAATAAACACACGCTCCAGCCCGGATTTAAACCGCTCTCTGTCATGCTCACTGAGTGAAGGGACGATGGCCTGAACCACTTCATGCAGACGAAGCACGGTATAGCGCCAGGCAACGGTGCGTTTTTCGCGCTTGTTGCGCTCCACTTCTTTCAGATTCGCTTCGGCCCAGGTGAAAGGGCCATGCTTTTTACGATCCTCAAACCAGACATCACGAAGCGTGTCGGCATTCAGCGTACCGAGCGATATCGCCTGGCACCAGCGCGGGTCGGCCAGCTCGAGCTCTTTCACCATCAGCGCAAAGATGCGGTCAAGCAGCCCGTCCGGGCCTTTGGCGATTTCACTTTCCGCCACAGACTCCGTTAACACGGACAGCGGTTCATAAGGGATAGGGCAGTAAAAGTCGGCCTCCGGCAGAACGCCCGTGCGGGACATCAGCGTGATTTTTAGCCCTTCGCTGCCTTTATTGACAACGAACTGCTCCCCGCTAAACCGGCCATGCTGCATCACAACCGCCATTGCAGCGTCCAGGCCGCTGAGGGAAGTACCCATGATCCCCACCTCACAGGCTCGGACCTCCGCGTCCATCAGCCCTGACCATGGGCTTGGGAAATATGCGCGGGTGGTTTCATCTTCATCAGGCCAGACGTGGCCGGTGGCAACAACCGCAAGATCAAACCGCCTTGAGAAAGGGGCATCGTTCACTGAAAGGGCCACACCGTCTGCATCAGCCTTAATATCCGTGACTTCTGCGTTGGGGTGCACCTCGACATGAAAGCCCGACTTTTTCGCCTCAGCAACGACGGCAAGAAACCGATCGTGAAAATATTCACCCAACAGAATACGCGGCAGGAATTGCCGGTCGTGCAGTTTCTCACTATCGACGTTATAGCGGGCAAGATGGGCCGCACTCTGCTGTTTGAGCCAGTCGAGGTAGGTAATAAAAATGGGCGGGATTTCGATACTGGCGATGTTCGCCAGCATCAGCCGGGAATTATCCTCGTCGCTGTAGGGCATCCCGACACCGGGTTGGTCTGCCTTTTCGAACACGGTGATCGAAAGCGGTGCTGCGTTGTTAAGAAGTGAGTAAAAGGTATAAATCCCTGTTGGACCTGAGCCGATAATGGCGATTTTTTTCATCGAAAGCGTTCCTGCATTTCTGAACCATAAAATAAGCGTAGCAGGAGAAAGGTTAAGTCATTCAATGAAGGTAGAAATTAAGACGTTTTGAAGAGGGATTTTGCACCATTTCAGGACTGAAATGGTGCGTCCGAGTGGACTCGAACCACCGACCCCCACCATGTCAAGGTGGTGCTCTAACCAACTGAGCTACGGACGCAGAATGGTGCGTTCAATTGGACTCGAACCAACGACCCCCACCATGTCAAGGTGGTGCTCTAACCAACTGAGCTATGAACGCATTGTGTTGTCGGTGACAACGGGGACGAATATTAGCGGCACAGCCCCAAGGTGGCAAGAGGGAAAATGCATTTTTCTCTCTGATTTCACGCGATTGCTTCATTACCGCGCAAAGTGAAGAGAAAGTAGCCGCCAGCCGGCGGCTACTGTGTCATTAACGTGCAGCGCGCTGCAAAATTACCGCAGACGGCTGACGTTGCAGGAAGCGCATACGCAGCATCATCATAATGGCCGCAGACGTTAAGCCGATGATAAAGCCCATCCAGAATCCGGCTGGCCCCATGCGATCCACCACCAGATCCGTGAGCGCCAGAATGTACCCGCACGGCAGACCCAGCACCCAGTAAGCGATAAAGGTGATGAAGAAGATGGAACGCGTATCTTTATACCCACGCAGCACGCCGCTGCCAATCACCTGGATGGAGTCAGAGATCTGATAAATGGCCGCCAGCAGCATCAGATGCGAGGCCAGGGTCACTACCTCCGGGTTGTCGTTATAGAGCAGGGCAATTTGCTCACGCAACAGCACGGTAAAGAGCGCGGTACAGACTGCCATGCAGACGCCGACGCCGAGGCCGGTGCGGGCTGCCGTTTGCGCGTCCAGCGTCGAGCCTTGCCCCAGACGGAAGCCCACGCGAATCGTCACCGCGGCAGCCAGGGACATCGGCAGGACGAACATCAAAGAGCTGAAGTTCAGGGCGATCTGGTGTCCTGCGACATCAATAATCCCTAACGGCGAGACCAGCAGGGCGACGACGGCAAACAGCGTCACTTCGAAGAACAGCGCCAGCGCAATGGGTAACCCCAGCTGAATGAGACGGGTCATGAGCGTCCAGTCGGGTGCGCTGAACGAGGTGTCGTTACGAATGTCACGCATGGATCGCGCATGTTTAATGTAGGTGAGCATACAGCCGAACATCACCCAGTACACCGCAGCCGTTGCCACGCCGCAGCCCACGCCGCCGAGTTCCGGCATGCCAAAATGACCGTAAATGAAGATATAGTTCACGGGAATGTTCACCAGCAAGCCGATAAAGCCCATCACCATGCCCGGCTTGGTTTTTGCCAGCCCTTCACACTGGTTACGTGCCACCTGGAAGAACAGATAGCCGGGCGCGCCCCAGAGCAGGGCGCGCAGATAACCGACCGCCTTATCCGCCAGCGCCGGGTCGATATTATGCATGGCGCGAATAATATACCCGGCGTTCCACAGGACGATCATAATCAGGACGGAGACCCCCCCGGCCAGCCAGAAGCCCTGGCGCACCTGATGCGCTACGCGGTCGCGTCGACCGGAGCCGTTAAGCTGCGCGATAACGGGCGTCAGCGCCAGCAGCAGGCCGTGACCAAAAAGAATGGCCGGGAGCCAGATTGAGGTTCCGATCGCCACGGCGGCCATATCGGTGGCGCTGTAACCACCGGCCATTACCGTATCCACAAATCCCATTGCGGTTTGGGCTACCTGCGCGACGATCACCGGTATGGCCAGTGCCAATAACTGACGCGCTTCGATCATATACTTCTGCACGTGAACACCTTTGTATTGTAGTTATTTGAGAGACTAAAAAGGCCGCCGTTACTGGCAGCAAGAAGAAAAAACAGAGGGATGCCAGCTATTGTAGCGGGGTTTAACTAATTATCTAGTGAAAAAATCGCCAGAAATTGCGCATCACTGGCAACCTGTTTTTTCAACTGTTATTGTGGTGGGATTATACGGTGTCATCGCCGTTCGGAATGAACAGGAGCTGTAAGCATGTTTACTGGTATTGTGCAGGGCACTGCCAAAGTGGTGTCCATTGATGAAAAACCGAATTTCCGCACTCACGTAGTTGAGCTGCCTGAATATATGCTCGACGGCATTGAAACCGGGGCGTCGATAGCGCATAACGGCTGCTGCCTGACGGTGACCGAAATTAACGGTAACCAGATTAGCTTTGATTTAATGAAAGAGACGCTGCGTATCACTAACCTGGGTGAGCTGGTGGTGGGAGATATCGTCAACGTGGAACGCGCGGCGAAATTCAGCGATGAGATTGGCGGGCATCTGATGTCGGGCCATATTATGACCACCGCAGAAGTGGCGAAAATCGTGACCTCGGAAAATAACCGTCAAATCTGGTTTAAGGTGCAGGATCCGTCATTAATGAAATACATCCTTTATAAAGGATTTATTGGCATCGATGGGATTAGTCTGACCGTCGGTGAAGTGACGCCAACGCGTTTTTGCGTGCATTTAATTCCTGAAACGCTGCAACGTACTACGCTTGGCGCAAAAAAACTGGGGCAGCGCGTAAATATCGAAATTGATCCCCAGACCCAGGCGGTCGTGGATACCGTTGAGCGCGTACTGGCGGCGAAAGAGGCGGCGATAATAAAGACCGTGGAAGAAGAATAAAAAATAACCCCGGGTAACCGGGGTTATTTTTTCAGCGAGCCACTCGCAAACCGTGCTCAATCCCACGACTAAACACCACCTGCCACAGCTGTATATCCCGCGCACGGAACGCGCCCGCACAGGCATTCAGATAATAGCTAAACATCCGTTTGAATCGTTCCGAATAGTGGTCGGCGATTTCAGGCCATGCAGCCTGGAAACGTTCATGCCAGGCCATCAGGGTGGTGTCGTAATCTGCGCCGAAGTTATGCCAGTCTTCCACAATAAAATGCGGTTCGCTGGCGTTCGCAATCTGGCGAACAGAGGGTAAACAGCCATTCGGGAAGATATATTTGTTGATCCAGGGATCCACATTGTTATCGGTGCGTTTAGAGCCGATGGTGTGTAGCAGGAAAATTCCCTCAGGCTTCAGGTTAAGATCGGCGACCTCGAAGTAAGTCTTGTAGTTCTTCGGCCCCACGTGCTCGAACATACCTACGGAAACAATGCGATCGAACTGCTCGTTCAGGTCGCGGTAGTCCTGAAGCCGAATATCAACATCCAGACCCAGGCAGCGTTCCTGCGCCATCTTCTGCTGTTCAGCCGAAATCGTGACACCGACTACGCTGACGCCGTAATTTTTCGCCATAAACCAGGCAAGACCACCCCAGCCACAGCCGATGTCCAGCACACGCATACCGGGCTGTAACTGCAATTTATCGCAGATCAGTTGCAGCTTGTCCTGCTGCGCCTCTTCCAGGGTCGTCGCTTTTTTCCAGTATCCGCAGGAGTACTGCATTAAAGGATCGAGCATACGGCTGAACAGATCGTTGCCCAGGTCGTAATGCTCTTTACCGACGATCCACGCCCGTTTTTTACTTTGCAGATTGAACAGGCGGGCGGAGGCAATGCGTAAGGTATCTTTGAAATGACGAGGGAGCTGTTTTTCAAGACCGGCGCGTAATACGCTGGAGAAGAACATATCCAGCCGCTCACACTCCCACCAGCCGTCCATATAGCTTTCACCCAGCCCTAACGACCCCTCCTGTAACACGCGTTTGAAAAAATCGGGATGCTTTATCTGGGGATCGGAGGGGGATGAGCCATTAATCGTAATGCCCGCACGTCCCAATAGTTCACTGACGATCCGGGACCAGTTATCGTCCGGAACGCTGACTTCTTCTATACACGATGAACTCATAGCTTCTCCATCACCTTGCTGTGATCAGAACCTTAAAACAGCGTAGACGCTTTTTTGGTTTGTGAGAAATCTCACGGTAAATGCCCGCGAGGCTAATATCCGACGTAGAACAGAGGAAGGGAGATAACCCTTGCCGAAATGCCTTCCATGGTAAAACGGGAGCGCTCCGGCTCCCGTTAACACTTAATATTTATCGTATTTAATCGAACCAAATTTAGTATAGGCCGCAAAATTTGGTGATTCAACAGAAAATTGTTAGCAACCTAATCACTGGTATTTAACATAGTTTCCCGCGCAATCAGGCATGCGACGTTTCTGTCTGCGCGTTTTCACTCTGCTCGCGATGGGCTGAGGACTGCATGCGATAGCCCAAACCCGACAGCGCAACGGTGACCAGCATCACGCTGGTAGTGGTGAGCAGCGGGGTTGCAATCAACGCAGAGACCACGAGACTTGCCAGGAAGCACAGGCCAAGTTGCAGGGTATTTTGCAGCGCGGCAGCGCGGCCTGTCGCCTGCGGAAATGGACGCAACGCCTGGGCTACAACAATAGGGTAGATGGCCCCGTTAGCGATCGCCATGACGCAGAACGGAATCAAAATTTCTGCAAGCCCGGCGCCGGGAATAAAGCCGACAGCCCAGGTCGCCATCACGCTTAGCGCATACAGCACCAGCAGCCAGGGCAACATCTGTTGGCCTTCCCATTTTTGCAGCGCGGCGCGACAGCCATAGCCACCCACCAGGAAGGCGATGGTCTGTGGTACATAACTCAGGCCGATAGCCGCCGGGCTGTAGCCCATGTCATGCAGAATGAACGGCGAACCGGTTAGCCAGGCAAAGAAGCTGGCAGAGCAGGCAGCATAAATCAGCACGTTACCGCGATAGGCTTTCGACCGCAGTAAAGAGGTAAAGGTGATGGGCTTTGCGTCCGGATGCGTCTCTTTTTTATGCGCAGGTTTAAGCCCGAAAGCAGGCAGCATCAGGACCAGCGTAATAGCAAAGAGCGTGGCGAAAATGGCCTGCCAGTCGAAATGCGCCAGGATCCAGCTGCCCAGTAACGGGGCAAGCGCCGGCGACAGGCCGACCAGCGGCATAATAGTGGCGAATATGCGGTTAGTGCGCGAGGCGGGGTAGTAATCGGTCACCAGCGCCTGCCAGGTCACCGCTGCGGCGCAGACGCCGACCGCCTGAATAAAGCGCAGCGCCAGCAACCAGGCGGCATCGCGGACCCACAGCATGCCCAGACAGCCTACGGCAAAAATCGCCAGCCCCAACAACAGGACGGGCTTACGGCCAAAACGATCCGAGAGCGGCCCCCACAGCAATTGCGCAAAAGCAAAGCCAGCGAGGAACAAACTTAAACTGGCGCTGATGGCGGCGGCAGGGGTTTGCAAATCTTCCTGCATCGCGGCGAACGCGGGCAGATACATATCGGTCGCCAAAAAGCCCAGCACGCTTAAGCCGCCGAGCCAGACTAAAAATCCTTTCCTGGGTTGCACTTTTTTTCTCCTGAGGAGGCAGGTGTACGTTGGCGCAGAGTGTAGGGAGTGCAAAGCGGCTTGTGAAACGCTAATATTTGGCGGGTGCATTCAAAAAATTTGCAGGCTAAAGATGTGGTCAGATTATTCCCTTGAAGTGGTTGATGCCGTGGCGCGTAACGGCAGCTTTACCGGTGCCGCCCAGGAGCTGCATCGCGTTCCCTCGGCTATCAGCTATACGGTGCGCCAGCTGGAAGCGTGGCTGGCGGTCCCGCTGTTCGAGCGGCGCCATCGCGACGTGGAGCTCACGCCTGCCGGAGCGTGGTTTTTGAAGGAAGGGCGGTCTGTTATCAAAAAAATGCAGATCACCCGTGAGCAGTGCCAGCAGATCGCCAACGGCTGGCGGGGGCATCTCGCTATCGCGGTGGATAACATCGTTAAGCCGGAGCGGACCCGGCAGATGATCGTCGATTTCTATCGTCATTTTTCCGACGTCGAACTGCGTGTTTCGCAGGAAGTGTTCAACGGCGTCTGGGATGCGCTGGCGGACGGCAGGGCGGAGATGGCGATTGGTGCAACCCAGGCGATCCCGGTTGGGGGGCGCTACGCGTTTCGCGACATGGGCATGCTGAGCTGGACCTGCGTGGTCGCGCGCGATCACCCGCTGGCGGCGCTGGAAGGTCCGCTGAGCGATGACACCTTACGCAACTGGCCCTCGCTGGTGCTGGAAGATACCTCCCGCTCGCTGCCCAAGCGCATTACCTGGCTGCTGGATAATCAGCGCCGCGTAGTCGCGCCGGACTGGGAGTCGTCGGCCACCTGTCTGAGCGCGGGGCTGTGCGTTGGCATGGTGCCGGTGCATTTTGCGCGCCCGCGCATCGATGCGGGAGAGTGGGTGGCCTTGACGCTGGAAAACCCCTTCCCGGATGCCGCGTGCTGTCTGACGTGGCAGCAAAACGACGTCTCGCCCGCCATGGCCTGGCTGCTGGATTATCTGGGCGACAGCGAAACGCTGAACCGGGAGTGGTTGCGGGAACCAGCATAGCTGGTCCCGTAAAGTGATTAACGACGGTAGTCTCGGAACGGACCGTCCGCAACGGAACGGCGTTCAATCAGGCGCGGGTGAACTTCAATGGACTGGGACTGTTCACGCTTGTTGACGATCCTGTCCAGCAGCATGTTGAAGGCCGTTTCACCCAGCGAATCTTTCGGCTGGTGAATGGTGGTCAGCGCAGGGGTAAAGAAGCGGGCGTTGCGCACGTTGTCATAGCCGATCACCGAGATATCCTGCGGGACGCGCAGGCCGAGTTCATCCGCCGCGCAGAGCGCGCCCATCGCCATGATGTCGCCGCCGCAGAACACCGCGGTAGGGCGATGCGGCTGGGAGACGATCTGCTGCATGGCGCGATAGCCCGACTCCGGCTCGAAGTCGCCCTGAACAATCCAGTTTTCCGGCACGGTGATCAGCGCCTCTTCCATCGCTTTCATGAAACCGGCCAGACGGCCAGCTCCGGTGTTACGCTCCAGCGGACCCGGGATCACGCCAATTTCACGATGACCGCGTTCTACCAGATAACGCCCCGCCATGTAGCCGCCTTCAAAGGCGTTATCAATAACGGAGTCGGTGAAGTCTGCGCGCGCTTCGCCCCAGTCCATGACCACCATCGGAATGTGGCGATACTCTTCCAGCATGGAAAGGACCGACTCAGGGTATTCAGAACACATTACCAGCAGGCCGTCGACGCGCTTTTGCGCCATCATTGACAGGTAAGCGCGCTGTTTTTCAATGTTGTTCCACGCGTTGCCCAGAATCAGGGTATAGCCTTTCTGGAAGCAGTTTTTTTCAACGGCTTCGATGATTTCAGCAAAGTAGGCCGCTTCACTGCTGGTGGCCAGCAGGCCAATCGATTTGGTGTGATTAACCTTCAGGCTGCGGGCGACGGCACTTGGCGAGTAGTGCAGTTCTTTGATTGCCGCCCAGACGGCATTACGCGTCTCTTCAGCGACAAAACGCGTTTTGTTAATAACATGTGATACGGTTGTAGTGGAAACGTTTGCGCGTTTTGCTACGTCTTTAATTGTTGCCATTAAATGTCACTCCAGACCATATCCTAAGCTCCTGAAAAAATTGAAGGTAAACGTTTGCCTTCTCTCACCCTTATCACGCAAACATGAGTTGCGACACGCCGGGAAAACGACACAGGACGTCAGGAGGGGGTCAGTGGCCGGTACGCTAATAAATTTAGCGTGGAATTTTGTCCTATCTTGATGAAAAGGGGAAGAGGTAAAGTGGATATCCGCTTAAATCCTGGAAGATTTTTGACCTGAACTGTGTAAAAATGAGCAAGCTCACTTTTCGTAGGGTGAATAAAAGGAGAAAAATTGATGAGTACCGATCTGAAGTTTTCGCTGTTTACCACCATTGTTGTTCTTGCCCTGATTGTTGCGGGTGGTTTAACCGCTGCGCTGCACTGATTCAGGAGGGGGGAGAACCTTCTCCCTCTCTTGCCGCTATTGTTACCTCTCCGGCAAAAATCTTTTGCCAAAATGTTAACTTCTCATTTTTTGTGATTGATGTCATGCTTTTGACTTCTTAGTTCTGTGCCGGGTTATGGCACGGTATCCGGAGTCTCTTCATGAAAATCAATTTTCCCCTGCTGGCCCTGGCGATTGGCGCCTTTGGGATTGGCACCACTGAATTCTCCCCTATGGGGTTATTGCCTGTTATCGCCCGGGGTGTGGACGTCTCAATTCCTGCGGCCGGTATGTTAATTAGCGCCTACGCGATTGGCGTGATGGTGGGCGCGCCGCTGATGACGCTGCTGCTTTCCCACCGCGCTCGCCGCAATGCGCTGATTTTCCTGATGGCGATTTTCACTCTCGGAAATGTGCTTTCCGCGATTTCGCCCGATTACACCACTCTGATGCTTTCGCGCATTCTGACCAGCCTCAACCATGGCGCCTTCTTCGGACTGGGCTCGGTTGTTGCCGCCAGCGTGGTGCCAAAACATAAGCAGGCCAGCGCGGTAGCCACTATGTTCATGGGCCTCACCATCGCTAATATCGGCGGCGTTCCCGCTGCCACCTGGCTGGGAGAAGCCATCGGCTGGCGTATGTCTTTCCTCGCAACCGCCGGACTGGGCGTGGTCGCGATGGTTGCGCTGTTCTTCTCACTGCCGAAAGGAAGTGCGGGAGAACGTCCGGAAGTACGTAAAGAGCTGGCGGTGCTGATGCGTCCTCAGGTGTTGTCCGCGCTGCTTACCACGGTACTGGGGGCCGGGGCGATGTTTACGCTCTACACCTATATCTCCCCGGTGCTGCACGATATTACCCACGCAACGCCACTCTTTGTTACCGCGATGCTGGTGCTGATTGGTGTCGGGTTCTCGATTGGCAACTATCTCGGCGGGAAATTTGCCGACCGCTCCGTCAGTGGAACACTGAAAGGTTTTTTAACGCTGCTGATTGTCATCATGGCGGCGATTCCGTGGCTGGCGCGTAACGAAGTGGGTGCCGCGATTGCCATGGTGGTGTGGGGCGCCGCAACCTTTGCCGTGGTGCCACCGTTGCAGATGCGCGTAATGCGCGTTGCGCACGAAGCGCCGGGGCTCTCTTCGTCGGTGAATATCGGTGCGTTTAACCTGGGCAATGCGCTGGGGGCCGCAGCGGGCGGGGCGGTGATCTCAGGTGGTTTGGGTTACAGCTTTGTGCCGGTGATGGGGGCGATCATTGCTGCACTCGGCCTGCTGCTGGTGATGATGTCTGGTCGTAAACAGCCTGAAGCGGTGTGTACGGCGGAATAAACAAAAACGCAGAAGGGCTGCCCCTTCTGCGTGTCTCTTACGCGGCGAAGTTCTTCGCAACAAATTCCCAGTTAACCAGTGCCCAGAAGTGTTCCAGGTAGTTCGGGCGCGCATTACGGTAATCAATGTAATAGGCGTGTTCCCATACGTCCACGGTCATCAGCGGCGTGGCGCTGGTGGTCAGAGGGGTACCCGCATTAGAAGTGGAAACGATTGCCAGTTTGCCATCAGCCTCTTTTACCAGCCAGGTCCAGCCGGAGCCAAAGTTTTTAACGGCTGCGTCAGTAAACTTCGTTTTAAAATCCGCGAAACTGCCGAACGCGGCGTTAATCGCTGCCGCCAGCTCGCCGGTAGGTTCTCCGCCTGCATTGGGGGCCAGGCAGTGCCAGTAGAAGGTGTGGTTCCACACCTGTGCGGCGTTGTTGAATACGCCGCCGTCTGAACTGCGCACGATCTCTTCCAGCGTTTTGCCTTCAAAATCGGTGCCCTTGATCAGATTGTTCAGGTTGGTGACATAGGTCTGGTGATGCTTGCCGTAATGGTACTCCAGGGTTTCCGCGGAAATGTGCGGGGCCAGGGCGTCTTTTGCATACGGTAGTGCAGGTAATTCGAACGACATTGCTTCTCTCCTTATAGTTTTATACGTTGCCAATAACCCTACAGACAACAAGGACAGAATAGCAAATTGAAAGGGTATGCAAAAGAGGAACTTACCCTGCCATGGAGGCGGCAGGGCAGGGTTTAGCGAATGGTTTTTGGCGTCATCACGCGGCGCGCACCCACATAGTGGCGCACCCAATAATCTTCGCTGAGGGAGGTGATCTGAATGTCCTGACCGCTGCGCGGTGACTGGATAAATTTACCGTTACCCACATACACCCCAACGTGATCGGCCGTACCGCGTCCCTGGGTGCGGAAGAACACCAGGTCGCCATTTTGCAGTTCGCCACGGTTTACAGGCGCGGCGTCCCGCAGATGGTACATCTCATTGGCGGTGCGTGGAATGCGAAACTTCACCAGATCTTTATAGGCATAATAAACCAGCCCACTACAGTCAAAACCGGTGCGCGGAGAGGTGCCCCCCCAGCGATACGGTTTACCTATTTGCCCCATCAGTTTGTTCATCGCCGTTTTTTGCGCTTTCTGCATACGCGCTTTATGCACGTCAGCCAGCTTCGTCACTTTTGCGCATTTCGTTTTATGGCCTTTGCGCACGGTGCATTTTTCATTCACCAGGCTGGCGGTCGTGCGGGTGGTTTTGTGCGTGCCGGAACGGAGAGTTTTGGGTTTACTGGAGGCGGTCTTTTTGGTCTGAGCGGTGGTTTTCTTCTTTACTGTTTTACTGGTGGTTTTTTTCTTACGTTCTGTGGTTTTTGCCAGATGCGATTTTTGTACAGCAGAATGCCGCGCCTGTTCAGAGGCGTTCGCCGCTGGCGTAAATGAGAGTGTGGTAAACAGTAAAGCACAGAGCGTCATCGAGATTTTAGTTATCCGCGCCACTGGGCAGTCCCCTGATAAATGCAGGCCACAATGCATACCCGCGTGAGATTTACAAAACCTGTCGATTCTAATCCATAAATTCAGAAGAAGTTAATAGCATTTTTCATTCAAAAATTATGTTTCGTTAGCAAGTGCAAAAAAATTCACCATTCTGTCGCACTCCTGTTCGCTCCTTAAGCAAAACCGCACCTCGTCTGGGGATAAACGACATTAGCAATGCAACTTTATGCGATAAGCGATAAAATAATTAGACGTGACAAAAATGTTATTTTCCGATGTCGGCCTGACCCGCTACAATGTCAGACTGATGCCGTAACAGAAGTTAAAGGAAGCAAGACATGAGCACCACTATTGAAAAAATTCAGCGCCAGATCGCTGAAAACCCGATTCTCCTGTACATGAAAGGTTCTCCGAAGCTGCCAAGCTGCGGCTTCTCCGCGCAAGCGGTTCAGGCACTGTCCGCCTGTGGTGAGCGTTTTGCTTACGTTGATATCCTGCAAAACCCGGACATTCGCGCTGAACTGCCAAAATACGCCAACTGGCCGACCTTCCCACAGCTGTGGGTTGATGGTGAACTGGTCGGCGGATGCGACATCCTGATTGAAATGTATCAGCGCGGCGAACTGCAACAGCTGATCAAAGAGACTGCGGCGAAGTATAAAACCGAAGAGCCGGACGCAGAGTAAGTTTTCTGCGGATATAAAAAAGCGACCACATTATGTTGGTCGCTTTTTTTTGTCCTGTGGGGCTATTGATTACCCAACCTACGATTGAAGATCGGCCTCGTCGCCCATCGGCAGCGGCCAGCCGCCGAGACGTTTCCAGCGGTTGACGATCTCACAGAACAGCTCCGCCGTACGCTCGGTGTCGTATAACGCGGAATGCGCCTGGGTGCCGTCAAACGCAATACCCGCCGTGATGCAGGCTTTAGAGAGCACGGTTTGCCCCAGCGCCAGGCCGCTCAGCGCGGCGGTGTCGAAGGTCACAAACGGATGGAATGGATTACGCTTGAGCGAGGCACGCTCGGCGGCAGCCATAGTGAAGCTGTGATCAAAGGTGGCATTGTGGGCCACCATGATGGCGCGGCTACAGTCATTCTCTTTCATGCCTTTGCGCACCATTTTGAAAATGGCGTGCAGCGCCTCGTATTCGCTTACCGCCCCGCGCAGCGGGTTTGTCGGATCGATACCGTTAAAGGCCAGCGCCTCTGGCTGTAAGTTTGCCCCTTCAAAGGGTTCAACGTGGAAATGCAGCGTGGTGTCCGGTACAAGCCAGCCCTGTTCATCCATCTTCAGCGTGATGGCGGCAATCTCAAGCAGCGCATCGGTTTTAGCGTTAAATCCGGCTGTTTCTACATCAATGACAACGGGATAAAAACCACGAAAACGGTCGCACAGACCGGTAAATTGAGCGTTATCGGACATCAGGGTCTCTTACAAGGGGGAAAAAGCAGTGCGCATTATGGCAAATTTTGAGAGGGGATGCAGCAAAACAACGGGCGCATAGTGCGCCCTGCGGGATCAATTGCCCAGGCCGCGACCAGCGTCTTTGGCTTCGATCAGTTCGATTTTATAACCGTCCGGATCTTCCACAAACGCAATTACGGTGGTACCGCCTTTAACCGGACCGGCTTCACGGGTGACGTTACCGCCATTGCTGCGGATACGTTCGCAGGCTTCGGCGGCGTTATCCACTTCCAGCGCGATGTGGCCGTAAGCCGTACCCAGCTCGTAGCTGTCCACGCCCCAGTTGTAGGTCAGCTCGATGACCGCTTCATCAGATTCCAGGCCGTAACCGACAAACGCCAGGGAGTATTTATATTCCGGATTTTCGCTGGTGCGCAGCAGCTTCATGCCCAGAACGTTAGTGTAGAAATCGATGGAACGTTGCAGGTCGCCAACGCGCAGCATGGTGTGAAGTAGGCGCATAATTTCCTCATTAACCAGTGGAATGGATTATCTTTTTGAACAGAAACGATGTTTTAGTATAGCGGCGAAAGGTCGCCGCTATCAATGTACAAAGCGGAATTACAGTGAAGGGTAGTCGGTATAACCTTCCGCGCCGCCGCCATAGAAGCTTTCAGGACGCTGCGGGTTCAGTTCGGCTTTTTTCTGCAAACGGGCAACCAGATCCGGGTTAGCAATGTAGTCACGGCCAAAGGCCACGGCGTCGATCAGGCCTTTACCGATCAAATCCTCGGCTTTCTCTGCCGTATACGCACCCGCCCCGATAATCACGCCGTGGAAGCGCTCGCGCACTTTCTGACGGAAGGCTTCACTGTAAGGCTTGCCGCCTGCCCAGTCCGGCTCGGACATGTGCAGATAGGCGATACCGCGTTTCGCCAGCTCTTCAATCAGATACAGCGCGTCTGCTTCTTCGTTCGGACCGTTGTCAACGTTCTGGAAAGTACCGATCGGGGAGACACGAATACCAATGCGGTCTGCGCTCCACTCATTACAGACAGCATCCACCACTTCAAGCACCAGACGCGCGCGGTTTTCAACGCTGCCGCCGTACTGGTCGGTACGCTGGTTGGAAGACGGGGACAGGAACTGATGCAGCAGGTAACCGTGCGCAGAGTGCAGCTCAACCAGGTCGAAGCCCGCTTCACGGGCGTTGGCGACGGCCTGACGGAAATCATTCACGATACCCGGGATCTCGTCCAGCTCCAGCGCGCGTGGCGTGGTGGTGTCGACGCGGATCGCATTACCGTTTTCATCGCGCAGGGAAGTGCGGGTATTGGCGTTCAGGGCAGAGGCAGAAACCGGCGCCTGACCGCCAGGCTGGATGCTGCTGTGTGAGATACGACCGGTGTGCCACAGCTGAACCGCAATACGGCCATCTTCAGCATGCACGCCTGCGGTGATTTTTTTCCACGCGGCGATCTGTTCCGGGCTGTGCAGACCCGGTGCACCGGCGTAGCCTTTTGCCTGAGCAGAAATCTGCGTGGCTTCGGAGATAATCAGGCCCGAGCTGGCGCGCTGACGGTAATACTCACCCATCAATGGCGTTGGGATATCGCCCGGCTCGATGCTGCGCAGACGGGTAAGTGGGGCCATAAACACGCGGTTTGGGGCAGTAACGGCACCCACTTTCAGTGGGGTAAACAGCTTTTCAGCGGACATAACGGCTCCTGAGTAGACCAGTCGACTAGTAAAAGGGTAAATAAAAACGCCGGCTACACGCCAGGCGCGGTAATACAGTTTTTCACATGCGCCAGCGCGCTTTCGAGCGGCACGGCGCTGCGAGACATTTTTGCTTGCAGGTTGGCGCCTAACCAGAGGGAATAGAGCACCTGTGCCTGCGTGAGCGGATCGCCGGAGAAGGAGAGCGTTTTTTCATTGCGCCCGCTCTCTAGCGCCTGAGCCAACAGGGCAATAACGCCGCTGGCCCCTTTATCCATTGCGGTGCGCATATCTTCGGAGAGATCGCACACTTCGGCAGACAGTTTTACCGTCAGGCAGCCGCTGATGATGCCCTGCTGACAGAACTGCGTCAGCGTTTCCTGATAGTAGTTCAGAACACGATCCCGGTAGTCACCTTCACCGCTGGCGAAGTGGGTTGCCAGGCGCTGATGGTAGCTGGCGTAGTGCCGCTCCAGCATGGCAACGCCAAACGCCTCTTTGGATCGAAAATAGTGATAAAACGATCCCTTAGGTACTTCAGCGGTTTTTAACAATTCGCTCAGCCCCATACCGGTAAACCCGCGATGCATGCAAAGGCGCTCGCCGGTAGCCAGCAAATGTTCTCGTGTATCGTGTTCTGTGTGTCTGCTCATGCCCTTACTCTAATAGACCGTTCGGTCTAATGCAAGCCCGCTTAGCGACGACATTGCGACAGAATATCCAGCTGCGGCTGATAAACCGCTGATTTCACGTCCATCATGCCCAGAACGGTGGCGAATAAATTGTCCTGTGAAACCGCCTCTTTTGCGGCATGGTCACGCAGGCAATCCGTGTTTACGCCGAAGTTTTTCGCATAATCCGGGGAGAGCCAGAACATAAACGGAATGTGCGTTTGCTGCTCAGGGGCCAGCATATATGGCGTACCGTGCAGGTAAATTCCGCTTTCACCCAGCGATTCACCGTGATCGGAGAGGTAAATCAACGCCGTGTTCATGGTGGCCTGCCGGGCTTTCAGCGCGTCGATGGTTCGGCTGACCACGCTGTCGGTATACAAAATCGAGTTGTCATAGGTATTGATCAGCGACTGATGATCGCAATCCTGAATTTCATTGGTATCGCAGGTTGGGGTGAACTTGCGAAAGCTGTCCGGATAACGGTTGTAGTAGGCCGGACCGTGGCTGCCCATCAGGTGGATCACCAGTACCGTATCCTGCTTTATTCCATCCAGTACGTTGTCCAGACGGTACAGGTTGACGTCGTCGATACAGGATTTGTCCTTACAGAACTGATCCAGTTTCCACTGGGTCATGTCCGTGTGTGGCACGCGGTCGCAGGCGCCTTTACACCCGCCGTCGTTGTCGCGCCACAGCAGGTTGAATCCGGCATGGTTAAGTACATCGAGCAGACCTTCCTGGTGATGGGCGAGGTCCGCGTCATATTTTTTCCGCGTCATGCCAGAGAACATGCAGGGGACGGAAACGGCGGTTTCCGTGCCACAGGAGGAGGCCTGTGGGAAGTTGATGACATCCTGCTTTTTCAGCTCGGGGTTAGTTTCACGCGGGTAACCATTTAATGCGTAGTTTGCGGCGCGGGAGGCTTCGCCCACCACCACAACCAGCACGGTTTTCTTGTGTTGGCTGGAAATCAGCGCCCCTTTATGAGCATCCTCGCCAATGCGGACCAGCGTCTGGTCGCCGGCAAACCAGCGCATTTTGCTGTATTTCACCACGGCGCTCACGTAATTCGCCGGGGTAACCATTTTGACGATGCTTTTGTTATTGCGGAACAGAGAAGCATAGTCTTTATAAAACACCGCCGCGACCAGGATGATCACCAGCAGCGCACCCAGCATAGCGGCGACACGCGTCAGGAGGGCATACCACCATTTTCCGGTGCGAATGCGCGTCAGGGCTAAAATAATCGATGGAACCAGACCTGCAACGACCAGCCACAGGATCATCTGCGGCGTCACCAGAGCAGTCGCTTCCTGGGAATTAGTTTCGAACACGTTCACAATCATGTTCTGATCGATAACCGTGCCATAGGTATACATAAACCAGGTTGCGGCGGCGCATCCCAGGGTCAGGACAATCATGAGCGGCTTGCGAATAAAGGGAATATTCAGCAGGCTGAAGACAATCACCCAGCCGCAGAACAGCACCAGCGGCACGCTGGCAGCAAACAGGAGATCGTGCAGATGCGCAGGCGCAATGATTGACCAACTGCGCTGGATAAACAGTGCATTCAGTACGGTGAATAAAAGTGCACAGCCCAGAGTAAACTTTATATCGTTACAGTGTAACTTTTTAGTGAACCACATAATGACCAGACCATTCGTTATATCAATGCGGCGAGTATAAGAAGGGAAGATTAGCGAAACCTTAATGCCCTGTATGTGGGGGTCATCCTTGCATGTAAGCCATTTAGGGTCTTCACTGTAGGGAATAATGACGTTCTGGAGGTAGGTGTGGCAGAGCAACTGGAGTTTTTCCCTGTCCAGAGCCCGTGCCGGGGTATTTGCCAGGTCGATGAACGAGGATACTGTCGTGGCTGCATGCGCACGCGCGATGAACGTTTTAACTGGCAAAATTTCAGCGACGCGCAAAAGCAGGAGGTCTTACGGCTCTGTCGACAGCGTCTGCTGCGTAAAATTCGTGCAAACAAAGCGGTTGAAAGCGAAGAACCTCAGCAACCTTCACTGTTTTAGCAGGGTAATTGCGTATACTGGTGACATGACTTCCTTGAGGAAAATGTTATGGTTCAGCGTATTACCCTTGCCCCGCAGGGCCCGGAATTCTCCCGATTTGTTATGGGCTACTGGCGCCTTATGGACTGGAATATGTCTCCGGTCCAGCTGGCGGACTTTATAGAAGAGCATCTCGATCTCGGGATCACCACCGTCGATCACGCTGATATTTATGGCGGCTATCAGTGCGAGGCCGCCTTTGGCGAAGCGCTGAAGCGTGCGCCGGCGCTGCGTGAACGTATGGAGATTGTGACCAAATGCGGTATTGCCACCACAGCAAAACCGGAGCATGCGCTTGGGCATTACATCACTGACAGCGCGCATATCGTTAAAAGCGCCGAGAAGTCACTGATTAACCTGGCCACCGATCGTATCGACCTGCTGCTGATCCACCGTCCCGATCCGTTGATGGATGCGGATGAGGTCGCGGAAGCCTTCCTGACGCTGCACCAGAGCGGCAAAGTGCGCCATTTTGGCGTGTCTAACTTCACCCCGGCACAGTTTGCGCTATTGCAGTCTCGCCTGCCGTTTACGCTGGCGACGAATCAGGTGGAGATCTCGCCTGTTCATCAGCCGCTGCTGCTGGATGGCACGCTCGACCAACTGCAACAGCTACGCATCCGTCCAATGGCATGGTCCTGCCTGGGAGGCGGCCGCCTGTTTAACGATGAGACATTCCAGCCGCTGCGCAACGAGCTTGAAACGGTGGCCCGCGAACTGAATGCGGAGAGTATCGAGCAGGTGGTTTACGCCTGGATCCTGCGCCTGCCGTCTAAACCGTTGCCAATTATTGGCTCCGGCAAAATTGAGCGCGTCCGCGCTGCGCTTGTTGCTGAGGAGCTGGATATGACGCGTCAGCAGTGGTTCCGCATCCGCAAGGCGGCGCTGGGCTACGACGTACCCTGAGCACGCCTTAACCTGACTTTCCGGTGAAATCTGCGCCGCTGGTATAGACTTAAGGTGCAAAAAATAACCCGTGGAGGTCTTATGAAGCGTTTTGCTCTGACAATAGTCACGCTGGTTGTTTGCGCAGGTGCGCAGGCAGCCAGCGAGGACGTTGAAATAAATCTCGTCACTTCTAAGGGGGTAGGTCAGTCCATCGGGACGGTGAAAATCACCGAAACCGATAAAGGGCTGGAATTTGCTCCCGATCTCAAGGCTCTTCCACCCGGCGAACATGGTTTTCACGTTCATGCCAAAGGCAGCTGTCAACCCGCGATGAAAGAGGGGAAACCAACAGCTGCGGAAGCCGCAGGGGGGCATCTCGACCCGCACAACTCCGGTAAGCATGAAGGCCCGGAAGGGATGGGGCATCTCGGCGATCTGCCGGTGCTGGTGGTGAATAACGACGGTAAAGCCACCGATCCGGTTGTGGCGCCACGACTCAAAAAGCTTGACGAGGTCAAAGGCAAGGCGCTGATGGTCCACGTGGGCGGCGATAACATGTCCGATCAGCCTAAACCGCTTGGCGGCGGCGGGGCGCGCTATGCCTGCGGGGTGATCTGATCGCCAATCGTTCCGGGTGGCGGCGCCTGTTCAAGCTGTGACAGGGAGCAGTGCAGCCGCCAGATAATGGACGCCAGATCGCGGGCCGCAGGCTGATGATGGTGCGCCAGCGCGTCGCAAATACGCTGAAGCTCGGCGAGCGTGACGCTCAGGGGGCGCTGCTGCACCCCGCGCTCGCTCATCACATCTCGGAGCATGGAAATACAGTTATCACGGACCTGCGACAGCGGATCGGAACGCGTCTCCCAGGCGCGCAGCTGCCACACCACGTGCGAACAGTTTAACAGCACCACGCCCCAGCGCAGTAGCCAGCGACGGGAGAGTGAATCCTGGCTGTTGTTCAGCTGGCTGACATGATGGTAAACCAGCGATTCATACTCGCTTTCGCGCAGATGCGGCCTGCGGCTCAGCTGATCGACAAAACCCCTGCGCAACTCCCGAATATGCCTGCGGCTTTTACGCGCGTCCGAGCCCGGGCGTAGCACAGCGAAAGCCAGCCACGCCAGCCCCACGCCGAGGATCTTCGCCAGGTTGTCGTTGAGAAAATCAGCGTAATCGTAAACCGGTGGATTCGTTACAGAGATAAATGAGCCCATAAAAACAATCAACTGACCCCACAGACCGGCCAGTTTAGGCATTTGCAGTTTGAGCAACTGCATGGTGGTTAATAGCGGGAAGAGAAACAGCAGAAATTGCCAGAGGTCGGTTATCTGCACCATCAAACCAAATTTCACCACGAAGCTGAACAGCGACAGCAGTACCAGCGTACGCAGCAGAAGCGTCAGGGAATTAAAGGGGGAAGCGGCGACGGAATAGAGCACGCAGCTGATTGCCGCAAGCGTCAGGGCCGCACTGCCCGCATCCCATTGCGTGGTGATGGCCCATGCGCCCACGGCCGTTAACGCGCAAAACGTACGAAAACCGCTCCACAGCGCCTCCATTGCGTCGGTATGGCGTGCCAGAGCAGGACTACCGGGAACGGAAAATTCGGTGACGGGCGTGGCATTTTCGACGGCTTTTAACCAGCGGCTGCTACGCAGATACAGGCGGCAGAAATAGTTCAGACGCTGCCAGAAGGCGCGGTGCCGGTAGTCATATTCATCCGTTGGGGCGAGCGGCGCGATAATGCGGGCCACGGTATAGATATCGGCATCCGGACGCGCAAGAGCGGCGAGCAGCGCCTCGATAATCTCCCGGGTATGGGCTGGCGGTGCAGGCCAGTTCAGCAACATCCGGCGAAGGCTCGAGATCGCGCTCGTCATCCGCAATTGCTGGTGCAGTAAATAGTTCAGAAGCGTGTTCTGGCGACGAAAACGGTAGTGGCTCCAGAAAGCCTGGATGCGCAACAGGTTCATGGTCAGGATCTGGCCGATGACCTTTTCGTGCGCGAGGCGGATGTCATCGCTGCTGTCAGGCTGCCAGAGCAGGCGGGCATGTTCCAGCAAACGTGCGTGCATCGTTTTAAGGGCGGTGATAAGCGTAGTGCCATCTGAGGTACTGGGCAGGATCATCATCATGACGCCCCCGCACAGAATGCCGACCATCACTTCACACACGCGTGCCTGGGCGATATCCCATAGCTCGGTGGTGTCCAGCACGTTGACGACCGGAAAGGCGATAATGGCCGCGGTGTAACCCGCCAGTTGAAACGCATAGGCAACGTTATTGGTAAAATGGGCGCAGGCCCAGGTACACAGCCCCAGCCATGCCGACATGCTTAACAGAAAGAGCCAGGGATCGTTCAGGGTATGGCCGGCAAGAAGCAGTGCGGCGGTTGCCCCCAGCAGGCTACCCGCCACGCGCCCGAGGCTTTTGCTGATAACGCCCCCGACGGTAGGGAAGCTGACGACCGCCGCAGAGGTCATCGCCCAGTAAGGCTCATCCAGATTCAGATAATAGGCAACCGTAAGCGCAAGGCACATGGCGATGCCGTTGCGCAGCGCGTAACGCCACTGCGGCCGTGTCGCTTTTATCCACGGCGTATTGCGCCAGGAGAAAGCCCCCAGGTTCATCATCGCGATCCGATGGCGACGGTGCAGGTTGTGCCAGAGACCAGGGTAATGTCTTTCGGCAGTTGATCAAACTCGACGCGAACAGGCACCCGCTGAGCCAGGCGCACCCACGGGACGTTGGGTTTGATGTCAGGCACCAGGCCAGAATCGGTTTCCACGCTCTGATCGTATATTGCCCGACCTATGCTACTAACGTGACCCCGTAACGTTTCTGCACCGCTGTAAAGCGTGATCCGGGCAGGCGCACCCTCGCGGATATGGCGCAGCTTGGTCTCTTCAAAATAACCTACAACATAGAAAGAGTGGCTATCGACCAGGGCGAAGACCGGCTGGCCTGTGGTGGCGTAATCACCCACACGGGTGGACAGGCTCGTGATCCATCCATCCACCGGGGCTTTGACCACGGTCTGGGTCAGTTGCCACTCGGCCTGTTTCAGCGTTGCCTCAGCAACCTTCAGGCTGGCCTGCATGGCTTTTACATTGATATTGGCGGTATCGAGATCTTCCGCAGAGATGTAATTTCTCGACAGATGGCGGCGGCGTTCGGCTTCGTTATTGGCTTTTGCCAGATCTGATTGAGCTTTTGCAAGCTGAGCCTGGGCATTAAGCACCGCAATGTGGAAAGGGGTCTCATCGATATGGAATAGCACATCGCCCGCATGAACGTACTGGTTGTCCTTCACCAGAAGCGCGCTGATACTGCCGGACACCTGTGGCGTGATGCTGACCTGTTCCGCGCGGATCTTGCCGTCACGCGTCCAGGGCGACTGCATGTAATAATTCCAGAGCCACCAGCCGGCCATCACCGCCAGCGCTAAAACGAAAAGAGTGGAAAAATATTTTAACGTTTTCAATGCTATTCTCACCACACGGTTAACACGGCAAGGCCAATACAGACGGAGAGGGTAAACAGGGAGAGATCCATTAACATCGGGTGCCAGATTTCACCGGAATACATCCAGTCGCGCAGCAGACGATGCGCAATGAGCCAGATTACAAAACCGACCATCACGGCTTTAAACAGTGGCGGAAAGTAGACCGATGCGCCAACAATCAGATCCTGGAGGGGCAACCCTGCGGAGAAGGAAAAAAACGTCACAAGCAGCGATCCTTTGCGGTGGAATGAGGGCCACAATGGCATATTTCAATGCGATGGCGCATTACCGTTCAGTGTAAATCATCCTTTAAGGAATGATGAATACCGTGATTGCATTTGTTTTGGCAATACAAATACTGCAAACTATTCTAAAATCACTATAATCACTTAGCAAGCTAATTATAAGGAGATGAAATTGGAATCGCCATTAGGTTCTGATCTGGCAAGGTTGGTACGCATCTGGCGTGCTCTGATTGACCATCGCCTGAAACCTCTGGAACTTACGCAGACGCACTGGGTTACGCTGCATAACATTCATCAGCTCCCGCCCGATCAGTCACAGATCCAACTGGCAAAAGCGATTGGTATTGAGCAGCCTTCTCTGGTGCGTACCCTTGACCAGCTGGAAGAGAAGGGACTCATCTCCCGACAAACCTGCGCCAGCGATCGTCGCGCCAAGCGGATTAAATTGACGGAAAAAGCGGCCCCGATTATTACTGAGATGGAAACCGTCATCAGTAAAACGCGAGGGGAGATCCTGGCCGGTATTTCCCCCGCTGAGCTGGAGATGCTGATCGGACTCATCGCCCGTCTTGAACAAAACATCCACGATTTACAGTCGCGCGACTGACGTTGTTCACAGGCCTTGCTGGTGCAAGGCCTTTGTCATGTTCTGAATACCACCACCCGGTTGCGGCCCGTCTCTTTTGCCTCGTACATGGCTTTATCCGCGCTTTCCACACAGGTTTCAGCGCTGGTTTCCGGCGAGGTGGCGGTGAATACCCCCATACTAATGGTAATCGGTTCCGGGAGATAACCGCCGCTGCTGACGTTGTCGAAACCGCTCAATTTGAGACGTATGCGTTCGGCAACCTGTTGCGCAAGATCGGAAGAGGTATTTGTCAGCATGAGCACAAATTCTTCGCCGCCGATCCGCGCCGCGATATCCTGCGGTCGCACTGAATCGGTCAACAGGTTTGAGACAAACTGTAAAACTTTATCCCCCTGCAAATGGCCGTAGCAGTCGTTAATGCGTTTGAAACGGTCAAGATCGCTCACGATTACCGATACCGGGTGCGCCATCGATGCTGTACTCAGCGCCTGATTTAATGAATCATAGAAATAGCTGCGATTATACAGACGGGTGAGGGGATCGCGGATCGAGTTTTGATAAGACTGCTGATATTTAACATGCGAGTCACGATACAAATTAAATACGTCGGAAAGTAAGATGAAAATAATCATCAGCGTAGCGACAGTTTCGAATAACCGTGCGCGGTACCATGAAACATCTTCTGCATGTCCGCCTAATAAAAGCATTAGCAGAGTGACGATATAACAGACGCATAAAAAATTGCCGCCGACCCAAAACAAATTCCTTACGCGGGTAATGGCCATCAACGTGATTAATGTTACTACCCACAGAACAATCAAAATGATATTGATCGCCTGGCTCCAGAGAACCATAAACTGTCGGGTTTCATTATCCACCAGGTCCAGTGTGAGCAGCGTTGAATGGCTGGAATAGAAAAATGCCAGCCCAAGCATACAGCCGGTAAAGAGCGCCGTCCCGGCCAGTACTGCGACATGGGCGCCGCGTGAGAGAGCGGACGTACGCAGGGTATATAGCAATGCCGAGATGATTATCAGCACCGCCATTAAAAAGTGGCGGAACATATAGAAAATCATGGCGTCATTATAGTTCGCCACGTTGAACTGATAGAGATCAAGCCAGGCCGGGAAGCTGGACAGTGTCCCCACCATCAATAATGCTGAGCCGGCAAAGGCCAGGGCAATGGGAACAAGATATAATCGCCTTCTGTCGCACCAGTATTTCATTGCCATAAAACAGGCAATAAACAGATGAAACACCAGAAGAAATATCGTCAGCGTAGGGAAAAACAAAGGTGAAAACGAAGGAACCCATTCAACAAGTTTTATAAAAAAAGCTTGTAATATGGCAACGATAACAATGCACCCAAGCGCGAAGACCACAAAGCGGTTCTTTACAAATCGACAGATCGCAAGCATAGAGAACTTAAAAATTAAAAAAGAAAACGAGATTGCAAAGAGTCTAAGCGAGGGAAATAAAAAATACTTTGCGCACGGACAAGAACAGATAAAATGAATAATTCATCATGTGAATGTATTGTGCAAATATATTGTTAGAAATGATGATTTTGTTAAATGGATGCGGTCTGAATAGACCACATCCATCAGGATATTAGCGCGGGGAGACGGTGACCTGGCTGCCGTTGCTTGCCAGAACAACACGCTGGCCAGCAGAGAAGCGAGTGTTACCCTGTTTCTGCACAACCATAATGGTGCTGCCATCGTCTTTACGGATTTCCAGCTCAACGCCCTGAGTTTTGTTCATCGCACCCTGAACGCCCTGACCCGCTACGCCGCCTGCAACTGCACCCGCTGCTGTAGCCAGAGAACGTCCGGTGCCGCCGCCAATGGTATTACCCAGGAAACCACCCAGCACAGCACCACCGATTGCGCCCACCACGTTCGTGTCATCGCCACCCTGAATCTGAACAGGACGGGCATTAACGATAGTACCGTATGTCACGTTCTGTACCTGTTTAGCTTCAGAAGCACTATATACGTCGCCGGAGAGTGAACTGTCATTCACACAACCCGCCAGTGTTAAACCAATCAGCGAAACGCCCAGTACACGTAAAATCATTTGACTCTCCTGTTCACCAAAAAACGCCCGGTTGGGGCATCCGTTATGGCTAAATTATATGGCATTCCTGACCACAGTTCATATCTTTGCATGCCGAATAGATAAATTTTACTTCAACAGGGCTTAACGGGACATAAACAAAAACCGTCTGTGCTACAGGTCTGAGATTGTTAAAAAATATTATCACCGCATAGCAAAGCCGCGTTATTTATGATGGAGTGTTTGCACTTAGCCCATGTAACGTAAGGAAAGCGCATGAAATCGGGTCGCTATATCGGTGTGATGTCTGGTACCAGTCTTGACGGTGTGGATGTCGTTCTGGCCGCCATTGATGAAAATATGGTGGCGCAGCAGGCAAGCCTGACCTGGCCTATTCCTGTCTCGTTAAAAGAAGAGATCCTGAACATCTGCCAGGGACAACAGCTGACGCTTTCCCAACTGGGCCAACTGGATGTGCGTCTGGGGGCGCTGTTTGCTGAGGCGGTACTGGCCCTGATGCAGCAGGAAAGACTCCACCCGCAGGATATCGTGGCAATAGGTTGCCATGGGCAGACCGTCTGGCATGAACCTGTCGGCGAGGCGCCGCACACGATGCAAATTGGCGATAACAACCAGATTGTGGCAAAAACCGGCGTGACGGTGGTGGGTGATTTCCGTCGTCGCGATATGGCCCTCGGCGGGCAGGGGGCGCCGCTGGTTCCGGCATTTCATCAGGCGCTGCTGGCGCACCCGGTAGAGCGCAGGATGGTCCTGAACATCGGCGGGATCGCCAACCTGTCGATGCTTATTCCCGGGCAGCCCGTGCGGGGGTACGATACCGGACCCGGTAATATGCTGATGGATGCCTGGATTTGGCGCCAGAGCGGTAAAGCCTACGACAAAGACGCGCAGTGGGCCAGCCAGGGGAAAGTGATCCTTCCCTTGCTGCAAACCCTGTTAAGCGATCCTTTCTTTGCTCTGCCCGCGCCGAAAAGCACGGGGCGGGAATATTTCAACTACGGCTGGCTTGAACGTCAGCTGGCGCGCTTCCCCGGTCTTGCGCCTCAGGATGTGCAGGCTACGCTGACGGAGCTCACCGCGGTGTCGATTTCTGAACAGGTGTTGCTGAGCGGCGGATGTGAGCGCTTGCTGGTATGCGGAGGCGGAAGCCGCAACCCGCTGGTGATGGCACGCCTCGCCGCCTTGCTGCCAGGCACCGAAGTCACGACCACTGATGAAGCCGGGATCAGCGGAGACGATATGGAAGCGCTGGCCTTCGCCTGGCTTGCCTGGCGTACGGTTGCCGGTCTGCCGGGGAATTTACCCTCCGTAACCGGTGCGCGGGAGGCGAGCGTCCTTGGGGCCATTTTCCCCGCAAACCCGCGCCATAATCAGAGTTAACTGAAATTCAGCGGGAGGCGTAACCCGTAAAATAGGGAAAAACAGGAGGGCGGTTAGGCCCTCCAGGACCAGGATAGTCTTCGGAATCTGCCCATGAAAAAACTTCTTCTCATTGCTGTACCTTTTCTTATGACCGGATGCAGCGTCTATAACCAGTTTGTTGAGCGTATGCAAACCGATACGCTGGAATATCGTTGTGATGAAAAACCGCTGACGGTGAAGCTGAACAACCCGCATCAGGAAGCCAGCTTTGTTTATGACAATAAGTTGTTAACGCTGAAGCAGGGAATGTCGGCCTCCGGTGCGCGCTACTCAGACGGGATCTACGTCTTCTGGTCGAAAGGCGACAGCGCCACCGTCTACAAGCGTGACCGCATTGTGCTGAACAATTGTCAGCTTGAAAATCCGAAGCGTTGAGATTTTTGAAGGGGGCGCGCACAATAGCGCCACCCAATCTCACTTTCAGCTAACGCCATGTCAGATAACGACGAACTACAGCAAATTGCGCATCTGCGCCGTGAATACACCAAAGGCGGTCTGCGCCGCCAGGATCTTCCCGCCGAACCGCTGGTGCTTTTTGAACGCTGGCTGAAGCAGGCCTGCGAAGCGAAACTGGCTGACCCGACGGCAATGGTCGTTGCCACGGTTGATGAAAATGGTCAGCCGTATCAACGCATCGTTCTTCTCAAGCATTATGACGAGAAAGGGCTGGTGTTCTACACCAATCTTGGCAGTCGTAAAGCGCATCACCTTGAAAATAATCCGCGTATTAGCCTGCTCTTCCCGTGGCATATGCTGGAGCGCCAGGTGATGGTCACCGGCAAGGCGGAGCGCCTCTCTACGCTCGAAGTGGTAAAATATTTCCACAGCCGCCCGCGCGACAGTCAGATCGGCGCCTGGGTCTCTAAACAGTCCAGCCGAATCTCAGCCCGCGGTGTGCTGGAAAGTAAATTCCTCGAACTCAAACAGAAGTTTCAGCAGGGTGAAGTACCGCTGCCGAGTTTCTGGGGCGGGTTCCGCATCCCCATTGAGCAGATGGAATTCTGGCAGGGCGGTGAACACCGCCTGCACGACCGCTTTTTATACCAGCGCGACAACGGTGGCTGGAAAATCGACAGACTGGCCCCGTAATCCCCAAAATTTGTTGATTTAAGCGCTAGCGCACACCGCGCTGGCGCTTTATTCTATGGTCCTTTCGCATCAGGCGAAAAGTCGTGTACCGGCAAAGGTGCAGTCGTTTATACATGGAGAATTTGATGGCAAGCAGTAACTTGATTAAACAATTGCAAGAGCGGGGCCTCGTGGCCCAGGTGACGGACGAGGAAGCGTTAGCAGAGCGACTGGCGCAAGGCCCGATCGCGCTCTATTGCGGCTTCGATCCCACCGCTGACAGCTTGCATTTGGGGCATCTTGTTCCATTGTTATGCCTGAAACGCTTCCAGATGGCCGGCCATAAGCCTGTCGCACTGGTTGGCGGCGCGACCGGTCTGATTGGCGACCCAAGTTTCAAAGCCGCTGAGCGTAAGCTGAATACCGAAGACACCGTGCAGGAGTGGGTGGATAAGATCCGTAAACAGGTTGCACCGTTCCTGGATTTCGACTGCGGTGACAACTCTGCGATTGCGGCGAACAACTACGACTGGTTTGGTGGCATGAACGTGCTGACGTTCCTGCGTGACATCGGCAAACACTTCTCTGTTAACCAGATGATTAACAAAGAAGCAGTGAAGCAGCGTCTTAACCGTGACGATCAGGGTATCTCTTTCACCGAATTCTCCTACAACCTGTTGCAGGGGTATGACTTCGCCTGCCTGAACAAACTGCACGGCGTCTCTCTGCAAATTGGCGGTTCCGACCAGTGGGGTAACATCACCTCCGGTATCGATCTGACCCGTCGCCTCCACCAGAATCAGGTGTTTGGTCTGACCGTGCCGTTGATCACCAAAGCCGACGGTACCAAGTTCGGTAAGACCGAAGGCGGCGCGGTATGGCTGGATCCGAAGAAAACCAGCCCGTACAAGTTCTACCAGTTCTGGATCAACACGGCGGATGCCGACGTTTATCGCTTCCTGAAGTTCTTCACCTTTATGGATATCGAAGAAATCAATGCGCTGGAAGAAGAAGACAAGAACAGCGGTAAAGCACCACGCGCCCAGTACGTGCTGGCGGACGAAGTGACTAAACTGGTTCACGGCGAAGAAGGTCTGGCGGCGGCGAAGCGCATTACGGCTAGCCTGTTCAACGGAACCCTGAGCGATTTAAGCGAAGCGGATTTCGAACAGCTGGCGCAGGATGGCGTGCCGATGGTTGAGATGGAAAAAGGCGCCGATCTGATGCAGGCGCTGGTGGACTCCGAGCTCCAGCCGTCTCGCGGTCAGGCGCGTAAAACCATCGCCTCTAACGCGATCACCATTAATGGCGAAAAACAGGCCGATCCGGAATACACCTTTACCGAGAACGACCGTCTCTATGGTCGCTACACGCTGCTGCGTCGCGGTAAGAAAAATTACTGCCTGGTCTGCTGGAAGTAATTAAAAGTATGCAGGGGCGTGGGAAACCACGCCCCTTTTGTTTTGACAGGGTTTGGTAAGTACAACATGAAGAACATCCTCGCCATTCAGTCCCACGTTGTGTTTGGACATGCTGGCAACAGCGCTGCGGAATTCCCGATGCGCCGCCTCGGCGTTAACGTCTGGCCCCTCAATACCGTCCAGTTCTCGAATCACACCCAGTACGGTAAATGGACCGGCTGCGTAATGCCGCCGTCGCATCTGACGGAAATCGTTCAGGGGATTGCGGATATCGACCAGCTTAAACGCTGCGATGCCGTACTGAGCGGCTATCTGGGTTCGGCGGAGCAGGGGGAGCATATCCTCGGCATTGTGCGCCAGGTGAAAGCGGCAAACCCCGCGGCGAAATATTTCTGCGATCCGGTGATGGGACATCCGGAAAAAGGCTGCATCGTAGCGCCGGGCGTTGCGGAGTTTCATGTCCGTCATGCATTGCCCGCCAGCGATATTATTGCCCCCAACCTGATTGAACTTGAGATCCTGTGCGAGCATCCAGTCAACAGCGTAGAAGAGGCGGTAAGCGCCTCTCGCGAGCTGATCGCCCAGGGGCCAGAGATTGTGCTGGTTAAGCACCTGGCACGCGCAGGGTTGAGCCAGGACCGTTTTGAAATGCTGCTGGTGACGAAGGATGAAGCCTGGCATATCAGTCGACCGCTGGTGGATTTCGGTGCACGTCAGCCTGTCGGGGTCGGGGATGTGACCAGCGGTTTGCTGCTGGTGAAGCTATTGCAGGGCGCGAGCCTGCGCGATGCGCTGGAGCACGTCACCGCAGCCGTTTATGAAATCATGATTGCGACGAAGACGATGCAGGAATATGAGCTCCAGGTCGTCGCGGCGCAGGATCGCATCGCGAAGCCGGAGCACTATTTTAGCGCAACGCAGCTTTAGAAAACGCCCGGCGCCGCTGCGCTTGCACGGGCCTACGGAATTTATAGGCCGGGTAAGCGTCAGCGCCACCCGGCAATCCAGGCCGCTCGGTTAATTCAACCCTTCCGCTTTCAGCGCCGCTGCCACCGCAGGACGCTCCGCCACGCGCGTCATATACGATGCGACATGGTCTAATCCTTCCATGTTCAGCTTAACCGCGCGCGCCCAGCGCAGAACGGTAAACAGATAGGCATCGGCGATGGTGAAACGCGAGCCACAGATCCACTGGTCGTCTTTCAGCGCGTCGTTAACGTACTGCAACTTTTTCTCCAGCAGCGCGCGCACGGTAGGTTTGTACTCTTCCGGCGTGTCCGGGCGGAACAGGGGCGTAAAGCCTTTGTGCAGTTCGGTGGCAATATAGTTCAGCCACTCCAGCGTTTTATAACGCGCAATGCTGCCGGTGGGGGCAAGGAGCTGACGATCCGGTACGTTGTCCGCCAGGAATTGCATAATCGCCACCCCTTCGGTCAGCAGGGTGCCATCATCCAGCAGCAGGGCCGGAACCTGGCCTTTTGGGTTAATCGCAAAAAAGTCATCCCCGTTTTCCAGACGCTTTTTCATCAGGTCAACGCCGTCCAGCGTGAAATCTTTACCGCTCTCGCGAAGCGTAATATGGGAAGCAAGAGAGCAGGCGCCCGGTTTATAGAACAGTTTCATCGGTAACTCCTTTTTGCTGAGGTTCCAGCTATGTTAGTGCGCGTTCGGATAAAAAAAAAGCCGCTAATCAATTAGCGGCTTCTGTTCAGTCGTTTCCCGATGACATTACGCGTTCGCGGTTTTGATCGCTTTAGCGGATTTGTCGTCGTCCTGGGTCATACGATTCAGTTTAGGTGCGGTCAGCAGCATCAGCACGGCAATCACGGCGGTCGCGATACCAATTTGCATGAACACGGTGCCGTAGACATTCAGGGAAACCAGCGGGTCGGTAACGTTGTCTGGTACCGCCATCAGGTTCGCAATCTTACCTGCGATGATAGCCGCGCCAGCGGTGGTCAGGAACCAGCTGCCCATGATGAAGCCCATCAGACGCTGAGGGACCAGCTGCGCAACCATCGCCAGGCCCAGACCGGAGATCATCAGTTCACCGATGGATTGCAGCGCATAGCTCAGGATCAGCCAGTTAACAGACACGATACCCGCGTCGGTCGCGAATTTCGTCCCCAGCGGCAGCACCAGGAATGCGCCAGAGCACAGCACCATACCGATAGCGAACTTGTGCGGCATAGGCAGACGGTCGCCCATCTTGTTATAGATAGCGGCCAGAATCGGGCTACCAATCATGATCCAGAACGGGTTCAGGGCCTGATACTGCTCCGGCTCGAACGCGATACCAAGGATGGAGTGCTCAACGTTGCGGATAGCGAAGAAGTTCAGAGACGTTGGCATCTGGCTGTACAGAACGAAGAAGATGATCGCTTCCAGCATCAGGATGAACGCCACAATCATCTTACGACGTGCCGCACCCTGCATCGCAAAGGCTTCTTTCGCGAAGATAATCACGATACCCAGCGCAACCACGCCCAGTACGGCACGTGCAACGCCCTGGTTGTGCAGCAGCCAGGTGGCGACAGCGGCCAGGATCACGATGCCGACGATGGTTGCCAGCAGTTTGCCCATGTGCACGGGTTCGAAGTCTGGTTTTGAACCATAGTCTTTAACCCAGCTACGGCAGAACAGGAAGTTCACAACGGTGATCAGCATACCCACGAAGCTCAGCGCAAACGCTACGCTCCAGCCGAATTTTGCGGCCAGCCATGGGGTTGCCAGCATAGAGAAGAAGGAACCGATGTTGATGGACATGTAGTACATGGTAAATGCACCGTCCAGACGTGGGTCATCTTTGCTGTAGCAGGTAGAGAGCAGGGAAGACGGGTTCGCCTTGAAGAGGCCGTTACCTACCGCGATGGTAGCCATGCCCATGTAAACCACACCTGCATCGTGCCCGGACCAGGCAACCAGCCCATAGCCAATCGCCAGAACAACGGCGCCCAGCATAATGACTCGTTTAGTACCGAGGACTTTATCGCCTAACCAGCCGCCGATAGCGACCAGGCCATACACCAGGGCGCTGAAGGAAGAGAACAGCGTGATGGAATCGGCTTCAGACATACCCAGTTGTTTAACCAGGTAAACCGCCATGATCCCTTGCAGGCCGTAGTAGCCAAAACGTTCCCATAATTCGATAGAGAAAATGAGATAGAACGCTTTAGGCTGTTTGAAAGCGTTAAGACTTACGCTCTCATCTGTTGGTTTATTGTTTGCAGTAGACACATATACCTCTTTTTTTACATCCCATATTAACGGGGGTGTTCATAGCGTGATGACCGTAGTCCATCCGCTTTATAGTTATATTGGGAGGGGAAACGGCGGGTAATGTTCACTATCCAGCCCCATCTGGCAATACGTTTGTAATAATCTGTTACATATAACTCTGGCGGTATAATCATCGGTTCATGCAAATGTTATACAGCGTTAAATCTCATCCGTTCAAAATTGATGGTTTTTTTCACTGTAATCGACCCTGTTTAATGGTTGTATGGCGATATGTTCTGCTATTTTGGGTGATTGGCAGTGATATAGCCCATATTCTGAAAAATGACTGGTCTTATGTGCGGTGTGGAATCGATGAAATCTTGTCTGACAAAGGGGTTGGGCGGGTTTTAACAACAAAAATCCAACATCAGGTTATCAGAGTGATCGCGATCACAGATGCATAGAAATTTTTGGTGATGAAAAAACTATTAACCTGTTTGAGTGTTGAATGACCGAAGAATCGACAATGCGTAAAGGAGAAAGAGAGGGCAATTTATGGTCAATCGGGAAGATATCAGAGCCCTTGTTAATTTTAAGGGCTTGAACAGGTAAGAAGTAAGGTGGTTTACGCTCAGGGATAGACTTTTTCTTTGTATTCGCAAAGATCTTCGATAATGCAGGAACCGCAGCGTGGCTTACGGGCAATACAGGTATACCGTCCGTGCAGGATCAGCCAGTGGTGGCAGTCCACCTTAAATTCCGCCGGGACCACTTTTAACAGCTTCTCTTCCACCTCTTCCACGTTTTTACCCGGCGCGAACCGGGTACGGTTAGAGACGCGAAAGATATGGGTATCCACGGCGATAGTCGGCCAGCCAAACGCCGTGTTCAGCACCACATTTGCCGTTTTACGCCCGACGCCCGGCAACGCTTCCAGCGCAGCGCGGTCTTCCGGGACTTCACCGCCGTGCTGCTCCAGCAGGATCCGGCAGGTCTTAATGACGTTTTCGGCCTTGCTGTTAAACAGGCCAATGGTCTTGATATAGGATTTCACACCTTCAACGCCCAGCTCCAGCATGGCCTGCGGCGTATTGGCGACAGGGTAGAGCAGGGCCGTGGCTTTGTTGACGCTCACGTCCGTCGCCTGTGCAGAGAGCAGCACCGCGATCAACAGTTCAAACGGCGAGTTAAAGTTCAGCTCTGTCGTAGGATGAGGATTCTCATCGCGCAGGCGCGTCAGGATCGCAATGCGTTTCTCTTTATTCATACTGCTTTCTCGGGGATCCCTTCCTGTACGCTGCGCTCAGCGGCGCGGCGTTTACGTTTTTCATCAATCAGGTATTTTAACGCCAGCATCATCCCAAGGCCAATGAAGGCGCCAGGCGGCAGCATGGCCAGCAGGAACGGAGTGTCCGTATGGAACACCTCAATACGCAGCGACTTCGCCCAGCCGCCAAGCAGCGCATCTGCGCCGTCAAACAGCGTGCCGTTGCCTAATATTTCACGCAGCGATCCCAGCACGAACATCGCGCAGGTCGCGCCCATTCCGATAGCGAAACCGTCCAGGGCAGACATAGCAGGGCTGTTTTTTACCGCAAAGGCTTCTGCGCGGCCAACGACGATACAGTTGGTGACGATCAGCGGAATGAAGATCCCAAGCGATTGATAAAGCCCAAACGCATAGGCGTTGATCAGCATCTGTACCACGCTCACCACCGAGGCGATGATCATGACATAAATCGGAATGCGGATCTCCGACGGCGTCCAGCGGCGCAGGGCGGATATGGACAGGTTTGTCAGGGTCAGCACCAGTGTGGTTGCCAGCCCCAGACCCAGTGCGTTGGTGGCGGTCGATGTGACGGCCAACAGCGGACACATCCCCAGCAGCTGAACCAGCGCAGAGTTGTTTTTCCATAGCCCCTGAACGATAACCTCTTTAACCTGGTTCATGATTACTCCTCGCAGGTCTGAAGACCGTTGATCTGCGCGGGCAGCGTTTGTGCATACAGCCCGGCTCGTTTTACGGCGTTAACCACGGCACGCGGGGTAATAGTCGCGCCCGTGAACTGGTCAAATTCGCCGCCGTCTTTTTTTACCGCAAAGGCAGCATCGTCTTCACCGTGGATAACTTTACCGGCAAAGTGCAGTATCCAGTCGCTTAGACGTGTTTCAATTTTGTCCCCCAGGCCCGGCGTTTCGTGGTGTTCAGTCACGCGGGTGCCCAGTACGGTACCTGAGAAATCAGCCCCTACGAGCAGCTGAATGGCCCCTGAATAGCCATCCGGCGCAGTCGTTTCCAGCACTGCGCCCACTGCGTTATCCCCTTTACGGGCAATGAAGACGCGATGCATGCCATTGCCAAGCTCCGGTGCGTCTACAACAAAGCAGCTTTTTTGCAGGTCATTATCGTAGAAGTCGGATGGGATCACCTGATCGAACAGCGCTTTTTGCTGCTTCATTGCCTGCTCTTCAATCGTGGTTTTCGTCAGTTCATTTACCAGCGCGGTCAGCCCGGTGAGGGCGGCGGCGAAAATCGCCAGCGTGACGCCGTGTTTTTGCATTGTCTTTAGCATGGCGTGACCCTTAGCGATGACCGTACACGCGTGGACGCGTGTAGTAGTCGATGAGCGGAACGGTGATGTTAGCCAGCAGCACGGCAAATGCCACACCGTCCGGATAACCGCCAAAACTGCGAATAAGCCAGACCAGCAAGCCTGCAAGCGCGCCGAAAATCAGACGGCCTCGGTTGGTGGTAGACGCGGTGACCGGATCGGTCAGAATAAAGAATGCCCCGAGCATGGTCGCGCCGGAGAGCAGATGGAGCTGCGGGCTGGCCAGTGACTCTGGTGAGATGACCCAGCCGAGCGTCGAGCAGACGGCCAGCGTCACCAGGAAGCTCACCGGAATATGCCAGCGGATCGCCTTCTGTTGCAACAGGAACGCGCCGCCCAACAGATAGGCCAGATTGACCCACTGCCAGCCAGCACCCGCCAGTACGCCGCTGTAAATAGACGATTTCATCACCTGCTCCACGCTGTGACCGGCGCGCAGGGAGGTTTTGAAGGTATCGAGCGGGGTGGCCTGGCTGATGCCATCCACGCCCATGCGAAGCGCATTCATATCAGCGCCCAGCGCGGTGTGGCCGGTAAAGATAACGTGCAGGGCATCCATGAAGCCGGGCACCGTGGCGGCGATCTCATGCGGCGGCAGCCAGCTGGTCATCTGTACCGGGAAGGAGATCAGCAACACCACGTAGCCAATCATCGCCGGGTTAAACGGGTTATGGCCCAGCCCGCCGTACAGCTGCTTGGCGATGATCACCGCAAACACCGTTCCCAATACCACCATCCACCACGGGGCGAACGGGGGAATGCTGATGGCCAGCAACAGGCCGGTCAACAGGGCGGAGTTATCGCTCAGGATGCGAGTCACCTCCATTTTGCGCAGCTTCAGGATCGCTGCTTCCGCTGCGACGGCACTGGCGCAACCCAGAACTAACTGGAAAAGCGTACCCCAGCCGAAAAACCAACACTGTACGGCAATACCTGGCAGCGCGGCCAGGCAGACCAGCATCATAATACGCGATGTCTGGCGCTGGTTATGGGTATAAGGGGAACTTGCAATTCTGAAAACCATTTAATCCTCGTTAACGGCTTGCTGCGCGGCTTTCTTTGCCTGAACGCGCGCAATCGCGGCGGCGACTGCGGCTTTGCGTGGATCGTCGTTGGCGGCAGCAGGCCGTTCGTCCTGCTGTGCCGCTTTTCGTGCTTTGGCACGGGCGATGGCCGCTTCAACGGCGGCTTTACGCGGGTCGACAGGCGCTTCACTCTCTTCGGCAGGCTGAAGCTGTGCCGCTTTACGTGCTTTGGCACGGGCGATAGCGGCTTCAACGGCCGCCTTGCGCGGATCCGTCGCTTCCTGTTCAACCACCACTGTCTGCTGACCGTCCTTACGGGCTTTTGCCCTGGCGATAGCCGCTTCCACCGCCGCTTTACGCGGGTCGATGCCGGCTTCCGGTTTGGCGTTTTGCGCTTTCTCCGCCTGACGCGCACGCGCTTCGGCTTTACGCGCTTCGCGGGCCGCAATCGCTTCGCTGTTGTCCGGCTTTTCTCCTGGAGCGATCACCACCGTCTGGGCGGCGGTGGCTTTCTTCTCGCGCACGCGGGCCAGGGCTGCGTTAATGGCATCCTGATCTTTCGCCGCAGGCTGCACGGCAGCCTGCTTATGGCGTTCCTGACGGGCTTGTTTCTCGCGCTCCAGTCGCGCCTGACGCGCTTCAAAGCGGGCCTTCGCTTCAGCGGCACGTTTTTCTTCCATGGAGATGGCGTAGATTTCGGCTTTCTCCTGACGGAAGTATTGCACCAGCGGAATATTGCTTGGGCAGACCCAGGCGCAGGCACCGCATTCAATACAGTCAGCCAGGTTATGCGCCTGGGCTTTATCGTGCAGCTGGCCTTTGCTGTACCAGTACAACTGCTGCGGCAGTAAATCTGCCGGGCACGCGTCCGCACAGGCGCTACAGCGTATGCAGCCTTTCTCTTCCTGCGTTTCGCCCATCTCCGTTGGGGAAGGGGCGAGCAGGCAGTTGGTAATCTTCACCACCGGCACATCCAGCCACGGCAGGGTAAAGCCCATCAGCGGGCCACCCATAATGACCAATTGATCGCTACCCGGGCAGAAGCCAGCCTGTTCCAGCAGATGACGCACCGGCGTACCCAGACGCGCCCAGACGTTGCCGGGACGGGAGACGGACTCGCCGGTCAGCGTGACGACGCGTTCGGTCAATGGCTCGCCGTCAATCACCGCACGTTTCACCGCGTAGGCGGTTCCCACGTTTTGCATCAGCACGCCGATGTCGGACGAACGGCCCCCGTGGGGGACCTGTTTGCCGGTCAGGATCTGCGTCAGCTGTTTTGCCCCGCCGGACGGGTATTTGGTCGGGATCACGCGCAGGGCGATATCATGGCTGTCCGCCAGTACCGCACGCAGCATCGAAATGGCCTGCGGTTTATTGTCCTCAATACCGATCAGTACTTCGCGGGGTTGCAGAATATGCGCAAGAATGCGAATCCCTTCCACCACCTGCGCGGCACAGTCCTGCATCAGACGGTCATCGGCGGTAATGTACGGTTCGCACTCGGCGGCGTTGATAATCAGCGTGTCGATTTTATCGCCGCCGCCGTGAAGCTTAGCGCCGGTCGGGAAGCCTGCGCCCCCCAGACCCGCCACGCCGAACTGATGAATGCGTTCAATCAGCGCTTCACGGCTGTGGGAACGGTAGTCGCTCCAGCCGTCACGATCGATCCAGCGGTCTTCACCATCGGCTTCAATGATCACGCTCAGCTCAGACAACGCCGACGGATGGGCAACGGTATGGGGGGCAACAGCTACCACCTTACCGGAAGTCGGGGCATGTATCGGCAACATCCGCCCGCGACCAAAGGTCAGCGGCTGGCCGCGAAGAACGCTATCGCCTTCTTTCACGCACAGTTCACCTTCCGCGCCGATATGCTGTTTAAGGGGCATAACGTAACGGGTTGCCAGCGGGATCTGGCGCAGCGGCGTGCCGTTAGACTGCGATTTCATCTCAGGCGGATGAATGCCGCCGTCGAAATCCCAGATCTTCTCTTTTCTGAAGGCAGAAAATAACTTAAGCATGTTGTTCCACAGGAATATTGCGAACCGGAATGGTCTGAAGGTCCCACTTCCAGTTTTCGGTAGTCGTTTCAACCGGGCGTAGTTCTATACACTGCGTCGGGCAGGGCGCCACGCAGAGATTACAGCCAGTGCACAGATCCGCCACAACGGTGTGCATCGCGCGCGTTGCGCCCACAATGGCGTCAACAGGACACGCCTGAATACATTTGGTGCAGCCAATGCAGTTGGCTTCGTCGATGACAGCAAGGGCACGAACGGGCTCTTGCGCCTGTTCATCGCCGTCGACAGGCTGGGGATCGACGTTCAGCAGGGCAGCTATTTTAAGCATGACCGCTTCGCCACCCGGTGCGCAGCGGTTGATCTTTTCGCCCTGCACGCCCACCGCCTCAGCGTAAGGGCGGCAGCCAGGGTAGCCGCACTGCCCGCACTGGCTCTGCGGTAAAAGTTCATCAATTTTTTCAACCACCGGATCGTCCTCCACCGCAAACCGGCGGGAGGCATAACCCAGAATGATGCCAAAGACGAGTCCCAGTACGCTGATGGACACGATGGCAATCCAGATAGCACTCATTACAACTTCACCAGACCACTAAAGCCCATAAAGGCCAGAGACATTAAACCTGCGGTCACCAGAGCGATGGCGTTACCGCGAAACGGCGCGGGAATATCCGCCGCGGCCAGACGCTCGCGAATCGAGGCGAACAGGACCATAACAAAAGAGAAACCGACCGCGGCGGAAAAACCGTACAGCGCCGATTGCAGGAAGTTATGCCCGAGGTTGATATTCAGTAGCGCCACGCCCAGCACCGCACAGTTGGTGGTGATGAGAGGCAGAAAAATACCCAACAGGCGATACAGGGCAGGGCTGGTTTTCCGCACCACCATTTCGGTAAATTGCACCACGACCGCAATGACCAGAATAAAGGCCAGGGTGCGCAGGTAGAGCATGTCGAGCGGGATCAGGATCCAGGTATCAATCAGCCATGCGCAAATGGAGGCTATCGTCATCACGAAGGTGGTGGCTAGCCCCATGCCCATTGCCGTCTCCAGCTTTTTGGAGACGCCCATAAACGGGCACAGGCCAAGGAACTTCACCAGTACGAAGTTATTAACCAGCACAGTTCCGACAAAGAGCAGTAAGTAATCGGTCATTATTTAGCCTGAAATAAAATAGCTGCCTATTATCGGATAAACAACAACAGGCCACAACAGGTTAACTGTAAGGTTATTACGGGTTAACGAAGGTCTTTTTAACGCGCGTCGAACGCTTGAAATAAGGGACCAGAAGCGCCGTCGCCAGTAGCGGAAACAGTAACTGTCTAACCGCCAGTGCGTCAGAGACCGGCGAGAAAGCGAACGCTTTGACGGCCAGCAGCACGGAGACCAGCAGCCAGATAATGTAATGTTTTGGCACGCTTTTGCGGCGTTTGAAGAAGGCGATGGTCAGCCACAGCGTGTAGTACCACATCGCGATCGCGAAAACGAACGACACAAACCACGTCGCAATATTGAGCGCACTCTGGGACATCAGTGTCTGGATAGCATGAGGCGTAACCAGTGCAGTGGTGTAAAGCAACAGCGCCAGCGAAGCGCTTAATAATGCCACCAGCAGCCATGCCAGCGGGGCGATTAACCAGCCCCCAATCCTCTCTCCAGGCAATGCGGTCATACGCTCTCCCATAGTCTGCGCGAAATGTTATACAGAAATTTGCAGGGCGGAGAGTATATAACATTTCACGCCGAAGGCTACTTTCTTATACAACGTAACGCCATACGGATTTAGGCACTTCCCCCACATTGAACAGACGACCGCCAGAGACCAGTTCGGCGCGACGATGGTCAGCAGCGCGGTACATGTTGATGATGTCCTGATTATCCGACAGCGTGTAGTTCAGATGGTCAAACAGTTTTTCCAGGCTTTCAAGGGAATTGATCTTGCGAAATTTTAATAAATAGTCCTGAACTGTCATATTAATAAGATTCCATATAAAAGGGTAATACCCATAAAGGTAATGCGTTCGAATAATAAACGGATTAATAAAGACGTAAACTGTCCACTCGGGTAACGCGACGAAATTAGGAGTTTTCTTTGCGAAGAATCAGGCATCAGCAGATGCCTGGAAGAGAAGGGTAACCCCGTTCATTACGGCTGGCAATACGTTCCATGACGTAATGTGTCACGCTTTATGACGATGCGGCTTACTTTTGTTGTGCGACAGTAACAGGCTCCGGCGGCTGGTAGTTATCGATATGGCTGGCAATGCCGAGCAACACGACTGAAACGCCAAGGACAATCCATCCCGCTAATTCAATGATTCGATTAATTATTGACGACATAATTTGTGTTTGTAATTTATCCATAAATACAGATTACAAATGTTACAGCGCCCTTTTCGCCAGAGCAAGCGCTTTGGGAACGATTCCCCGGACCCACATGCACACTTTAATGCGAGGTAACAAAAAACGCTGTCGCGAGATGCTATTTTAACTCACAGGGCACATTATTAATGTGTGCGTTAAGCACAAGGCCAGTGATAAATAAGCGCACAGCGAGGGGGCAAACGATGAGTGAAAACATCCGCGTCGGTCTTATTGGCTACGGGTACGCAAGCAAAACCTTTCATGCACCGCTGGTTGCCGGCACGCCGGGAATGGAACTGGCGGCTATCACAAGCAGCGATGAGACTAAGGTCCGCGCCGACTGGCCAGCCGTGCCGGTGGTAACGGAGCCTAAGCATCTGTTTAACGATCCTAATATTGACCTTATTATCATTCCAACTCCTAACGACACTCATTTCCCCCTGGCGAAAGCGGCGCTGGAGGCAGGGAAACATGTTGTTGTCGATAAGCCCTTCACCGTGACGTTGTCACAGGCGCGCGAGCTGGATGCGCTGGCGCGTAGTCTGGGTCGGTTATTATCGGTCTTTCACAATCGGCGCTGGGACAGCGATTTCCTGACGGTTAAGGCGCTGATAAACGAAGGCACGCTCGGCGAAATTGCCTTTTTTGAGTCGCACTTCGATCGTTATCGTCCGCAGGTGCGAGATCGCTGGCGCGAGCAGGCGGGACCGGGTAGCGGCATCTGGTATGACTTAGCGCCGCATCTTCTCGATCAGGCCGTTCATCTGTTTGGTTTGCCCGTGAGCATGACGGTCGATTTAGCGCAGCTCAGGCCGGGGGCGCAGACCACCGACTATTTCCATGCCATTTTGAGTTATCCGCAGCGGCGCATTGTGCTGCACGGGACAATGCTTGCGGCGGCGGAATCGGCCCGCTATATCATTCACGGGGCGCGCGGCAGCTATGTGAAGTTCGGCCTGGATCCGCAGGAAGAGCGCCTCAAAAATGGCGAACGCTTACCGCAGGAGGACTGGGGCTACGACATGCGCGATGGGGTGGTGACGCGTGCGGAGGGGGAGGTACTGGTTGAAGAGACGGTATTGACCCTGCCGGGGAACTATCCGGCGTATTACGCCGCCATTCGTGACGCGCTGAACGGTTCAGGTGAAAATCCGGTTCCCGCAAGCCAGGCAATTCAGATTATGGAGCTGATCGAGCTCGGGATCGAATCTGCCAAACATCGCGCAACGCTCTGTCTGGCATAAGTGCCAAACGCTTTCGTAGGCCGGGTAAGCGCAGCGCCACCCGGCAGTAAAGAGGACTACTGAGCAACTTTATCGCGCAGCGCCTGTTTCTCTTCAGGCGTCAGGAAGGCGATCTCCAGCCCGTTGATTTGCGCCTGACGGATCTGCTCGCGGCTCAGCCCGGCCTGTGGTGCGGCGATGTTGTATTCGTGAATAATATCCACGCCCTGAACCGCCGGATCGTCCGTGTTCAGCGAAGCCAGCACCCCGTGTTCGAGGAAGGTTTTCAGCGGGTGTTGCGCCAGCGACGCCACTGTACTGGTCTGAATATTGGAGGTCAGGCAGGATTCGATTCCAATACGTTGTTCGGCGAGGAAATCCATCAGCGCGCGATCTTCAATGGCTTTCACGCCATGACCTATACGTTCCGCACCCAGTTCACGAATGGCCTGCCAGATGCTTTCCGGCCCCGCGGCTTCCCCCGCATGAACGGTAATATGCCATCCTGCATCACGTGCGCGGTTGAAATGAGACAGGAATAGACTGCCCGGGAAGCCCAGCTCGTCACCGGCCAGGTCGATGGCGGTGATCTGGTCGCGATGCGCCAGTAATGCTTCCAGTTCCTGAAGACAGGCCGCTTCACCGAAGGTACGGCTCATAATGCCAATCAAACGCGCCTGAACGTCAAAGGTTTTGCAGCCTTCACGCACGCCTTCAATGACCGCTTCAACCACGCCCGCTACGGGGAGGTTGTGGGTCATCGCCATATAGCCCGGGGAGAAACGCAGTTCAACATAGTGCAGGCCGTTACGCGCGGCATCTTCGATGTTTTCAAAGGCGATACGGCGACAGGCATCGACCGAGGCCAGCATCTTCACGCCCCAGTCGAGCTTGCTCAGAAAACTCACCAGATCCGGTTCGTTCGACGTGACCTGAACATGCGGGATCAGGGTTTCAAGCGTTTCGGCAGGGAGGGTTAAATTGAACTGGCGGCCAAGATCGAGAATGGTTTGGGCACGAATGTTTCCGTCGAGGTGGCGGTGAATATCAGTTAAAGGCAGGCGTGTATCAATCATGGTCGCACTCTTTGCTGGTTAAAGTGCGCCATATTATAAAAACAAAACGGGGTAAAAAGCTATTTGCGCAAGGGAATATTCCGTTGCGCAAATGATTTACAGCAGAGTGTTGATGCCAGCGATAAGGCGTTGAACGCCCTGTTCAAGCTTACTACGCGGACAGCCAGCGTTCAGACGCACATAGCCTTTACCTTCATCCCCGTAGGTATATCCCGGCATGATGGCCACTTTTTGCTGATCAATCAGCACGTTTTGCAGCGTATTGTCATCAATGCCAAGCGGGCTGAGATCGATCCATGCCAGATAGGTGGCCTCGGGCGGTTGCCAGTTGAGTGTCGGAAATGCAGTATTCAGTTCGTCAGCAATGTAGCGCAGGTTTTCTTCGAGATAGATCCGCAGCGCGTCCAGCCAGGGTTCTCCCTGTCGGTAGGCAGCAATGTGCGCGGTCAGCGCCGGCACGGAAGGGGAAGAGAGTCCGTCCCGACCTTTTAATGCATTCAGATAGGCGTTACGGCTGGCGTCATCGGCGATAAGCCCCCAGGCACCCGTCAGCGCCGGAATGTTGAAGCTTTTGGAACCCGAGGTCAGCAGCGCCCATTTACCGCGCGCAACCTCATTCCACGGGGTATGACGATGCGTGCCCCATACCATGTCCATATGAATTTCGTCGCTGATCACCGCTACGTCATAACGTTCACACAGGGCCGCCATTGTGGTCAGCTCTTCCCGCGTCCAGACTTTGCCGGTCGGGTTTTGCGGGCTACACAGCAGCAGCACCTTGTTTTCCGGTTTTGACAGCGCTGCTTCCAGCGCGGCCATATTGCCCTCCCAGCCATGCGCTGTTTTCTGCATCGGCACGGAAACAACGGTACGCTGGTTGCCGTCGATGGCTTTATAAAAGGCATCGTAAGCCGGGGTATGGACCACCACGCCGTCGCCAGGCGAGGACCAGAGGCGGATCAGCTCCGAGACCATATAAATGACCGACGGCCCATACACCACGGTTTCGGTATCAATCTGACTGTTAAAGCGTTGCCGGAACCAGTGCGCCACGGCGGCCAGAAATTCGTCATTTTTCCAGCGACTGTAGCCAAACACCCCGTGGTTTATTCGCTGGTGCAGCGCATCGGTAATGCAGGGGGCGGTGGCGAAATCCATATCAGAGATGGTGAAGGGCAGCAGGTCGGCAGCGCCAAAACGGTCAGCGATATAATCCCACTGGGTACACCAGGTGCCGTGTCGATCCACGACGGTTGAAAAATCAAACATGACGGTGCTCCGTAAAGTAAAACCCCCTCATGACGAGGGGGCGAGGCATCAGGCTTCGACGGTTCGCATCAGGGTTGCCAGCTCATCCTTCACTGACTGTACCTGCGGGCCAATGACGACCTGCAAATTGTGTTGATTTAACTGTACCACGCCGATAGCCCGGTTAGCTTTAAGTGCGTTGGTATCCACTTTGGACATGTCCGCCACCGACAAACGCAGGCGGGTGATGCAGTTATCCAGAGAGGTAATGTTATCCGCACCGCCCAGCGCCGCCAGAATAGCCGGCGTGTTATATCCGGATTTCCCAACAGTGCCGGCTACCGCCTGTTCAACGCTGGTGGCCGTATCGGTATCGCGGCCAGGCGTTTTCAGGTTAAAGCGGGTGATGGCGAAGCGGAAGATCCCATAGTAAACCGCGAACCAGATGGCGGCCACAACCGGCACCAGATACCACTTGGTGGACAGGCCGTGCAGGATACCGAAGACCACGAAGTCAATTACGTTACCGTCGGTGTTACCGATGGTCACACCGAGCACAGCCATCACGGTAAAGCCCAGGCCCGTCAGTACGGCGTGGATGAGGTACAGTACCGGCGCTACGAACAGGAACAGGAACTCGATAGGTTCTGTCGTACCGCCCACCACGCAGGCAATAACGCCGGAGATCAGCAGACCTTTAATTTTATGACGATTTTCCGGACGGGCACAGTGGTACATCGCCAGCGCTGCGCCCGGCAGGCCGCCGAGGAAGGCAGGCATTTTACCCTGAGAGAGGAAACGCGTCGCACTTTCAGAGAAGCCGTGAGTGGTCGGGCAGCTCAGCTGGGCCTGGAAGATGGTCAGCGCACCGCTAACGGAATGACCGCAAACGTCCATGGTACCGCCGGCTTCGGTAAAGCGGATCAGGGCAACCAGGATATGCTGTAAACCAAATGGCAGCAGCAGACGTTCACCCGTACCGAAAATCATCGGGCCGAAATCACCCGCGCCATTGATAATGCGGCCGATACCGGTGATCCCCATGGCAAAAATCGGCCAAATCAGAGGGATGATCAGACCAAACAGACCCATCACAACCAGCGTAATGATTGGCACAAAGCGGGTCCCGCCGAAGAAGGCCAGCGCATCGGGCAGGCGGATGTTGTGGAAGCGCTCGTGCAGCATCCAGATAATCACCCCCGCGATCACGGCTCCAAGGATCCCGGTATCGATGGACTGAATACCAATCACGCTCTGAATGTTATTGGCTTTCAGTACCGCCGCGTCGGTCGTGGGCAGGATCCCTTTGGCAGTCAGCCAGAAGTTAACCGCAAGGTTCATGACCGCATAGCCAACGAAGCCCGCAAACGCCGCCACGCCTTTATTTTCGCGCGCCAGACCCAGAGGAATGGCGATACAGAACATTACCGGCAGGAAGCTAAAGGCAAAAGAGCCGACCTTGCTCATCCAGATGAAGATCGCCTGAAGTACCGGATTTCCGAGGAAAGGGATCAGGGTAATGACGTCGTGGCTGCTTAACGAGCTGCCGATCCCCAGCATGATCCCGCAAAAAGAGAGAAGCGCCACGGGCAGCATAAAGGTTTTACCCAGTTGCTGGAAAAACTCCCACAGCGATATTTTTTGTGCTGCTTTCGTCGTCATAAAACGACTCCTTAAATGGTAGAAAGAGATTTAACGACCTCGATGGGGCGAGAAGATAAAACGTTTTATCAAACTTTAGTGCGCGCTAAATCACATTCTCAGGCTTTTACTGGTAGTATAAAGATAACGTATTGATAAAACGTTTTAGCGATCTCATTATCAAGGAGTCACGCCACCACATGGCTGTAGCGAAAAAGATCACCATCAACGATGTCGCGCTGGCGGCGGGGGTTTCCGTCAGCACCGTTTCGCTGGTATTGAGCGGGAAGGGGCGCATCTCTCCTGCAACGGGTCAGCGCGTCAACGAGGCCGTTGAGCAGTTAGGCTTTGTGCGTAATCGCCAGGCGTCGGCGCTGCGCGGTGGGCAAAGCGGGGTGATAGGGCTGATCGTTCGCGACCTCACGTCGCCGTTTTATGCAGAACTGACCGCCGGGCTTACCGAGGCGCTTGAAGCGCAGGGGCGAATGGTTTTCCTGCTCCACGGTGGGCGCGAACCGGAGCAGCTGCTCTCCAGGCTGGATATGCTGCTGATGCAAGGGGTGGATGGGGTGATCGTGGCCGGCGCGTCCGGCGTGGGCAGTGAATTGTGTGAGCGCGCGGCGCAGAAAGGCGTACCGCTGGTGTTTGCCTCGCGCGCAAGCTATCTCGACGAAGCCGATACCCTTCGGCCAGATAACATGCAGGCCGCGCAAATGCTGACCGAGCATCTTATTCATCGCGGCCATCAGCGCATCGCCTGGCTCGGCGGTAAAAGCTCGTCCCTGACGCGTGCCGAGCGGGTGGGCGGTTACTGCTCCACGCTCATCAAATACGGCCTGCCGTTTCACAGCGAATGGGTGGTGGAGTGTGAATCCAGCCAGAAAAAAGCCGCGGAAGCCATCGGCACGCTGCTTCGCAACAGCCCGACGATCAGCGCGGTGATTTGCTATAACGACGTCATTGCGATGGGGGCGTGGTTCGGTTTGATCCGCGCCGGACGACAGAGCGGTGAGGGCGGGGTAGAAACGTTCTTCGGCCATCAGGTGGCGCTGGGGGCGTTTGCGGATGTCGGTGAAAATGCATTAGACGATCTCCCCATCGTCTGGGCGACGACGCCGGCTCGTGAAATGGGGTACACCCTGGCAGACAGGATCATGCAGCGCATTGAAAATACGGACGTGCAGGCCGGGCATCAGATTGTGGCTGCGCGGTTAGTGACGGTGAAGTAAACGCTTTGCTTCCACGGGCCTACAACGACTCAGGATCGGAGGCCGGGTAAGCGTCAGCGCCACCCGGCAATAAAAAACCCCTCATGCGAGGGGTTTTTCGTTTACTGCTGCGGTACTGCCGGCGGCGCTGCCGGTTCAGCCGGTGCCGGAATGCCCAGCGTCGGCATACCGAACATACCGACAAACTCTTCCAGCGGCATTTTGTCGCCGTTGAGCGTCACCTGGCCATTAGCATATTGCAGGCTGGTGGAAATGGTGTTGTCTTCCACCTTCGTGATGCGGAACATCTGGCCCATCGCCGCCAGGCCTTTCACCTGTTGGTTTGCCAGTTTCCCTGCATCTTCTTCACCATACCCTTCAAGTTTCGCAATCTGCGTCATGAACTCGGTCGCCATATCCATCGGGATGGTCAGCTTGCTGTCGAGCGATTTCACGCTGCGGTCAACTTCCTGCGCCAGGGTCTGCGGTTCGCCGGCCGCGGCGGCCGGATCCTTCAGGAACAGCGACAGGTTGAAGTTGGTTTCGCCTTTGCCGTTTTTCCAGCTCAGTGGCGCAACGGTAATCACCGGCTCGCCCTTCAGCAGGATCGGCAGGTTATTAAACAGCACCGTCATCGCCTGCTGCTGGTACGCCTGCGGGTTCTGTTGCAGGGCAGCATCGGTCAGCAGAGCCTGGCTCTCTTTACTGTATTTCTGACTGAATTCGTGCCACGCCTGGCCGTCAATGTTGCCGATTTTCAGCGACAGCTTACCGGTACCGAGATCCTGATTTTGTACTTTCAGGCTTTTCAGGCTGTAATCCAGCTGGGTGTTGATGCTTTTACCGTCTTTGGACACGTCAGACTTACCGTCCAGATCCATGCCTTCAAGCACCGCCATCTCTTTGCCTTCGATCGCAATGGCGATCTTATCGAGGCTCAGTTTCTGGTCGCCGATACGCTCATCAAAATCGGTCATACGGCTATTGCCGCTGGCTTTCAGGTTGTTGAAGGTAAGCTGAACCTTCTGGTTATATTCATTGACTGAATTCACCAGGCCGCTGGCGGCATCGCCGGTCAGGGAGACATTCTTGCCGTCGCGATCGGCATCAAGCTGGAAATTACCGCCGCTGAAGGCGACTTTGTCGGTGCCTTGTTCGTAATTCAGGGCTTTCAGGTCGATGTCGGAATGCGTATCACCGGCATAGCTGATGCGGGTATTGATCTCAAACGGCGACTCATTTTTCGCCATATCGAAAATCGGCTTCGTCACCTCGTTATTCACCAGTACGGTTCTGGCGGATGCCATAGAGGGGATCAGGTTAAACTTTTTCAACTGCGCCAGCGGGAACGGACCGTGGCTGACCACTTCATCCAGCACCACGCTCTGGCCCGGTTTCAGCCAGGCGTTCTGATTACCCGCAACCGGCTTCACCACCACCTGCATATGGCTGGTAAACACGCCACGCTGGTAGTTCTGGTAGCTCAGCTCCAGACCTGCTTCAGGCGCGCTGCGCTTAATCTCGCTGTTTGCCTGCGTCATCATCTCTGCCAGACGGCTTTCCAGCTGTTTCCCGGTATACCAGGAAGCACCCGTCCAGATCACGCCTAAAGCAACAATCACTCCTACCGCTACGACCGATTTTTTCATTGCGATTATCCCTAAAATGAAACCAGGCGGTTAAAACCGCCTGGTGTTACAACGCCTGTTACTAGCTTAGCAAGAGTTGTTAAAAAATTCAGTAAGTCCCTAAAGCTTATTAAAAACACGCGCCAGGCGACCGGTGCCGCTCACCCGGACAGGCGACTCGTTGGCCGCGACAAAGGCGGATTCACCCGGTTTAAGCACCAGACGCTCGCTATCTTTATGCAACGTCGCTTCGCCTTCTACACAGAACAGGATCGCGGCGCTCTCCTGTGCAATGGCGGTTTCGTCTGCGCTGAGGTCGTGCAGCGAGAAGGCAAAATCGTCAACCGGAATCGGGAAGTCCAGCTCTGCGCCGTTTTTCACCGGCTGCGTAAGCAGCTCCGCAGCAGGTTTCGCCACGAACTTCACGTTGGCAACCAGCTCAGGGATGTCGATGTATTTTGGCGTCAGGCCCGCGCGCAGTACGTTATCGGAGTTAGCCATCACCTCCAGCGCCACGCCGTTCAGGTAGGCGTGCGGGGTTTCAGCGAACAGGAACATCGCTTCGCCCGGGTTGAGCTTCACCACGTTCAGCAGCAGCGGAGAGAAGAGACCGCTGTCGTCCGGATAAAACGTGGAAATTACGCGAATGGTGTCCCATGGCTCACCCTGCTGGCTGTTCAGCGCGGCTTTCAGCACCGCCAGCGCGTGGGATTTTTCCTCGCCCTGCATATTCAGCAGGCTGGCAAACAGCTCGCTCAAGGCTTCTGCGTTCGGGTTTTCCAGGAAATGGGCGATCGCGTTGTGAGCCCCGGCGACAGGTTGCAGCAGGGAGATGATTTCCGAAAACTCGCGGAAGGCATTCATCGCCAGGAAAGGGGTAAGGGCGAAAACCAGTTCTGGCTTGTGGTTAGGATCTTTGTAGTTACGCTCTGCGGCGTCTAACGGAATACCGGCGGCATTTTCTTTGGCAAAGCCCAGCTCAGAGGCTTTTTTGTTCGGGTGAACCTGAATGGAGAGCGGCTGGTCGGCGCACAATACCTTGAACAGAAACGGCAGCTCACCAAAACGATTCGCCACTTTATCGCCGAGCAGTGCGGCTTTGTCGGCGTCGATGACGTCACGCAGGCTGCGAACCTGGCCGCTGGCATCTTCAATTTTTGAGCTGCTCTTCGGATGCGCGCCCATCCACAGCTCTGCCATCGGCAGGTTGTCCGGGTTGGCGATACCGTAGAGATCCGTTAACGCAGTTTTACTTCCCCAGGCGTAGTTTTGCACTGAGTTGATGAGTTTTTGCATTATCAAGCCCTGATTCATATGTGGAATTAACTCCGCGTATTAAAGCAATAAACCGAATGGAAGTAACCTGCGGATGTAAAAAGTCGTACTAGTCTCAGTTTTTGTTAAAAAATTGTGTAGGATAAGCTGACTCGCTTTTAAGCCGGGCAGCGGAACATCTGCCCTGAATAAACAGACCGAAGCAGTAAGTGAGAGAACAATGTCGAATAAACCCTTCCATTATCAGGATCCTTTCCCCCTCAGTCAGGATCGGACCGAGTATTACCTGTTAACCCGCGATTACGTTTCTGTCTCTGAGTTTGAAGGGCAGGAGATCCTCAAAGTTGACCCGCAGGCGCTGACGTTGCTGGCGCAGCAAGCCTTCCATGATGCTTCCTTTATGCTCCGTCCGGCGCATCAGCAGCAGGTTGCTGATATCCTGAGCGACCCGGAAGCCAGTGAGAACGATAAGTACGTTGCCCTGCAATTCCTGCGTAACTCTGATATCGCGGCGAAAGGCATTCTGCCGACCTGCCAGGACACCGGCACGGCGATTATCACCGGTAAAAAAGGCCAGCGCGTCTGGACCGGCGGCGGTGACGAAGCGGCGCTGGCGCGCGGCGTTTACAATACCTACACCGAAGACAACCTGCGCTATTCGCAAAACGCGGCGCTGGATATGTACAAAGAGGTGAACACCGGCACCAACCTGCCTGCGCAGATTGACCTCTACAGCGTTGACGGTGACGAGTACAAATTCCTCTGCATCGCCAAAGGCGGCGGTTCAGCCAACAAAACCTATCTTTACCAGGAAACCAAAGCGCTGCTCACCCCGGGCAAGCTGAAGAATTATCTGGTCGAGAAGATGCGCACCCTCGGCACCGCGGCCTGCCCGCCGTACCATATCGCGTTTGTGATTGGCGGTACGTCTGCTGAAAGCACCCTGAAAACCGTTAAGCTGGCCTCAACCAAATACTACGATGGCCTGCCAACGGAAGGTAACGAACATGGTCAGGCGTTCCGGGACGTGCAGCTTGAGCAGGAACTGCTGGCCGAAGCGCAGAATCTGGGGCTGGGCGCGCAGTTTGGCGGCAAATACTTCGCGCATGACATTCGCGTGATCCGCCTGCCGCGCCACGGTGCTTCCTGTCCGGTGGGGATGGGCGTTTCCTGTTCAGCGGACCGTAACATCAAAGCGAAGATCAACCGCGACGGCATCTGGATCGAGAAGCTGGAGAACAACCCGGGCAAATACATCCCTGAAGAACTGCGTAAAGCGGGCGAGGGGGAAGCGGTTCGCGTGGACCTGAATCGTCCGATGAAAGAGATTCTGGCGCAGCTTTCGCAGTATCCGGTCTCGACGCGTCTCTCCCTGAACGGGACGATTATCGTGGGCCGCGACATCGCCCATGCGAAGCTGAAAGAGCGCCTGGACAACGGCGAAGGGCTGCCGCAGTACATTAAAGATCACCCGATCTACTACGCAGGCCCGGCAAAAACGCCTGATGGATATGCTTCCGGCTCGTTAGGCCCAACTACGGCGGGCCGTATGGACTCCTACGTCGACCAGTTGCAGGCCAACGGCGGCAGCATGATCATGCTGGCGAAAGGCAACCGCAGCCAGCAGGTGACGGACGCGTGCCACAAGCACGGCGGCTTCTACCTCGGCAGCATAGGCGGCCCGGCAGCGGTGCTGGCGCAGGGCAGTATCAAGAGCCTGGAGTGCGTGGAGTACCCGGAACTGGGTATGGAAGCGATCTGGAAAATTGAAGTGGAAGACTTCCCGGCGTTCATCCTCGTGGATGACAAAGGTAACGATTTCTTCAAACAGATCCAGTCTTCCCAGTGTTCGGCGTGTGTGAAGTAATTCTGTAAATTGCCGGGTGGCGCTGACGCTTACCCGGCCTACATTCTCGTAGGTCGGGTAAGGCGCAGCCGCCACCCGACATCAAAAAGAGCGCACAAAGCGCCATAACGTTTCTCAGAAGTCATCAATACTTATCTCTTAAGCATGTGAGCAATCCCATCTTTGTTATCAAGGAGTAAGTAATGACAATGCATCGCCGCGAGAAAGACTCCATGGGCGCCATCGACGTCCCGGCCGACAAGCTATGGGGCGCACAAACCCAGCGTTCGCTGGAGCATTTCCGCATTTCGACAGAGAAAATGCCCGTCTCGCTAATCCAGGCGCTGGCGTTGACCAAACGCGCTGCCGCCAAAGTCAATCAGGATCTGGGCCTGCTGGATGCCGATAAAGCCACCGCCATCATCAATGCCGCCGACGAAGTGCTGGCGGGCAAACATCCCGACGAATTCCCCCTTGCCATCTGGCAGACCGGCTCAGGCACCCAGAGCAACATGAACATGAACGAGGTGCTGGCGAACCGCGCAAGCGAGCTTCTTGGCGGCGTGCGCGGCATGGAGCGCAAGGTCCACCCGAACGATGACGTGAACAAAAGCCAGAGTTCCAACGACGTGTTCCCGACGGCCATGCACGTGGCGGCCGTCATCGCAATCCGCGAGCAGCTTATCCCGCAGCTCAACGTGCTTAAATCTACGCTTAACGAGAAAGCGCAGGCCTTCCGCGACATCGTTAAAATTGGTCGTACGCACCTTCAGGACGCCACGCCGCTGACGCTTGGTCAGGAGATCTCCGGCTGGGTGGCGATGCTGGAGCACAACCTTAAGCATATCGACAACAGCCTGCCGCATCTGGCGGAGCTGGCGCTCGGCGGGACGGCGGTGGGCACTGGCTTAAACACCCATCCCGAGTACGCGGTGCGCGTGGCCGAAGAGCTGGCGAAGATCACCGGGCAGCCGTTTGTTACCGCTCCGAATAAATTCGAAGCGCTGGCGACCTGTGATGCGCTGGTGCATACCCATGGCGCGCTGAAAGGGCTGGCGGCCTCGCTGATGAAAATTGCCAACGACGTGCGCTGGCTGGCCTCCGGCCCGCGCTGCGGCATCGGCGAAATTAGCATTCCGGAAAACGAGCCGGGCAGCTCCATTATGCCGGGTAAAGTGAACCCGACCCAGTGCGAAGCTATGACCATGCTGTGCTGTCAGGTGATGGGTAATGACGTGGCGGTTAACATGGGCGGCGCGTCGGGTAACTTCGAGCTTAACGTCTATCGTCCGATGGTGATCCACAACGTACTGCAATCGATTCGTCTGCTGGCCGATGGCATGGAGAGCTTTAACGAGCACTGCGCGGTGGGCATTGAGCCTAATCGCGAGCGAATCAGCCAGCTGCTGAATGAGTCTCTGATGCTGGTAACGGCGCTGAACACCCATATTGGTTATGACAAAGCGGCCGAAATCGCTAAAAAAGCGCACAAAGAGGGGCTTACCCTGAAAGCCTCTGCGCTGGCGCTGGGCTACCTGACGGACGCCGAGTTTGATGCCTGGGTCCGCCCGGAAGCGATGGTGGGCAGCCTCAGGTAATCACTGCGCGACATACAGGTGCAGCCGCGGAATAATCAGCTGTAGCGGCTGAGCCTGGGGTTTATAGCGATGCTGAACGTTTTCAGCATCGTAGTTCAGCAGTTCCCCGATATCCGGCACCACCGCACCCTGATCGGCATCGTAGAGCGCAATCAGCGGCGTCGGGCAGGCGTATTGCACCTGCTTTTGTTGCCCGGCATACCAGACGCGGGCGATAGGCTGCACCTTCACCGGACGCTTTATTTTAAGACGGGTATCAGCCGGCAGGGAGGCAATGCTGTGGTACTCTTGCTCCAGCCGTTCAATCCACTGTTCCCGCGACCACGGGGCGACCGTTCGCGGCGATTTCAGGCTTTTCTCCAGCTGGGCGAGGATCTCGTCGCGCGTGAAATTTTTAATGATGTGCTTGTTGGCCCAGCCGAAGCGCAGCGTGGCGGGGTGGCGCAGTACCGTCAGCGTGCGGTAAGCATTCAGGGTGATCAGCCCCGGAAGCTGGCGATGCACCCATTCAAAACGGGCAGCCGGCGCCAGCCCGGACTCAACGGTTACAATCTTCTCAAAGGCGGCTTTCAGCGTATTGATATGCGTAATCTGCGCCTCAATTCCTTCACGCGTTGCGGCATCCGTTTGCAGGCAGATGACGCCGGGCAGGCGAACGGCGGCCTTACTGCTGCGATTTTCAGACTGCTGCTGGATGAAAAGGCGACGAAAGTGCTGCAACGTCATTTCCAGCGCCGCCTTGCCAATATGCTGCGTCACCTCAATGGTGTTCAGCGGGTCGTGCTCGGCGCCTTTCACCACCTCGGGCAGAGAAAAGACGCGGGCGGCCAGCAGGCGGCAGTCCTGAAGTTGCCCCGTGAGGGTCAGTAACGCCTGCTCTATTTCCCGAAATGTGGTGTTAAGCCTTTCGATGAGATCGTAAGTTGCCATGGCAGCCCTTAATTAGTTACAACATACTTTTGATATAGCACAACACGCCGGGTCAGGCCAGCGTGCGGTTTAGGTCAGGCAGGTACGGGAAGGGGAATATTGTGATAGATCGGCCAGCTAAAGACGAACCGGGCCCCACCCAGCTCGCTCGCTTCGCAGCGAACCGAACCGCCCATCGCCTGGGCAATAGAACGGACAATTGCCAGCCCCAGACCACAGCCGCCGGTAGCCCGATCGCGGCTGGGATCGAGGCGCACAAACGGCTCAAAAACTTTTTCACGCTCCGCCGGCTCAATGCCGGGGCCATCGTCTTCCACACACAGAATCGCCTGGCTTCCCTGCAAATCTAAACCTATGCGCAGCGTCGTTTCGCTGTAGCGCATGGCGTTGTTCATCAGATTATCCAGCACGCGTTCCATCAGCCGCATGTCCAGTGCGCCGTACGCGCCGGGGGTAATGGCTGTCAGCAGTTTTCGCTGAGGGTTAACGCTCTGCACATCGTTAATATGCGTCTGTAGCCAGACGGGGAGATCCGGTGTACTGAGGTGCAACTCCGTCTGAGGCCGATCGAGGCGGGCATAGGTGAGCAGCTCTTCAATCAGCGCTTCAAGCTGGCCAATATCCCGATTGAGCGCCTGCGATTCCGCACTGGTGAGGTTCTCGCTCATCTCCAGGCGATAACGCAGGCGTACCAGCGGAGTGCGCAGTTCATGCGCAATGCCATCGATCAGCTGCTTCTTGCTGGCAATCAGGGCATTAATGTTATCGGCCATCTGGTTGAAGGCAATACCGAGCCGGTCAAAACTGGAACCGCTGTCGAAATGTATGCGTTCAGTTAAATGACCCTCCCCAAAACGCTGTGCGGCGGATTCCAGTTTCAGCATGTCCTGCCAGTGCGGTCGCATCCAGATGAACACAGGTAAAGCGAGCGAAATGGCAATAAAGCCCAGCAGAGCGAGATCCAGCAGGCGCATCTGGTGCAGGTAATAGAGATAGGGCACTGGCCCGACGGCCAGAACATAATGGCTGCGTGGAATACGCTGAATGAAGGTATATTTCTCGTCCAGTGCGACGATGTCTCCGTCGCGCAGACGCTGCATCGCAGGCGGCGCTAAGTCAAAATCCTTCATGGGTTCGATACGCAAATCAAACGACAGATTCAGATCCAGCTCTTTTAACGTGCGCGCCCAGTCATGAGGAGGAATTTCTCGCAGCTCGCTACGCATCAGGTAGAGCGAGCTTTTCATCAGATCGTCCAGGGATTGCCTGCCCGCGCGCTCTGCGGTGAATTTGTAGACCAGCCCGACCAGCATGGTCATCACCAGAAAGCAGACAAACAGCAGGAGATAAAACTGCACAAACAGCTTTTTCATTAAATATCACCGGAAAATCAAGCAATTAATTATTTTGTTTTTAGCTTCAGGGGCACTATGGGGGCATTAGCATATCCGCCAAAGCGCTGATTCAAAAATGATACCTGATCGCTATCGAGAGCATTTATCCACGCAGAGTATACATGGAAGACCATCTCTGCATTCTCATGACCCATCTGATTCGCTATAAAAGCAGGATTAGCTCCTGCCGACAACATCCAGCACGCGTATGTATGACGCAGCTGATAGGGGCGTCTGCGGCGAATGCCCGATCGTCTTACCGTTATATCCCATAGTGACACAATTGAGCTGACTGAATAGTACGCAGCTTGCTTGCCTTTCAGAGGTCGGGGCATAAACACAAAGTGCAGCTTTTGCGTTTCCGTCTTCCCGAACTCCCGGTGGTGGAAAGTGACTGGTACCTTAGGGGCACTCCCGGTAAGTTCCTTTTGAGCTCGCAAAGCTTCCAGAGCCGGCTCCAGTAACTTTATCGTCCGGTATCCAGCTTCGGTTTTGGGTGGTCCAAACAAGCCTTCCTGAGTGAGATTGCGTGCAATCGTAGCTTCGCCGGAATTAAGATCGATATCCTCCCAGGCAAGAGCGCAAAGCTCCCCGGGCCGAACTCCGGTGTAAGCAAAGAATTGCCACATGTTTTTCTGCTGAGCCGGAGCAGTCTCTTTCAACTGCTCAAACTCATGTCTCAAAAGCGGATCTGGTTTTGTTTGCCCTTTTCGAAGCCTTTTTATCCCGACATATGGTTGATATGAAATGACTTTATTTTTAACAGCATAGTCGAGGATTTGTCGCAGGATGGCCAGATAATAATCTACTGTTCTAACGGCGCGGCCAGTTTTATTTCTTCTGTTTTCGGGAGCATAGTTAGTCTCGCCAGTCAGTAATTCCTTTCTCCAGCCCAGAATGTCGCTGTTGGTGATGGATGCAACCAGCGTTTCAGGGCCGATTAGTTTCGTTAACGTTCTTACAGCTATCCCATAGCTTCTCGTGGCATTGGGTGAGAGATCGATTTTATGGTTTTCATACCAGGTTGATGCAAGTTCGGCGAACGTCGTAATGTTTTTAGATGTATAAAACTTTGCTGCTACTTTTGACTCCGGAAACACGCCCCGATAGTCAAAAGTACCCAGTTGAATCTCGCTTACAATTTTGGCCCTTAAATTCCCGGCTTTTTTGAGATTCGACGCATTTACGATCCATCCTTTTAATGTTTCTCGGCATCTAACGCCCTGAAATTTAAAACTTATTCGTATCTTATTGTTGTGGATCTCAACACCCGTTGGCATTGCAGTCATTATGCCTCCTTCACAAACCTATTAATGCTTGGGATGTTGTACCAGACAAGTCCTCGCTCTTCGGAGCTGCTTCCATCCAATGGGATTCTCTTAAAATGAACACCTTCTACCCAGGAGGTTTGGCGATAGCTTTTAATCTGACGATCTGTAAGGCCTGTCTTCTCTTTTAGTTTTGAAGCAACGCCCCATTCTGAATCGTAAATTACCTGCGACATGGTTCACCTCAGGTAACCGGCACGAGTATAGATATGCCGGTCTTTAGTCGTTGATATTTTAGTTTCAGTTTGCCTGGCCGGGCAGGGAACGCAGTCGGCGCATGCCTGTCATTGCTGTGGCCACGTAGCTTGCCTTGCAGTTGACCACCTCAACCCAGACCTTCACGCCTTCCACTCTCACCGTATAGGTCTCTTTCATCTTGCTGCGCCCATAGTCACCATATCTTTGCTGGTGGGCTGCGAGTGCGATTTCACATGCCTGGCGAGCCAAAGGGGATTGCTTACTGCCTCGATTAATCAGTCGCATTTCTTCTCCTTGAGGGAGGGTTTCCCCTCCCGATCTCGTTAGTCCACGTATTCCGGTTTCATATCCGCCAGGGTGATGCTGAACTGACCATGCAGTTCGTCGCCCAGATGGCGTTTCGATGATGCAAGAACGCGCTCTACTTCTGCGAACCGCTCAGATGCATCGGGCTCATCTGAAGGTGGCAAGGAATTGATGGCAGCTTCGACTTTGTTCCGTGCATCAACCAGGTAATAACGCTTCACGGCCTTGTTTTTCAGCTCAGTGAACAGGGCAGAACCCAGCGTTGCTTTCACTGTTTCAATATCTGCGCGCAGAGCTTTAGCGCTATCCACATCCTGAGCCGCCTCGATGCGGTCGCGGAAATCATCAGCAAGTGCATCAATATTTTGAGCTGATTCCTGAGCCGTTTGAGTCGTAGTGACGTTGTCACCTGAAATATCTGCAAGGCTTACATGCTGCGCCGGTGCAGGATTTAACTCTCGTTCTTCACGGCGATCATCGAGTTCATCCGGGGTATATACACCCAGAATCACATCCGGGCAGAACAGTCTCGCCCAGCGTTTGACGGCCAGGTACGCCAACTGCTGGCGAGGATCGTCTGCCCACAGGGTAGAGTTTCTGGTGCGGGCCTGAGCCAGCAACAAATCAAGTTCTCTCGGCTGCTCTTCACCTTTCAGCGTCGCACGGATAATGATGCCTATCCCTGCTTCGTCAGCCAAAGTCCAGCCCGGGATTCGGTACTCACCTTTGTCGCCTTTACGGATATGGAATTTTCCAACAACTTTTTCCCATGGTCCGTACCACTCATATTCAAAGCGGCTGCGGCCAATATCTCTGCCGGAGCTACGGTAACTGCTTGCTTATCAGCTGCATCAGCGCCTTCGCCTGGTTGTACCGGATCAGTATTTTCGACTTTCTCTGGCTGAGTCGTTTCCATCTGCACATTGCTGGTGGTCTCCGCTGCGTTTTCCGTTTTTTGGACTTCATTTGAGGAGGTATTGATGACCGAATCGGTAGTTCCACCCAATAGGGCATCGATGGAGTAAATTCCACCTCCGAGGTTTTCAACTTTCGGTTGAGCTGCTTGAGCTTCCACCTCAACAACTGGCGCAGATAACGGAAGAAGCTCAACCGCGGAGTTAAACTCTGCCGTCATGGTTTTATTCACGAACTCAAGATGAGCCACTGGCGTGTGATGAATGTTTTCTGGAGCGATGCGGATCACGTTGAAGATAGCCGCGCGGTTTACCGACAAAACCCCAGGCTGGTTGCGCAGAATGGCACTCCATGATTTCCATGGTTCTTCCCGCTTCGCCACGATCTCTTTGGCGCGGCGCAAAACGCTGGAGGGGATTTCAAAGTGATGAAAATCCATAGGCAGAAGGGCGCATGCGATCTCCAGATCGAGTGTGTCCATCGTATGATGCGCGCCTTCGCCGCGGTCGGTAACATAGCCGCCATCAGCGTTAGTGCCGGAATCAGTACGCTGCACGCTGCTGATGCGGTTACCGGCAGCCCATTCACGCGCTAGGATGCCACGGTCAATGTAATCAGTTTCTGCCCATATTTTGGTGAAACGGAGAACCAAAGCGAGTTCGTGACGCTTCTCCTGGCTGAACACCTTGCGAATGGCGTCGGTGTAGCGCCACAGGTCTTTGGTATCGTAGCCCTTAATCTCTTCGCAGTTTTCTGCCGCCAGCAGCAGGTTCTGAACGTAGCTGTTGTCAGTGTCCATCTCGAGCGCGCTGATAGCTTCGTACTCCTCGCGGGTTACGTGGTGGCGCAGTTCGTCGGCGGTGAACTGTGAAAGAAGTTGCTTGCGGAAGGGCATTCTGCACACTGGATAACGGGTGTTTTCATCGTCGTGCTCGCCGATCTGGATACCGTCATCAGTAGCGATATGCTTGCCAGTTTCAACCCCGGCGTCGCTGGTTCTTTCTGATTTGAGCAGAGTAAGCTTTCCGCTTCTCCACTCTCTTACTACCTCATTGCGGTCGTCAGCATCTACTCTCAACCAGTCGGCCATGAAAGCAGCAAATAGTTTTATTTCGTGCTCTTCATCTGGCGCGAATACCTGCTTAATCGCCTGTACCAGTTTCCACTCAGCGTTTAGGCTGAGTTCGGCAACTTCAGGGGTGTCGTTCTTCGCCAGTAGCAGATTCTGGAGATAGGTGTTGCCTTCATCCAGTGACATTTCGCTGGCAGCCAGCTGCTGCGCTTTACTGATATGCGTCTGATATTTGTCGCTGGTCAGGTGGAAGGCAAAACGGACTGCTGGAGTACGGTTTTCAAGCGTAACACTCTCGTCGATAGTTTCGACTTTAACGGTCGTTTCCGGAGCGGCAGTGTTAACCACGGATCCAGTAGACTCAGCTCCTGCCTTTGGCAGCCAGGTGCGTCCATCGTCCTGGAGTGCGTAGCGCTCGCACCAGGTGTAATCCACCGTGCCTTCTTCCGGCAGGTCGTTATATACGGGGAAATCGGTGCGGATCGGTTTGGCGTAGTCTTTACCGCGGCCAGTTTCTTCAATGCCTGCTTCTTCCAGTGCAACATCGAGTTGGAGATTGGCGCGGGCTTCAGACTTCGCGGTGAACCAAATCACTGCGTCTTCTTTGCCAGATTTCTGCGTAGCCTTAACTACATAGAAAAATTCCATGTGAGATCCTCTTTTTTGGATGTAAGATCCCCGGGCCAGAGATAGCGCCCATTGGGTGAACTTTGGTTTTTTAAGTAGTTTTCCGGTGTAACTTTGGTCGGGAGCACCGGACGTACGGGCCGCCTTGCGCGGCTTTTACGTTATGCCTCGTGTGCCATCTGGTCGTACGAAGCACAACGTTCAGAGCAGTATTCTTTTTCTTTGCGCGCCAGCTGCGCGCCGTTGCTATAGAGAAGGGTACTTTTGACTACTTCCTCCGGTTTAACCGGCTTGCCGCAGTACCCGCATTTCGTTGAGTTACACATCTGGATTCCCCTTTTGCGCCAGCAGGTAGCACAAGCGGCGAAGAATCACTTCGAACAAGTTAAGTTTTACGGCCTGCTGCCGTCCTGGTTTGCGTGCGAAATCAATCATTCTCACCCCTGTTTGCCTTATCGCCGGCCAGCGGAACGTTTACACCTGATGCGCGTTAATCTCTCCACCTCATCCGACTATTCGTATGCCGTCGGCGGCTACTTCGTGGGCGTCCTGCCTTGGTGATTCATAATGCGTTTGGTGAAATAATTAAATCACTGGTTTATATACGTGTCAACTACCGGCTTGTGCTAATTGTAAATCGATGGTTTATATACCCAATTTTTGTGAAGTTTTAGGCAGATTGTAGGCAAAAAAATACCGACTCTATGGTCGGGAACGGTGGGTTCTTAGTGGGGAGCGGCGATGGAGTTTATGGGAAAGGTTAAAAAAACCCGGCATATTTGCCGGGTTTTTTGCTAGCTTCTTGGATAGACTGGAGACCAGGGAAGAGATATTGTCTCTAAAACTGTGTCCTTCAGCATCTTCTCGATAGCTTGCTTAGTACAGATATATACGTAATTTTCAAAAAACCATGAGTTTTCATTGTAAATATCTTGGGTTAACTCTTCGTCAAGGAAGCACTCAAACGTTAACGTAAGTTTTACTTGAACTTGGAAAATTACATCTTCATCTTCATCAACTTCTGCCTCAGGTCTTTCTCGTGAATACCCTTGCATTGTTGGGGTCACTTCTATAAAGAGAAAGTTGCCGTCATCGTCAAGTTGTGGTGTAACTTTCTGATCTGAAAATTTTAAATTGTATTTACCACCTTCAGAGTCGTCATTTTCATTGATATACAAGGATGAACCTTCAATATCAAATCCTGTAAAACGTATCTTTTCTAGCATTAATGCCGAGCTCCATGTTTGGCGATCTCCCAAGAAGATGTCACGCTTGTGCGCTTCCTTGAGTAAGAGAAAGAGACAGTCTCGCTAAATTCGCTAGGTTTATCAAAGTGATAGTGAATTTCTTTTCTATCATTAACGGCGTCTGCTATAGATTGCTTAACAAAGTCATTTAAAGACATATTTCTTGCAACAGCAGCTAAATATGCTTTTTTATGCAACTCTTCACCGATCCTGACATTAAACGTGCCACTCATCGTTTTGTTTGGCGCTTTACCGAGCTCTTCACAAGTTTCAAGATAATCGTCAACAGCTTCTTCGAAGGCTGAGCGCAGTTCATCTACAGTAGTTCCTTCGTAAGTGATAAGGTCAGTTATGCATTCGATCTTTCCGTAAATGACCCCATCTTCAAACGAGATGTTTGAACTTCCATAGTAACCTTTGTACTTCATCAGGTTATTCATGATCTTCAATCTCTTCCAACAACTGTTTAACTTCTTCTAAAACGTATCTTTTAAGAGTGTTTTCAGGGTGAGGTTCGTGAAATATGGCTAATCTATCAATAGTTTGGTTGTAGAACTTCCGTCCCGAACCCCTTTTAGCATTCAGTAGTCTAAAACCGTATTGACTCATAAGCGTAACAAGTTCATCCCATGTAAAATTTTTGGGCAACCCATCTAGCTTAGCCTTCAGCTTTTCCTTTCTTCCCACGAAGGATACATCCTCTGTCAAAATTAGTGCAACTGAATTTTAGTTGCAAGCGGTTTGAGCGGAATTCAGATTGTTTTACTTACATTACTCGCTAGTCATACTAATTGGCTAGCTATAGGATATTTTAAAATCCAAAGTCTTAAAATTCAGAATGTTAGGCTGATAATCAGAGTTGGCGATTTAAGCCTCATCGCCCTTCAGTCTGCGTCCCATATATTTAGCATAAAGCTCATCGAGTTCCTTCAAACGAAGAGAAACGACTCGTAACATGTTCTGCTGTTCTTCTTCCGGCAATTGGCGGTATAGCTCCAAGAGACGCTGTTCGTCCGGCTTAAGTCCGTCTTTCTCTCCAACATCTTCACCAAGTAGCCAGGCGACAGAGATGCCAACGGCGTCAGCTATAGCCAGCGCTGATTTTTTACTAATCACTCCTTTTTTGAACCAGCCGTTTACGGCCTGAGGTGTGACTCCAGCTATGCGTGCCATGTCCGCCTTGGTAACGCCGCGATCAGTGATCTCAGTAAGGCGTTCTACCAGAACGAGATTGGGTTCTTCTTTTCTCATAGGGTCATTGTAAATATCTGGTTTACACGCACAATAAATTCATGATTTGCCATATATATAAATCTGTGGTTTACTTTTGCTGTTAATCAGTAGGAGAATTATATGTCCGCACTCGATAAAGCGATTAAAGCCGCTGGTTCAGCCAGAAAGCTCAGCATCGCGCTTGGTGTGACGAGTATGTCGGTAAGTCATTGGAAGAATCGTGACCACGGAAAAGTTCCGCCTAGTTACATCTTTCCAATTTTCAAAATGACAGGTGTTACACCACACGAACTACGGCCCGATCTTTACCCAAACCCCACTGACGGTTTACCCAAACAGGAGCTTTAACAATGCAAACTGTTTCAGTTCAACAGAGTAGCAGAGCGTCCTCTACTCCACTGATATTCCCGTGTCATCAAAGCGAATCGGCAGCGCAGGATATTGAACATCGCGATATCTGCTCAGCGGTACGAGCTTGGGCGGCAGCAGAAGGGCGCGTAGCTGTAGCTCTTCAAATCCAGGAAGCGGCGGAAGAACTTCAACCTGATGGCGTGGACTTCTCAGGTCAGCCCGAAGTCTGGAACGTGAAGCTGTTCCGTTGGCTGGATAACAAAGAAGACTCCGCGTCGTACCGAAAGAACGTCGAACAGTTGGTGCCAGCGATCATGTCCGTATTACCGCTTCGATACCGAGACCGTGTTGTTAAGAACGACTCGTTTGCCTACCGGATGGCCAGGCTGGAAAAAGAGGTGAGCGAGGCCAAGCAAGCTTTGATGCTCGATGCACCTAAGAAGGAAAAACTGAAGGAGTTAGGCGAGGGGATTTTCGAAATGTTCAGGATCGATCCGGACCTTACGGCGCCGCTGCTGGCGATGGTCACAACCATGCTGGGGGCAATATGAAGACTTCAGAAAAGGCGAAAGCCGCGGTGCTCGAACACCAACGGCTTTCAGGTGCAAAAACGGAGTGTAATTGCGGAGCTAAGTATGTCAAACACAGCTGAAATTATCAATTTCCCCCACAGAACCGAACAACCGGGAGGTCGTATGGCCGACCTGTCGAATGGGTATACCAAGGTCGCTAACGAGATCCAACAGCTCAAGCCTCGTCTGAGAATGTCAGGCCGGGAGTGGCAGTGTTTTGAGGCGGTGATCTGGCTTACCTACGGCTGGAACAAGAAGCAGGACCGCGTTACGAACACGGTGATCGCCGAGCTTACTGGGCTGAGTGATTCCCACGTTTCAGATGCGCTCAGGTCACTCGCAGAACGCAAAATTATCTTCAATCAGAAGCAGGGCGTGATGAAAACTGTCGGTATAAATACTGACCTTTCAGCCTGGATTTTAGACAAGCCGAAAACGGGAAAAGTCTTCCCGAAATCGGGTAAAGTGTTACCGAAAACGGGAAAAACCTTCCCGGAAACGGTAGACACCCAAGACTATAACAAGAACAATAATAAAATATCCTCGTCTCGGAATTCTGACGAATCCCGAAACCAGAAAACTCAAAAGTTTCTCTCACGCCATCCAGAAGCTGCCGCCGGCATATACACCCCGGCAGGTAAATCATGGGGATCCGCTGACGACCTCAAGGCCGCACGCTGGATTTACGACAGGCTTCTCACCGTCAACGCATCGCTATCTGAACCAAACTGGGCTGAATGGGCAAACACCATCAGGCTGATGCGCGTCCAGGATAAGCGTACTCACTACGAAATCTGTGACCTGTTCCAGTGGGCCAACCGGGACGAGTTCTGGAAAGACAACATCCTGAGCCCTTCAAGTCTGCGAAAGCAGTGGGATCAGCTCACTACAAAACGGCTACGCGCTACCGGAACGGCAAAGCCATCCCGGAGCGGCATCGACCTGCATAACACCGACTGGATTGACGGGGTGATGGAATGAAAAATCTTGCCGAGAGCATTCGCAATTTTGACCGGGAACAGGCTCGCCGCGTAGCGCACAACCTGCCTGAGCAGTACACCGAGCGCGAACAAACGCAGCAGGTGGCTCAGATTATCAACGGGCTATTCGTACAGCTGGCTGCTGCATTCCCAGCAAGCATGGTTAATCGCAGTCAGGAAGACGTGAACGAGATTCGCCGTCAGTGGGTGCTGGCGTTCAAAGAAAACGGGATAACCACCTTGGAGCAGGTTGAAGCCGGCATGCGCATGGTGCGCCGTCAGGAGCGACCATTCCTGCCTTCACCAGGCCAGTTTATCAAGTGGTGCAGGGAAGGGCGCTGTGTGTTGGGGATCTCTACCTCAGACGTCATGGCTGAATACTGGAAGTGGCGTAAGTTGGTGTTCCGGTATCCGAGCAGTGAGCAGTATCCGTGGCCGAAGCCGGTTTTTTACCACATCTGTCTGGAACTGCGGCGTCGCGGAACTGATGGCCAACTGAGTCAGAAAGAACTTGAGCGTGAAGCTGGCGAAATTCTGGATATGTGGGAAAAGCGTGTGCTGGCCGGGCAGCCAATTCCGCCTGTTCGGCGGGCGTTGCCCTCACCAGTATCGCCTAAGGGGCCGACACCGGCAGAGCTTTTGAAAGCCAAATACGAGCGCTTGAAGAATTGTGGAAGGGTATAAGTATGCGAATGCTTACTCTGCCAAATGTTAACATAATCGATAACTTTAGGATTATCTTAGTTAGTGATTAATACAAGCACATTAGAAGTAATTTAATATCTTTGATGGCTTTATTAGAATATTCAAGAAATTCATATAGGAATGAGCTTAAAAAAAAGTATTAATTGATTTTTGTTTTATTGTAATTTATATATAGTACA